>ONBG01000017.1 GCA_900316015.1 uncultured Prevotella sp. | reverse complement strand
GCAGCCTGCTATTTCTTTTATTGTGTCAAAAAAAACAAGTTAAACCAGAATAGCCGTTTTATCGGCTGTTCACAATAGAAACATTTTCGTATGAAAAAACTTCTCACATTGGCAGTCTTGGCATTCTCCATGACTGCCACGGCACAGACCTCACCGCTGTGGATGCGGTTCTGTGCCATCTCACCCGATGGAAAAACCATCGCTTTCTCTTACCAGGGAGACATTTACACGGTGCCCTCTACGGGCGGTGAGGCGCATCAGCTGACTTCTAACGCGGCTTATGACGCTTATCCGGTATGGAGCCCAGACGGTCGGCGCATTGCATTTGCATCCAGTCGGGAAGGCAGTTTAGATGTCTACTTGATGAGCCGGGATGGTGGGGCACCCAAGAGACTGACAACGAATAGTGCGGACGAAATCCCTCTCACCTTCAAGGACAATGAGCATGTGCTTTTCAAGTCCTCCGTAATGCCCACGGCGAAATCGATTATCTTTGCCAGTTCTTCCTTCCCACAGATCTACGAGGTCGATGTAAACGCCACCCGTCCTAAGCTTTTCTCCGCCATAACGATGGAGAACCTGTCCATCAACAAGGACGGGGATATCCTTTACCATGATAAGAAAGGGTATGAAGACGAATTTCGCAAGCATCACACATCTCCCATTACCCGTGACATTTGGCTTGACAAAAAGGGGAAATTTACGAAATTAACCGATTTCATCGGGGAAGACCGGAACCCTGTTTGGGCATCTGACGGACGCTCCTTCTATTATCTGAGCGAGGAGGATGGGACGATGAACGTCTATCACCGGGGCATCGATGGAACCGGAAAAAAACAGCTCACCCACTTCCAAAAGAACCCTGTTCGCTTTCTCTCTGCTTCCCAAGACGGGACACTTTGTTTCGGCTACGACGGTGAGATCTACACGCTCAGGGAAGGACAAGAGCCTTACAAGGTGACCGTTCATGTCACTGCCGACCGCAATGACATCGATCTCGACCGGCAAATCCGCACCTCAGGTGCTACGGAGATTTCCGTTTCTCCCACAGGAAAGGAGATCGCCTTTATCTTGCATGGGGATGTGTACGTGACTTCCAAAGACTACAAGACGACCAAACAGATTACGGACACACCGGAACAAGAGCGTAATGTGGCATTCTCTCCGGATGGAAAGCAGCTCGCTTACGCCTCCGAGCGCAACGGCTTGTGGCAAATCTACATTGCGAAGCCGAAGAATAGCAATGAGAAGAATTTCACCTATGCCACAGACTTGGTCGAGGAACAACTGGTGACATCTGACAAAACATCCTTCCTCCCGAAGTGGAGTCCAGACGGCAAGACCATCGCTTATTTAGAAGACCGCGGCACCATCAAGGCGATCGACGTGAAAAGCAAGACGGTCAGGACACTGATGGACGGAAAATATATCTACTCTTACAGCGATGGAGACGTGGATTTCTGCTGGAGTCCAGACAGTAGGTGGTTGCTTTCTACCTACATGGGACATGGGGGATGGAACAACCAGGACATCGCTCTCGTGAATGCATCGGGGAACGGAGAGATCCATAACCTCACCCAAAGCGGCTATAACGACAGCAATGCCAAATGGGTGCTCAACGGAAAGGCAATGCTCTTCCAAAGTGATCGTGCCGGATACCGCAGCCATGGCAGCTGGGGATCGGAAGACGATGCGTATCTCATGTTCTTCGATCTTGATGCCTATGAGCGGTTCCGCATGAGTAAGGAGGAAAGGGAACTCGCTGACGCGGCTGAAAAAGAAAAGAAGCAAAACGAGGAAAAGAGCGATGAAAAGGGCAAAAAAGGAAAGAAAGGCGGAAAGAAAGCTGCCAAGAAGGAACCGGCAGTGAAACCGTTGACCTTCGACTTGGATAACTGTCGCGACCGCGTCATCCGGGTTACCGTCAACTCTTCACACATGGGCGACGCTGCCCTGAGCCCTTCTGGGGACACCTTATATTATCAAGCTGCCTTCGAAGGAGGGTATGACCTGTGGAAGCACGACCTGAAGGAGAACAAGACCGAGATTGTTCTGAAGAACGCAGGTGCGGGGGAACTGCACGCTGACAAGGACTTCAAGAACTTATTCATGGTCTCTGGGGGGAATATCAAGGATATCGACCTGACCAAGAACAACTCCAAGAACATTGATTTCGAGGCTCGTTTCAATTACAAGCCTTATCAAGAGCGGCAATATATGTTCGATCATATCTGGCAGCAAGTCAAGGACAAGTTCTATGATCCTAAGCTACACGGCGTCGATTGGGAAGGCTATCGCAAGACATACGAAAAGTTCCTGCCCTACATCAACAACAACTATGACTTCCGCGATATGCTGAGTGAGATGTTAGGTGAACTGAATGCCTCCCATACAGGGGCCCGTTACTATCCCAATGGAGCAAAGTTGCAGACAGCCTACTTAGGCGTATTTTTTGACAACGACTATGAGGGCAATGGCCTGAAGATCGAAGAGGTCATCAAACGGAGCCCTTTGACCCAAAAGGAAACTGGTGTCACGGCTGGCTGTATCATCGAGAAAATCGATGGACAAGAGATCCTGAAGGATGCTGATTACAACTATATGCTCGATGGAAAGGCAGGGAAACCAGTCAGGCTCTCCATTTTCAATCCCCAGACCAAGAAACATTTCGACGTGACCATCAAGGCGATCAGCCTTTATGCCCAGAACGAACTGCTGTACAAACGATGGGTAGACCATAATAAAGAGCTTGTCAAGAAGCTTTCCAACGGTCGTATCGGCTATGTGCATGTCAAGGCAATGGATTCCGAGAGCTTCCGTACGGTCTATAGCGAACTGCTCAACGAGGAGAACAGGCAAAAGGATGCCGTGATCGTCGACGAGCGGCACAATGGCGGCGGGTGGCTGCACGATGACCTCTGCACCCTGCTCAGCGGTAAAGAATACCAGAAGTTCATCCCACACGGGAAATATATCGGGCGCGACCCGTTCAACAAATGGGTGAAGCCTTCTTGCGTGCTGATCTGTGAAGATGACTATAGCAACGGGCATGGATTCCCTTGGGTTTACAAAACCTTGGGCATCGGCAAACTGATTGGCGCACCAGTGGCTGGGACCATGACAGCAGTATGGTGGGAGACCCTCATCGATCGCGATATGATCTTTGGCATACCGCAAGTGGGATGCCAGGGCATGGACGGTCAATTCGGGGAAAACAAGCAACTAAACCCGGATATCGTCGTTTATAATACCCCTGAGGATTACCTCAATGGCAACGACAGGCAATTGGAAGCTGCCGTCAAGGAAATGATGAAATAACACATCCGCATATCATGCATCCTCCCTCATCAGAGGCTTTTCAGGTGATGAGACAGGATGTCCAGCGCAACAAAACATTCGGGGGCGACCTTCACAGGCCGCCCCCGAGTTATCTAACGATAACTACCAAAACAAATATAACGGTCAAATAGCTACCAAATAAATTCCGGAGAATCCCCCGCAGGCTGCTGCGGATCCGGGTTCAGCGTCATGCCACCATTGTTATTCGTCTCCGTAGCTGGGAACGTCCAGACCATCCAACTTGGAAGCTTATCTGTATTCCAACGAGCATTCTCCAAATGATTGGTGCCCGGATAGCTACGGATAATCCCCTTGTTCAGGCGTTTAATGTCATAGGTGGCAAAGCCCTCTCCCCAGAGTTCCACGCGGCGTTGCCACCACACCTCGTTCTGGAACTCTGATGTTGAGGTATTATAATAAGCATCCTGGTGCTGCCCATAGACGAATTGCGGGTCGCGGGTCTTGGCAAAAGCCGTGAGCAAGGCTGTTCCACGGGCTAAGTCCTGCATGCCAGCAGCCTCTGCCTCAATCAACTTCATTTCCTCAACCCTCATCAAGGGCACTGATACGCACCATGCCTCATATTTCGTTTCGGTCTTACCAGCCAGGTTGCGGAATTTCAGGCACAGTCCGCCTAATCCATAAGAAGCGTTTAGTACGCCACCTTCATAGATACGTGTGGCACGCTCCACGGAATCCGCATGTGTTGCTGTCGGGATATAAGCATATTCCATCAAGTCCTTGATGGCTTGTCCCTTGCTCTCTCCGTCCAATTTGAAGTCGACCCAACATTTCTTTCTGAAGTCTGTTACGGGTATTGTCGTGTAAAGATGCTTGTCGATGACGTTTACGCCGCCATAGTTCTGAGCATAGCCTCCGCCGAAACCATTCTCCATGATCATCACGGATCCCCAGGAATCATCACCATCATTGGAAACGATATTCGGGTCAGTGTCCTTGAATCTCGTAGCAAACATCCACGAGCTATTGGGCGTATTAAAACCATCCCGATGGCTCAGGAACTCCTCTTGTGTCATCACCCGATAACCCTCTTGGGCGAGTTTGGCGTACTTTTCCGCATTTGCCCAGTCCTGTTTCTCTAAGTAGAGGCGGGCTTTCAGTCCATAGACAACGCTCACATCAGGCGTGTACTTATCCGAGCGATGGTAATCAGAAAGGCATTTCTCAGCTGCATCCAAGTCCTGGAGGATAAACGCGAACGCCTCTTCCCAGGTCATCCGCTGCTGGTCGCTGGCTCCTTCCACCGTCCGGACCTCGTCTGCCTTGATTGTCGTTAAGGCATTATGGTCCTCAGAATAAGGTTTGGCTGCATACATCCGGCAGAGATCGAGATAGAACATCGCCCGCATGGCATAAGCAATGCCCACTCCATGCTTGTGCGTGGCATCGGGCTCTGCGTAGTTGATGGCTCCCCCGCTCTTCAAAACCACGTTACAATCGTTGATCCAACCATAATAGTAAGTATACGGCAACTGCGACACGGCATAGCCAGAAGAGAGATAGCGAACGGCCTCATACCAAGTGCTATACCAGTTGTTCGATCCTGCGGGGATGATGTCCTGCCCTTCCACGTCGCGGGTAAGGAACATCGAAGGATAACCGTAATCATACACCCAGTTGGAACCTGGTCGATAAGAGCGCTTGCCCGTGATTTTATCGGTGAGGTTTGCCACCAAATTGTCAAAGGCTCCCGGCGCATTCGTCAACTGTTCCAAGGAAGGGGCTCCATTCTGTGGAGTATATTCCTCTATGCAACCTGTCAAGGTGAACATCCCTAAGGCTGCGATGGTCAATGAAATAATATGCTTCTTCATAAGTCGATACGTATTAAATTAGAAAGATAACTGGATTCCGCCCATGATAGTACGGACTGGAGCGTAAGAGTTCACGCCTGTAGCGGTAGTACCCTGGAAGCTAAACCGCGGGTCAAGTCCCTTGCGAGTCGACCAGAAACAGATGTTCTCGCCTTGCACATACACGCGTACATTACTCAACAATGCCTTGTGTACCCACTGCTTGGGAAGGGTATATCCCAAGGTAAACGACTGGAAGTTCAGGTACCTCGCGCTCACCAAGAACCGAGTGCTCTGGTTGGTCGTCATCTGGTCACCATATTGGAAGCGTGGGATGTCCGTATTGGTATGGTCTGGGGTCCACGATTTCAGCACGTCCTTGTGCATGGCGAATCCTGTTGCACGAGAGCTGACCGGGTTCATCAATGAAGCATAGCCAAAGTCGTAGATCTTCCCGCCCAACTGATAGTCGAAGGTCGCGGTCAGGTCGAAGCCATAGAAGGACAGCGTCGTTGTGAAACCGCCATTTGCCCATGGCAACATGTTATGCAGGTAATAAGTAGCCTGGCTCCAATCCGTCGTAGTATAGGAGTGTTTCTTTCCTGGTTGGTCGCCAGAACTCTGCGTGGCATTGTCGCCTCCATACTTCTGGAACAGATCTTCGTCGACCCACCACAGTGACTCTCCATTCTCGTTGACACCAGCATAGTCGGGCAACATCGCGCAATAGCGTTGCTCTCCGTCTGCATACCACATACTCACGTTGAATCCCGCATTGACATCTGCCATGGAGAAGCCTCCATAATTCTTCGTCTTCTGGGGCGCAAGTTTCACGATCTTGGCATTATTATGCGCGATATTGGCGGTCACGCTCCAAACGATATCCTTGGTTCGGATGATATCCCCGCTTAGCATGAGCTCCACGCCTTGGTTGCGGGTGTCCCCAATATTGCCATAATAGCCGCGCACGCCCATGCTTTCCGGCACGTTCAACCAGAAGAGCATGTCCGTCGTTTTCTTGTTATACCAGTTGAACTCACCATTCAGGCGGTTGCCAAACAAGGCAAACTCCAGTCCGACATTAAAGTTGGTGGTCGTCTCCCAAGTAATTTCCTCATTACCAATCTGCGAGAAGGAAGGCAGCATGCTGCTCTTTCCCTTGCTCAGGGAATAGCGCTCCAAGTACTCGAAGTCGGGAATGCCGTCATTGCCCTGTTGTCCGATGGACACTTTCAGTTTCAGGTTGTCCACCCAAGAGGCACCGAGGTTCTTGAAGAAATTCTCCTTCGAGAGGATCCAAGCACCGCCTACGCTCCAGAAATCACCCCAGCGATGGCTCTTGGCAAAGCGACTGGAGGCATCGCGACGGTAGGAAGCCTGGGCGAAATAGCGTTGGTCATAGTTATAGAGCACATTGCCGAAATAGCCTTCCACGTCATAGTTCGTGGCGTAGGAGTAGCTGTCATAGCGGTCGGAGAAAGCATTGATCTCCTGGATGTCCGGCGAGAAGCCGCCACGGGCCAGTGCTTCCAAGTAACCAATATGTTGTTTGTACCACTCATGGCCCACCATTGCCTGGACGTCATGCGACCCAAAGTCCTTGTGGAAGTTCAGCATCTGCACGTAGTTATGGCGATAGCTCACGCTGTTTGCCTTGTCGATATTGCCATTCTCTGGCTTCGAATTGCCCACGTAAGGATTCCCGTAGTAACTATAGCGGTACAAGTGGACGTTGACAGAATTGTTGCTGGTGAACTTCAACCAAGGTGCCAGCGTGACGTCGAAGTTCAACTGTCCTTGGAACTGGTCGATCACATAATGGTCGTCATTATAGATATTGGTTCCAATGGGGTTCGAAGTAGATGAGAACGGGCGTACGAGACCGGGATAACCGTCGTACATCACGGAGTTGATACCATAGTCGTACATCTTGTGCCCATACCGGTCGGTCTCGATCTGCGGCTTCCCGCTCGCATCAAGAGTGCGCACGAAGAGCGGATAGATCGGTGCGATGTACTGGGTAACATATCCCATGTTGGAATAGCTGGTACTGGTATTGCTCAGGTTTGGGTTCGATTCCGTATTGGAGTGCACATATCCCGCATTGGCATAGGTGCGCAACCAACTGAACGCTTGGTAGTCGGCCTTGAACCGGGCGGTAACACGCTCGTATGCCGAATTGACGACAACGCCTTTCTCTTTCAGGTATCCGAAGCTGGAATAGTAGTTGAGTTTCTGGCTGGTGCCATTCACGCTCACGTTATACTCCTGCCGGAAGCCATGGCGATAGGCAGCGTCTCTCCAGTCATCGGGCACGATATAATACGTCTTCCCGTTATCTGCGGTATAGGTATTGCCCAATACAGCCTGGGGATTGATCTTGCCATCCATGCCGATCAGGCCCTGTCCGTCGGGTACCTTGAAGGGATTGTACTGCAATCCGTAAGTAGGACTGCTGATCATCCTGGCGTTCACCCATTGGTTTGCGTCCGCTTCACCCAATCCTTTCTTGTTATGGGCATAGTTATAGAGCATGCCATAATACGTCTCTAAATACTGTGCCGGGTCTCGGATCATGTCATAGTCCTGCACGCATCGGCTCGTCCCGCCCCATTTAGCGTCAACGGATACGCGCGGTCCCTTGTCACCGCCATTCTTGGTGGTGATCAGGATGACGCCATTGGCACCACGCGCACCATAGAGAGCAGCCGAGGAAGCATCTTTCAACACGGTAACGCTCTCGATGTCTCCTTGCGGGATGTTGCTCAAGGAAGAAGTATACGGGGCACCATCCACGATGATCAACGGACTGGTAGAGGCAGTGATGGAGCCAATACCCCGGATATGGATCGCACCTTGACTGGCTCCAGGGGCACCACTCGACCCCGTGATCTGCAAGCCGGGCACGGATCCAACCAAAGCATCCGCGACATTCGTGGCGATTTTCTTGTTCAACTCCTTCGAGTCTACCACAGCAGCAGAGCCCGTGAAAGAGCTGCGTGTTTGCTTGCCAAAGGCAACCACCATCACCTCATCCAAGGTCTTGTTCTCTGGCGTGAGCAGGATCTTCATGTTGTTAGTGGCTTTCAGTGTTTGAGGCTTCATGCCGATGTAGCTCACCTGAATCTTTGAGCCATCGGGAACGACAAGAGAGAAATGACCGTTTATGTCGGTCACGGTACCCGTGTTGGTACCCACTACCTTAATAGCGGCACCGATGACGGGTTCCCCATCTTCAGCAGAGGCTACGGTTCCACTAACCTTCGTCTGCGCCATCACTCCTCCCACGAACAGGAAGAAGCATGCTAATAGCATCATCAGTCTTTTTTCCATAAGTTCTCTTCGGTTATGAGTTAATAAATAAAGGTTAATAATTCCTCTTGTTTTGTTGATTACCCTGATTTTTCCCAAAGAAAAGGAGAAACTGACATCACCTCCGCGGCTACGCCCCACTCCCTCATGGAATCCTTGAATCTATTACCGCCTATTGAAAGATATATATATCCATGTCGCAAATATAAAGGTTATTTTTGAAACAAACAAGTTTTTTAAGATTAAAAATACGTTTTTCTTTCATTTTTCTTTCATTCTTCGTCTTCTTAGGGGTAAGAAGGGGGGATCAAAACACGCGAAAAGGCGTGCCATCTTTTCGTTTGGCACGCCTTTTCGCAAGAGGAATGACGATAAGTCAGAGCTGGTAATGGATGTCTCCCCCACCCTTGGGCTGGGAGTAGAAGAGAAAACTTGGGGTGTCCGTGAGCAGGTTGATCTTGTCTTTGTCCAAGAAAGCGGAGAGGACTTTCACTTGCAACATGACCACGTTCGACGTACGATCATAAGCGAGGAAGCTGTCCTGGTTGTCCGTGACAAAGCGCAAGGTCAGCGTGCGGGCCTTCCCATCGACTACCACAGGATAGCTCACGTCTTCCATATTGGCATAATACAAGGTAGGATTCGACCGGAAGAGCTTCAGGTTGCCTGTCAGATTTTGTTTTGCCAACTGCCTAACCTGCTCTTTCAAGTTGTCATCGCGCAACTTTCCCGCGATCCATCCGATGTTGAACGAGGCGATTTGCACCTTGTCCTGCGTAAGGGTCCACGATGCGGTGAGGGTATCGTTCTTAACCGTAGCATCATTATAGTAAATCATCGAGCCCTGATAGGTGCCACTGATATTGGGAGTGGCATTCTCATCATCGGTGCTGTCGTTGCAAGCTGTCAGCCCTACAGCGACGAGGGCAAGGGACAGCCAGCATAAGATATGCTTCATCTTCTTCATTCTATTTCAATATTTTACGGGTATTCTTTCCATCGGTCACGATCAACAGTCCCTTGGCAGGCACGTCCTGAACGCGGAAGGACGCGGCTGGGGAAGCATATACCTTCCTGCCCATGGCATCATAGACGGTGATAACGCCTGTCGTGGAGGGCAATGCGGTGACAGTTGAAATGGCGGTCGTCCACAGATCGGATGTCTCCGCGGTGACGGTGATATGGTTATCTGCGTCTACTGTCATCAGATAAGAGGAGGCAGAAGATGGATTCTCCACGTTATTGTTGCGTACCAACTGCCAACTGCTTTCCTGGTCTGACTTGGAAACTAAGAAGACGCGGTAGGTCACGCCTGGTGTTTTCATCCAATAGGACTGGAAGGAACCGTCCTTCGTGTAGGTCAGTCCGTCTTTATATTCTTGCAGGCTGAAGCGTTCAGCCTTGACAATGGTTGAGTCTCCCGTCGCCATATTCACGATTGCCATGCCGATCAGGCCATCAAACTGCACTGTGCCCATATTGACAAGCCTTCCGGAGAGTGTGATTCGGGTACTGGTATTGCTCATTGTCAGATTGGAAGAGCCGATCTGTGAATGATACTCATTGCCGAGCT
The DNA here is from genome assembly GCA_900316015.1 of uncultured Prevotella sp. Classification (GTDB taxonomy): domain Bacteria; phylum Bacteroidota; class Bacteroidia; order Bacteroidales; family Bacteroidaceae; genus Prevotella. The sequence continues at coordinate 48,955 of ONBG01000017.1, read as the reverse complement.
TCTCCGATGAAAGTCCTACGATCATCCCTTGTTGTAAGGAGAAGGCATAGTTTGCAGGGTTGAGTTTAGCAATGTCGTAGTAGCCGTCCTCTGATCCGTTCCATCCCCAGTTGATATGTACCATCCCATCGCTATCGTAGCCATCGAGCACGAATGCATGACCACCATTGGTTGCATCCACGCCTGTGTAGAGGATGGGGCGCTGGGCATCGATCTCCTGATAGATCCTCTTCATCCATGCTTCCTCCGAGTAATAGTCGCGGTTGTAGAGCTGGGCATCCTTGTAGCCGAAGTAGTTGTTGAAAGCCTTGCAGGCCTCTACATCGAAAGCGCCACTGCCCGAGGCTGTATATTGCATGTTGATGGCCGCTCCACAATGCCACATCAGGGTAGCCACTGCCGCTGCCTGCGCATCTGTATAGCTCTTGGAGTAGCTGTCGATCATGTTGCCCCAGTCGTAGGTTGTCTGGCTGAAATCTGCTTTATAAAGGGCACCGTTGAAGGAATACTGGTTGGAACCCGTTCCCTTTGTGGGGTATTTCCAGTGGTACATGATCTGTGCCATGGCGGTAGCCTGGCAACCCGTAGGATAATGACCGGATCCCATGCCAGGGCAGTCATTGTTATAAGGAGTACCTTGTCCCCAAGTAGAGGTAACCATCGGCTCCACCGACTTTCCGTTCTCCGGCTTAACGACACGCTTCAGCGTGGCATTGCCCGTTGCTTTCTCTGCCTTCAAGACCTGTGTCATAGCGTTCAGCCACCAGTTAAACTGTGGGTTATCCGTCGATGAGTATGCCTGAAGGGAGTAGCCGAGCACAGCATCTGTGCCATCGTCGTTGCTGATCACTACGAAGCCTGCTTGCTTCGATCCCATCACGGTGAGCATGTCGTTCTGCAACAGTGGCTCTACCTGCAACCGAGTAGCCTTGTCCAGTCCCTTAGCCTGGCTCACCTGGGAGGAGAGCACGGAGAAGGCAATCTGCCTCATCTCCTCCAAGCTGCGTTCAGCGGCATTCACGCCATAGGCACCGAACGCGCATAGTAATAAGAGTATAACCTTTTTCATCTTCTATAAAAAATAAAAGCCATATCCCCTCTCCCTTGAAGAAAGAGAGGAAATATGGCTGTCTTATTTCATATCTAATTACTCATCGGGAAGGGTGATGACCCAAGCATCATCCAGCCCATACAAATCAGCGAATCGTCCATTATAAACCACGCAAAGTAAGCAATGGATGGTAATCACATTGTCTTCTTGTGCAATGCTTCTTGCTACATGATAGACATTCCCATAAGTATCGTTTGCAAATCCAGCCCAATAGGGACCAAAAGAGCTCTTCTTTGCATCCGTAGGATTTACATAAACTTCATAGTCAGTGTCCACGGAAGGATCCAGTTCCTGCTCTTTGATGATGGAGGTGAGGGGCTTATAGAGCTTGTAAAGCCCTGGTTTCTCCTTGGCTTGCGCAATCACGATTGGTGCGTTCTCCGGTCCAAGAACTGTATTGGTGAACAACCCCTTGTCCTTGAACTTCACCCAAGTATAATCGCGGGTGATGGAGAGTTTCAAGCTGTCCACGCCATACTGATAGGCGTTCTCAGGAGCCACTGCAATGCAAACGTCCTCAGAGGTACCTGTCTCCATGTCGAAAGTCACGTCCACGCTCTTGGTTCCCTCACCGGCAGCAAAGGAAATGGTGGAAGGAACTTTGAACTTGCTGTTGTCTGCGCTCAGGGCGATCGTTGCTGCCTGTGTGGAATCAGGACGACCCACCTTAATGGTCAGCTTCTGTTCCATGTCTGGAGTATAGGTGTAAGAGGATGCGCCATCCGCTGTGTTCAGGAAAGCCTGGCTGGAAGTAGCGTCCTTCACTGCCGGATCATAGCTATAGTCATCGGTACAGGACATAAGCCCAGTAGCCACGACCATGGCGAGAAAAGCAAAATGAAATATCTTTTTCATATTTTCTTCTTCTTTTGATGTGAATTATTTGCCTGTCCAAGGTGTATAAGTATCTGATGGATCAGGGTTGTTATACTCGGTGACGGCCTTGTTGTTATTGCCCTCTGTCTTAACAATACAGTAGTTCATCCAAGCCGGGCGGCCATTGGTATTGAAACGCTGCACGTCGCGCCAGTTGGTGTCTGCATAGCCACGGGTCACAGAATAGTTGAGGCGCTTGATGTCAAAGAACGTCTGGCCTTCGCCGAAGAGCTCCACACGCTTCTGGAAGACGATCTCCTCCACGATGTCTGCCTGTGAGGTTGCCTTGCAGGTATAGTTAGGATTGCGATAGCTCTTCATGAACGACTCCACGAGCTGCTTGCCTCGATTGGCATCCTGGTGGGCAGCAGCCTCAGCCTCAATGAAGTACATCTCCTCCACGCGCATGATCGGGTAGGCGGTAGCGGCACCTGTCTCTGGACTGTCGCCATTGCCTTCACCTGGACGGAACTTCAGTGAAGCATAGGCTGGGTACTGTGAGGCATTCGCAGCGGTTACGTAAAGGTTCTTGCCATAGAGTGCAGATCCTTCTGGTGCCTGGAACCAGAGTTTGCGCCAGTCGTTGTTGCTGATGCGGTCGTACATATTCTTGTCAATCTCATTGAAGGTTCCGGTACCCAGTCCACAGTAGCCAAAGGTTGTCTCATCGCTGACGAAAGAGGTCCAGTTGACGATACCTGTCTGGACGGATTTGTTTTCAGAAGTCTGCTGTGCGCCCCACATCCATGGGTCGACAACGTTGAAACCGGTCTTGGTGTTCAGGGCTTGTGTCTCTGTCATCGGTGAGAGATGCGACTCATTGATGGCCAAGCGGGCATATTTCTCTGCATTGGCATAGTCCTCGTTCCACATATAGAGGCGTGCCTTCAGTCCATAGACGCAAGCTAAGTCGGGCAATGTTTTGCCGTTCGTATTGGTCAGGTGGACGATATATTTCTCTGCATTGTCCAAGTCACCAAGGATGAAAGCGGCCATGGTCTTATGGTCTACGCGTGGGTTAACACGTGCGCTGTCCTGGCTCATGCCCGCCTTGATGATAGGAACGGTGAGCCCGGTCACGTCATGGCCATAGCTATTGGTTGCGCTGGTCTTGTCGTTGGGAAGGAACTCAAAGCAGCGCGCCATGTCCAGATACAGCATCGCGCGGAAAGCATAGCCTGCGCCTAAGTAGCCCAACTGGGTGTCCGTGGCATTGTCTGCATTCACACCAGAGATCATATTGTTAGCTGTGTTGACGAAACCGTAGTAAAAGTTCCAGATAAACTGTGGATAAATATACTTGTCACCCTGGTATTTGTTCAGTCCCCAATTCTCGAACTGGTTATAGCTGGATGATGATTTCAGCAAGTCACCGGTTTGTACGTCGCGGATGTGCATGAGGGCTCCATAGCCAAAGGACCAGTGACGGTCAGTGTCCCAAACCTTGTTGAAATAAGCCGGCATGGCGCTCAGCAAGGCCTCGGCTGCTGAAGAAGACTGCTGAACCTGGTCCTGCGTCGCATATTGCGTGGGCTCCGTCTCATCAATACAGCCAGTGAGCGAGGTCAGTGACAAGGTCAACAAACCTGCTACATATATATAATGATTGATTTTTTTCATAAACTTGTTCCTTTTAAACGTTTAGAAGTTAACCGTAATACCGCCAGAAATGGTGCGAACGGCTGAATAGTAGGCACTGGTTGAGCCACCGCTGATCGACTGGCGAGGATCCAGGCCTTGGCGCTTCGACCATACCCAGACATTGTCAGCCACGCCATAGATGCGGATGCTGTTGATGCCCAAGCCACGAGTCCAGCTCGATGGCAACGTATAGCCTAACGTGATGTTCTGAAGACTCAGGTAAGAGGCACTGGTCAGGAAGCGGTCGGATCCCGCAGCGGTATAGCTGTCGCCGTACTGGATACGAGGAATGTTGCTGGTCGTGTTCGTTGTCGTCCAGGCATTCAGCAGGTCGGTGTGCATGCCATAGCCGGCATCATTGCCACTCATCAATCCTGCATACGTACCGTCGTACACCTTGCCACCCAACTGATAGGTGAAGTCGATGGAGAAGTCGATACCTTTCCAGTTGACGCTCGTGCCGAAACCGCCATAGACGTCTGGCATCACGTCACCAATGTTATAGGTATCTGCACTACTGTAGTTTGAAGTAGTCTCCAGTCCGTCCACTACATTATGACCATTCGCATCCTGGAGGATGTTGCCTTGCTCGTCTTTCTTGTAAGTGGTCTTATACCACAGTGACTCTCCTGTCTGTGGATCTACGCCTGCATACTTCTTAGTATAGTAGGAATAGATGGAGGATCCCTGTGTGTAGAAATAGCTGGAAGAGGAGTAACCGTCCTGATTCTCATAGTCGAGGTGCTGGGTACGGCGCTCTGCCGGCAACTTGGTAATCTCATTGTGATTGGAGGTCAGATTGGCATTCACCGTCCAGGTCAGGTCCTTCGTACGGATGATGTCTCCGTGAAGGTCGATCTCGACACCGTCATTGAGTACGTTGCCGACGTTGCTGTAATAGCCTGTATAACCGAAGGAAGACGGGAGCGGGAACCACATCAGCATGTCGCGGGTCTTGTTGCCATAGTACTCGATGCTACCATAGAGGCGATGACCGAAGAGGGAGAAGTCAGCACCGATATTGAACTTGGCGTTCTTTTCCCATGTAATCTCCTCATTGCCCAATGCACGGGGCACAAGTGATACCTGGTCGTTGCTGTTGGTAATGTCATAAGTGGTGATATAGCGATAGGAACCAATCTGGTCGTTACCGTTCTCACCATAAGAGGCCTTGAGCTTCAACTCATCCACCCAAGATACATTGAACCATTTCTCCTTGTTGATCATCCAACCTAAGCCTAAAGCCCAGAAGGAACCCCAGCGGTGCTTGGGCGCGAAGTTGGAAGAAGCCTCACGCGTAAAGGAGCCTGACACGAAGTAGGTGCCGTCGAAGTCGTAGTTCACACGACCTAAGTAACGCTCGTCGTTATAGTCTGTCGTATAAGAGTCAGAAGAGCCTTTGACAACAGCGCCAGACAGTTCTTTGTTGAAGACAGAGAACTGGTTGCTCTTGTCGGCGTAAAGCAGATAGCCGCGTGTGCGGTAATACTCATGACCGAACGTAGCGGCAATGTTATGCTTGCCGTAGGTTTGGGTCCAGTCGAGCAACTGTTGGTAGTTGTAAGCCCACGTACGGTTGTGCTGCTTGGATACCACGCCGTTTGACGACTTGTATTGCCCGAAGAACGGGTTGGTGGTCACCGTGGAGCGGTATTCGTTCAAGTAAACGCTGTTGATGGAGGTCACCTTGAAGCCATAGGGCAAGCGTACCTCGATCGTGCCCACGCCGTTGACGGAGTTGCCCTCGCGGTTACGGGTATCCAACTGATTGGACGACAAGGGGTTCGTCTGTGTCATGTAAGGACGGCTCAAGCCATATCCTACCTCCTGAGTCATGTCACCATAGTCGTACATGTTCAGGCGGGAGTTGTTGTCATAGATGATGTTCTTGTTGCCGTCGCGGATATACAGCGGATAGATAGGAGCCATATAAGTCATGGCAAAGGCATTGCCGGAACTTACAGAAGAACCGTCATCGCCTAAGTAATCCTGGTTATAGTGGACATAGTTGGCGTTACCACCGATCTTCAACCAAGGCTTCAGCTGGTAGTCGGCTTTCATACGCCCGGTGAAGCGCTTGTAGTTAGAGCCCACGGAGATACCCTCGTTGTCCAGGTAGTTGCCTGACATATAGAAGGTAGATCGGTCGGTAGAGCCATTGGCGGTCACCGTATATTCCTGGCGGAGCGCATTGTTGTAAATAGCATCGTCCCACTTGTCGGGTGTCAGGTAATAGGTAGCGCCATTGCGGGTCATGAACCGACCCAAGGTAGCATAGGGGTTCAGCTTGCCGTCCTTGCCGATCATCATCTGGCCCTCAGGCACCGTGTACACATTATAGCGTAAGCTGTAAGAGTTCTGGCTGCTGGGATCCACCATGTTCGCGTTCGCGAATTTCCATGCCTCATCCGCAGAGAGCCCCTGTTTGTTCATTCCATAGTTGTACAATCCCTGGTACCACATCTCGTAATACTTGGCTGGGCTGTCAATCACGTTATAAGAAGGAATGCCACGGGAGTTGGAACCCCACTTGGCATCTACCGTGATGCGGGTAGCTTGTCCGCGCTTGCCGCTCTTGGTCGTGATCAAGACCACTCCATTCCCACCGCGGGCACCATAGAGGGCGGTTGAAGCCGCATCCTTCAGGACGGTCAGCGTCTCTACGTCGGCAGGGTTGATATTGTTCAAGGAACCATCGTATGGGGAACCATCAACGACAATCAGCGGGTCTTTCCCAGCGTTGATGGAGTTGATACCACGGACGCGGATGGTTGGCGTGCTGCCCGGCATACCGGATGCCGTGTTGATCTGAATACCAGCTGCCTTGCCTTTTAAGGCGTCTACAGCGTTGGTCACCTGTACCTTCTCGATATCCTTCGCGTCAACAACTGCGGCGGAACCCGTGAAAGTAGACCTTTTCTGCGTACCGTATGCCACGACCATCACCTCATCCAAGGTTTTGTTATCCGCTGAAAGGACGATTCTCATATTGGGACTTGCCTTGAGCGTCTGCGTCTGCATGCCGATGTAGCTCACTGTGAGCTTAGAACCTTCGGGCACATTCAGCGTAAAGCGACCTTCGGTGTCGGTCACCGTGCCCGTGTTTGTACCTACCACCTTGATGGCTGCACCGATCACCGGCTCCCCATCCTCAGCAGAGGTTACGGTACCACTAACCTTCGTCTGTGCCATGATTCCTCCCACAAACAGGAAGAAACATGCCAATAGCGTCATTAGTCTTTTTTCCATAAATTCTCTCTTTCGTTAAACAATTATATATTTACCTTTATTTAATCTCTCTTCATCCGTCGCTTTCACGAAGTCTGTTATCCTCGTCTCCTTCAATCAGGAAATAGAAAAGCTTCCCAATGATCATTCTCGTTAGATAGGTTACCTGCAAAGAAATACTATTGGACAGTCAAAACTATTGTAAAAGTTACATTTCAAGACCGCAAAATTAAACTATATTTTCAAATTGAACAAATTTTTTAAGGTTAAAGTTACGATTTATTTTCATTTTAGAAACAAAATTGCTAAAAATGATGGGTTACGGGGTAATTTATTAACACTTCAGTAGAAAAACGCGGTCCATGATGTGTATCTATCACTTCTACGTTTCTCTCCTGAACGCTTTCTCCGCCCGTCCAAAAAGGGACTTGCCCCACGAAAAAGCAGGAGATGACCTTTTGGCGTGCGATAGGTAACCTTTTAGCGTGCGTGAGATGACCTTTCGGAGCGCGAAAGATAACCTCTTAGAAAATAAGCAGGAAGAAGGCTGTTTAGCGGATATCGTCCTTGAAGTCGAGCGACAGCTGCCCATCGCCCAAAAGTTGGAAGGTACGGCGATGGTAGGGAGAGATCCCGTACATACGGATGCCCTCCCGATGCTTCTTCGTAGGGTATCCTTTGTTGCTTTTCCAATCATACATGGGATAGAGCGCATCGAGCCGATCCATCTCGTCATCACGGTAGGTCTTTGCCAAAATGCTGGCGGCGGCAATGGGCTGGTACTTCCCATCGCCCTTGACGATGGTCGTGAAGGGAAGGTCATGATACGGCTTGAACCGGTTTCCGTCGATGATGATGGCCTCCGGGCGCACCGTCAGTTGATCCAGGGCACGGTGCATGGCGAGGATACTGGCGTTCAAGATGTTGATTTTGTCGATTTCATCGGGTGTCGCGATGCCCACCGCCCATGCCACGGCATCGCGTTGGATCTGTTCTCGCAAGGCATACCGCTTCTTGGGCGAGAGCTTCTTAGAGTCGTTGAGACCGGCGTTCTGGTAGTCGGCAGGCAAGATGACAGCTGCCGCATACACGCTCCCTGCCAGGCATCCTCGCCCAGCCTCGTCGCAACCCGCCTCGATCAGACCTGTATAATAATGGCTTTCTAACATGATTACCTTCTCCTCATGGCTCGCCAAGCCCTTAGGCAGATGCCGGACCTGACCCTGTGAACCTTTAGAACATCCTTGCCACCCGTTGGATTCCATCCACCAAGGCATCGATTTCCTCCTTCGTATTATACAAGGCGAAAGAGGCACGCACCGTGCCTTGGATGCCCAGTCGGATCATCAGCGGTTGGGCGCAATGGTGACCAGTGCGGACGGCAATGCCCAACCGGTCGAGCAAGGTTCCCATATCCAAGTGATGGATATTCCCCACGAGGAAAGAAACCACAGCGTCCTTCTGGTCGGATTCTCCAAAAATCCTCATTCCATCGATGGTTCGGAGCTGTTGCATCGCATAATCGGTCAGCTCGTGCTCATGCCGGGCGATATTGTCGATGCCCAAGTGGTTGATATAATCGATGGCGGTAGCTAATCCATGGGTAGCGACATAGTCAGGGGTACCCGCCTCAAACTTAAATGGGAGCTTCTCGAAAACGGTCTTCTCGAAGCTCACGCTCTGGATCATCTCACCGCCTCCCTGGTAAGGAGGCAGGCGATCGAGCCATTTTTCCTTTCCATACAGCACGCCCACGCCCGTAGGACCATACATCTTATGCCCGGAGAAAGCGAAGAAATCGCAGTCCATGTTCTGCACGTCCACCTTGAAATGAGGGGTGCTCTGCGCCCCGTCCACCATGACAGGCACGCCATGCTCATGGGCGATGCGGATGATGTCCTTCACGGGGTTCACCGTTCCCAACACGTTGCTCACCTGCGTGACGCTGACGATCTTCGTCCGGTCGCTGAACAACCGCTCGAATTCCTCCATCTTCAGGTCTCCCTTGTCGGTCATGGGGATAACGCGGATGGCGATGCCCTTCCGGGCAGCCTCCAACTGCCAGGGGACGATATTGGAATGATGCTCCATGGTGGAGATAATTACCTCGTCGCCCTCCGCCATGAACGCGTCGCAGAACGATGAAACCACCAGATTCAGTCCCTCGGTCGTCCCTCGGGTAAAGATGATCTCATCCGTGCTCCGGGCATTGATAAACTTGCGGACGGTCTCACGTGCCGCTTCGTGCAAGTCGGTGGCGCGTTGTGAGAGGAAGTGCACGCCACGATGCACGTTGGCGTTGGCGTTCAGGTATTCATCACGCATCGCGTCGAGCACGCAGAGCGGCTTCTGCGTGGTTGCGGCATTATCGAGATAGACGAGGGGATGATCGTACACTTTCCTCGATAGAATCGGGAAATCTTCCCTTACTTGATTAATATCATACATCATACTTTCACCTTAATCTGATCCGTGTTCACCTTACTTACAAAGCTGGCATCCCTCGCATTTGTTGAGCTCCCCGCGGAACCGTTTCTCCACCAAATAGTGCAGTCTGTCTTTCAACGGGTCGAGATTGATCTTGTCTATAACCTCCTCGGCGAAGGCAAATTCCAACAGCAGCCGTGCCTCTTTCTCAGGGATTCCCCGTTGGCGCATGTAGAACATGGCGGCATCGTTGAGTTGCCCGACCGTGGAGCCATGGGCGCATTTCACGTCATCGGCATAGATCTCCAACATCGGCTGAGAGTACATCCTGCATTGCTTCGTGGCGATGAGGTTCCGATTGGTCTCCTGCGAGTTGGTCTTCTGTGCGCCATGGCGTACCAGCACACGACCTGCGAAGGCACCTACCGCCTCATCGTCCAAGACATACTTATACAGTTCGTTGCTTGTGCAATGAGGCACCTGATGGTCAATGAGCGTGTTGTTGTCCACATGCTGGTTCTTGTCGGCGACCACGCACCCATTGCAAGAGCACTCCGCGCCCTCGCCCTTGAAGACCAAGTCGAGTTTGTTGCGCGTGATCCCGTTATGCAAGGTGATCACATTGTGGTTCACCCGGCTGTTCGCCATTTGCTCAATATATACATTGCTGACGCGCGTGTTCCGGAGATGCGTTTCCTCCAGGCAATAAAGGTCGAGACTGGCGTTTTCGCCCACATGCGCCTCGATCACCTGCGTGGCGAGGAACTGCCTGTCGTCAGCGGCATGGTCGCAGAAGAGCAGCTTAGCCGCCGCCCCTTCCTCCAAGACGATGAGCACCCGGCGGTTCACCATCAGGTCGACATCCGACCGCAGGATATTGATCACCTGGATGGCACGGTCTAACTGCACGTTCTTCGGGACATAGACCAACAAGCCATCCTGTGTGAGCATCGTGTTCAGGGCGGTCACCGCATCCTCGCCCGACCGAGCGATCTTGCCATAGTATTTTTCGATGAAATCGGGTTTTTCTTTCGCTACATGGCATAAGGAATCCACGATCACGCCTTCTGGGAGCGGCGTTTTCGGAAGCGATTTCGTATAAAAGCCGTCATTGACCACGAAATACAGCGAGGTGCTCAGGTTCGGGACATCACAGCGGAAAGCGGCATAAGGATCCACCGGGATGTCCAAGCGGTTCAGGTTCAAGCCCAAGTCAGGCTCAAACAACTTCTGCATGTCGGTGTACTTATACCGTTCCACCTTCTGGGACGGGAATCCCATCCGTCTGAAATCTTCGAACGCAGGATCACGCAAGGCATTCATCGCCGGCGCACTGTGTTCGAAGATCATTTGACGGGATTGTCCATATAAATCTATATATTGCTTTTCTGAACTCATGCTACTTACTTTTCTTCAACTTCCTGCTTAATCCACTCGTATCCCCTTGCCTCGATTTCCTTGGCAAGTTCCGGGCCGGCGGTCTTGACAATCCTGCCCTTGTACAGCACATGGACAACGTTGGGCTTGATCATGTCCAGCAAACGCTCGTAGTGGGTGATGACGATGGCAGAGGTCTCGGCGGTGTGCAACTGGTTGACGCCATTGGCCACGATGCGCATGGCATCGACATCCAACCCAGAGTCGGTCTCGTCCAAAATGGAGAGCTTAGGCTCCAGCATGGCCATCTGGAAGATCTCGTTGCGCTTTTTCTCGCCACCGCTGAAGCCTTCGTTGACGGAACGGTGGGCAAGCTTGGAGTCCAGCTCCACGATCTGCCGCTTTTCCCGCATCAATTTCATGAAATCAGCCGCTTTCAACGGCTCCAATCCCAGGTATTCCCGCTTGGCGTTGATGGCAGCTTTCATGAAGTTGACCATGGAAACGCCAGGAATCTCAACAGGATACTGGAAGGACAAGAACAATCCCTCTCGCGCCCTGTCCTCCGGTTTCATCTCCAACAGGTTCTTGCCGTTAAAAATCGCTTCGCCTTCGGTGACCGTATACAGAGGATTTCCCGTGAGCACAGCACTCAATGTTGACTTTCCCGACCCATTCGGTCCCATGATCGCATGGATCTCGCCGTCCTTGACCGTCAGGTTGATACCCTTCAATATTTCTTTGCCAGCTATCGTGGCATGTAAATTCTTAACTTCTAACATAACAAGTCACTATTTATTCCTTTCACTCTACTGTCTCTCTTATCCTACTGAGCCTTCCAACGAAACGCTCAGCAATTTCTGCGCCTCCACGGCAAACTCCATCGGCAACTTATTCAGCACATCCTTCGCATAGCCATTGACGATCAGGCCCACAGCCTGTTCCGTGGGGATCCCACGCTGGTTGCAATAGAACAACTGGTCCTCGCTGATCTTCGAAGTTGTCGCCTCATGCTCGACGATTGCCGTTTCGTTATGGATGTCCATATAAGGGAAGGTATGCGCCCCGCAATCCGAGCCCAAGAGCAAGGAGTCGCAGCAGCTATAGTTGCGCGCATTGTCAGCATGGGCCGTGGCACGCACGAGCCCGCGGTAGGAATTCTGGCTATGCCCGGCTGAGATACCTTTGGAAATGATGGTCGACTTGGTATTCTTGCCGATATGGATCATCTTCGTTCCCGTGTCTGCCTCTTGGTAATGATTGGTAACGGCTACGGAATAGAACTCTGCCTGGGAGTTATCGCCGCGCAAGATGCAGGAAGGGTACTTCCAAGTGATTGCCGATCCCGTCTCCACCTGTGTCCAAGAGAGCTTGGAGTTCACGCCCCGCAGGTCGCCTCGCTTCGTCACCAAGTTGAAGACGCCCCCTTTCCCATGCTCATCTCCGGGGTACCAGTTCTGCACTGTGGAGTACTTCACCTCCGCATTGTCCTTGACAATAATCTCGACGATGGCGGCATGCAACTGGTTCTCATCACGCATGGGAGCCGTGCAGCCCTCGAGATAGCTGACATAGGCATCATCATCCGCGATGATCAGGGTCCTTTCAAACTGTCCGGTATTGCGGGCATTGATCCGGAAATAGCTGCTCAACTCCATCGGGCACCTCACCCCCTTGGGGATATAGACGAAGGAGCCGTCGCTGAAGACTGCAGAGTTCAATGCCGCGAAGAAATTGTCACGATAAGGAACCACCGTCCCGAGATATTCCTTCACCAGGTCGGGATGGTTCTTGATTGCCTCGCCAATGGAGCAGAAGATGATGCCTTTCTCGCGGAGCTTATCCTTGAAGGTCGTTTTCACCGACACGGAGTCCATGATGGCATCCACGGCCGTCCCACTCAGGGCAAGTCGCTCCTCCAAGGGAATGCCCAACTTGTCGAAGGTCTTCTCCAATTCCGGGTCGATTTCCTTGTTCTTCGGCTTCTTTGCCAAAGGATCCGCATAATAAGAAATCGCCTGATAGTCAATCTGCGGGACATGGACGTGCCCCCATGAGGGCTGCTTCAGCGTTTCCCAATAATGGAAAGCCTTCAACCGGAACTCCGTCATCCACTCCGGCTCCCCCTTCTTCTGGGAGATCAGGCGGACGACATCCTCATTCAGTCCCTTGGGAATGACCTCGGTCTGTACGTCGGTAGTAAAGCCATATTCGTATTTCTGCTCGGCTACCTGCTTGACAAACGCATTGTCTTTATGAATGTTCTCTTGCATTGCTTATGGAATTATCAGGGCGGGCCTGATGGTCCGCCCTAACATATGTACAAATGACGTGCCACCTTTTTCAGCGGTCACATTTGTGACGATGTTTACAGTTTCTGTTCAACCTCTATCTCCGTGAAGGTCTCGATGATATCACCCACCTGTATGTCATTGTAGTTGACCAAGCTCAGGCCGCACTCCATGCCTGCAGACACTTCCTTCACGTCATCCTTATAGCGTTTCAGTTCATTGATCTTAGCTGTGTGGATCACGATTCCATCGCGCACGACACGAGCCTTGTCCTTGGCATGTACCTTTCCTTCGGTCACCTGACCACCGGCCACAGTACCCACCTTGGAGATCTTGAATACCTGTTTCACCTCTACCTCACCTGTCGTGATTTCCTTCTTCACCTTATCCAGCATGCCTTCCATCGTCGACTTGATATCGTCGATGGCATCGTAGATAATCGAATAGGTATTGATTTCCACGCCTTCACGCTCAGCCAATTTCCTCGCATCTGCGGAAGGACGCACTTGGAAGCCCACGATGATGGCGGAAGACGCGCTTGCCAGCATGACGTCATTCTCCGAGATCTGACCAACTGCCTTATTGATCACGTTCACTTGGACCTTCTCTGTTGACAACTTCAGGAAGGAATCGGAGAGAGCCTCGATAGAACCATCGGTATCACCCTTGACGATGATGTTCAGCTCATGGAACTCGCCCAAGGCGATCCGGTGAGAGATATCATCCAAGCCGAGAGTCTTCGTCGTTCTCAGGCTCTGCTCGCGCTGCAACTGCTCACGCTTGTTGGCTATGTCACGTGCCTCCTGCTCCGTGTCCATGACATGGAAGGAATCACCTGCGGTAGGTGCTCCGTTCAAGCCGAGGATCGTAGCGGGCTCCGAAGGAGCCGCCTTCTCGATGCGCTGGTTACGTTCATTGAACATCGCCTTGATACGTCCCCAGCTGGTTCCAGCGATCACGATATCCCCCACCCGTAGGGTACCGTTGCTCACGAGTACAGTAGAGACATAGCCACGACCCTTGTCGAGCGATGACTCAATGATAGAACCTGTTGCCTTGCGGTTAGGGTTCGCCTTGAGATCCAACATGTCAGCCTCTAACAATACCTTGTCGAGCAACTCCTTGACACCAATGCCCTTCTTGGCACTGATCTCCTGGCACTGGTACTTACCTCCCCACTCTTCCACGAGTAGGTTCATGTTGGCTAAGTCCTCGCGGATCTTATCCGGGTTAGCCCCCGGCTTATCGATCTTGTTGATGGCGAACACCATCGGCACGCCAGCAGCCTGGGCATGGGCGATTGCCTCCTTGGTAGTAGGCATCACGGAGTCATCCGCAGCGATGATGATAATGGCGATATCGGTCACCTGCGTACCACGGGCACGCATGGCAGTAAAGGCCTCATGGCCCGGCGTATCAAGGAAGGTGATCCTCCTGCCATTCTCCAACTTCACGTTATACGCACCGATATGCTGGGTGATCCCACCTGCCTCACCGGCGATCACGTTCGTCTTGCGGATATAGTCGAGCAAGGAAGTCTTACCATGGTCGACATGACCCATCACCGTCACGATCGGGGCACGAGGCACGAGGTCCTCCTCGTCATCTGCCTCCTCGCTGACCGCTTCCTGAACCTCTGCGCTGACATATTCCGTCTTGAATCCGAACTCGTCAGCCACGAGGTTGATGGTTTCGGCATCCAGGCGCTGGTTGATGGATACCATGATCCCCACGCTCATCAACGTACTGATGATCTGGGTGACACTGACATTCATCATGGTAGCGAGCTCACTGACGGTAACGAACTCCGTCAACTTCAGTGTCTTGCTCTCCTTTCTCTCCTCACGAGCCTCCTTGTCCAGTTTCTCCTGGACAGCCTCGCGCTTCTCCTTACGGTATTTCGCGCCCTTCTTGTTCTGGTTGCTCTTATTGGTCAGACGGGCTAACGTCTCCTTTACCTGACGTGCCACGTCCTCCTCGTTTACCTCAAGCGGCTTCTGGTTGCGCTTGCGGTTCTTGTTCTTCTTGCCTTGGTTCTTGCCCCCTTGGTTATTCTGCTGGTTGGCAGCGGCGTTGATGTCCACGCGCTCATTACGGATGCGCTGGCGCTTCTTGCGCTCGCCGTTATTCGCATTGCCATGCTGCTGGGCTTTCTCCTCACGCTCCTTGCGCTTCTCCTCCTTTGTCTTCTTCTTCGGGCGCGTACTTTGGTTCAAGGAATCCAAGTCGATCTTGCCCAACACATTCACCTTCGGGGTGTTGAGGATCTTTTTCTCACTCTTCAGTTGGAAGATCTGCGGCTCGTTCTTCTGCGGTTCCTGTGCCGGTTGATCCTGTGGGGCAGGCTTCTGGACCGGTTGCGTCTTCGGTGCTTCCGGCTGTGCCTGTTTCTGCGAAGGAGCAGGAGCTGGCTGTGGTTTCGGGGTTGGCTGGTCGGCAGATTGTGGCTTCTGCACAGGTTTCTGGGCAGGAGCGGGCTGCGCGCCCTGGGCTTTCGACTCCTCTTTCTGAGGTAGCGGAGCAACAGGGGATGACTGTTCCGCCGGCTTATCCTCGGCCTTGGGCTGTGGAGCAGGCTGTGCCTGAGCCGGCTCTTTCTCCTTCACCGGTTGTGCCTTGATCTCCGGTTCAGCAACGGTTTTCGGTGCTGAGTCAGGGCTGACGGCAGCAGCCTCTGCTTTTGCAGGCTTTGGAGGCACAGGAGCATCAGATTTCATGACCGGGCCTTTACCGAGATTGTTCAAATCGATCTTGCCCAACGGCTTATACTGCTGGTGTCCAGATGCCTCAAGAATGCTCTTTCCGCTCGAAGAACGCTGCTCCGGCGTACGCTTTTTCTCCTTCGGCTTCTTCTGGAAGAGCTTTTCAGCATCCGTCTTCACTTCCTTATCCTTATGGAAAGCCTGTACGAGCGCCTTGTACTGCGCATCGTTGAGCTTGAAGCTTGGTTCTGATTTTACCTCTCCCAGTTCACTTTTCTTTTCAAGGAATTCAACTGCCGTTTGAAGTCCTATGTTCAATTCACGTAATGCTTTATTTAATCTGATGCTCATATATATGCTTTAAATGTTCTAATGTTTACTGTTCGAATTCTGCACGGAGGACTTTCAGTACGTTGTCTACGGTCTCCTCCTCAAGGTCAGCCTTCTCAACCAGCATCTCACGCGGCGCATTCAGCACCTGCCTTGCCGTATCCAAGCCAATTCCCTTGATAGCATCGATCACCCATTGGTCGATCTCATCTGAGAATTCATCTAAGTAGATGTCATCCTCGGCATCACTGTCTGCCACCTCACGGAAGACATCGATGGTGTATCCCGTCAGCATGGAAGCCAACTTAATGTTCAGTCCGCCACGACCAATGGCAAGGCTGACCTCCTCGGGTTGCAAGTAAACTTCTGCCTTATGGTTCTCCTCGTCAATGTTAATGCTGTTCACCTTGGCAGGGCTCAAGGCTCGCTGGATAAACAGTTTCGTGTTGGAGGTATAGTTGATGACATCAATATTTTCATTGCACAGTTCGCGAACGATGCCATGGACACGACTGCCCTTCACGCCCACGCAAGCACCTACCGGGTCAATACGCTCGTCATAGCTTTCCACGGCCACCTTCGCGCGCTCGCCTGGCATACGGGCAATCTTCTTGATGGAGATCAGTCCATCCGTGATCTCTGGCACCTCAGCCTCCAACAAACGTTCCAAGAACTCAGGACTGGTACGGCTGAGGATGATCTTCGGGTTGTTGTTCTCATTGTCAACGCGGGCGATGACGGCACGCACCGTCTCTCCCTTGCGGTATTGGTCAGCTGGGATCTGCTCCGATTTCGGAAGGATCAGCTCGTTGTTCTCGTCATCGACGATCAGCACCTCACGCTTCCAGATCTGGTACACCTCGCCAGAGACGATCTGTCCCACACGGTCCTTATACTTGTTATACAAGAAGTCGTGCTCCAATTCCAGGATCTTGGAGGCCAAGGTCTGACGCAGCGTAAGAATGGCGCGGCGACCAAACTTGGCGAAGTCCACGCGTTCAGAGACTTCCTCGCCTACCTCATAGTCGGGTTCTATCTTACGAGCCTCCGTGAGTGTGATCTGCTTATTCTCATCCTCCACCTCGCCGTCAGCGACGACAGTACGGTTACGGTAGATCTCGAAGTCACCTTTGTCCGGGTTCACGATCACGTCAAAGTTCTCATCACTACCGAAAATCTTCGCGAGCACATTGCGGAAGCTCTCCTCAAGGACGCTTACCAAGGTTGTACGATCGATGTTCTTCTGCTCCTTAAACTCGCGGAAGGTATCGATCATGCTTACCTGCTCTTCATCATTTTTCTTTGCTGCCATAGCTTATTTGAAACTTATTAAGTATTTAGTATATTTCACTTTGTCCATCTGGAAGGCATGGTCGACATCTGCCTTTTGCGGGCGTTTCTTGCCCTCTACCTTCACTTTCTCCTGACAGGTAACGACAAAGTCGTTCCCATCTACGGATTTCAGGATGCCCTTGACCTTCTTGCCTTCCGCATCCATGACCTCCACTTCCTTTCCGATAAAGTTGACGTATTGCTGGGGAACCTTAAAGGGCTGCCCCAAACCGGCAGAGCCTACTTCCAGCTCATAATCCTCCTCATCCCTGTCGAGATGATCTTCTATGTATTTGCTTAACGCGACACAGTCTTCAATCCAGACACCATCTGCATGGTCAATTTCAACTACAATCTTGTCATCTTGGCTGATTTCAATATCCACAAGGAAGTAATCCTTGTCCTTCAACCACTGATCTACTAAGTCTTTTACGACGGCTTTACTAATCATATAACCCTTATTAAAATAAAATGAGGAGCTCTTCGGGAGCCCCTCATTCCACTGAACGCTGCAAAAGTACGAAGAAATCTGCAGACGACCAAAGATTTTCTTGTTTTTTTCATCTCGCCGACCTTATTTCTTGGTGACCGGTGCCAAAATCTTTTGATATTCTTCTGGCTTGTTCAGCAAGTCAACCGCAGCCTTCATCTGCTTGTCGTACCGGAGCGCATTCTGGGTCGCGCCCTCCTGATAGTAATAAGCCGTGATGATATCGTTCTCCAAGAGTTGCTTGATCACGGGCTTATGGAAGTCTAAGTCCTTTGCCACATTATGGTTCAGCTTCTTCTCAAGACGTGCAAATTCTTCCTTGGCATCGTCATAATAGCCTTCAAACTTCGCCAACTTGACCAGGTCCTTGAAACACTTCTCGCTCTCTCGGTCGTACTTGAAATTGCTTTTCAGCACCCTTTGCTTGAACTCCTCGTAATCCGCATCCGTTAACTCAAACTCCGCAGGCGGGGCAATGGTCTTATGGGCAGCGATATAGTCGACCTCGTAGTTCATCATCACATTGGCAGAGTCGACATACTCCAAGTAGGCAGCGATATTCGGCATGGAATCTGGTTGCACCTCGACATCCGGCTTGATACCACCTCCGTCCCTAACCACGCGCCCATGAGCCGTATGGAAGACTTTCGTCAGCGAGTCGGGCACATGCTCCACATAACCGCCATTGGCATGGTTATAGTTGATGGCCTGGATGCAACGCCCGCTCGGGATATAGTATTTATTGGTAGTCAACTTCAAGTTGCCATTGTAAGGGAGGTCGAGCGTCATCTGAACCAGCCCCTTTCCAAAGGTACGCGTGCCCATGATCACCGCCCGGTCAAGGTCTTGCAGGCTTCCGCTGGTGATCTCCGACGAGCTGGCCGTATTCCCACCCACCAAGACGACCATGGGCATAACCGTGTCAACGGGCTCTACTGTCGTCTTGTAATCCTTGTTCACCCGTTTCAACTTTCCACGATTGGAAACGATGGTCACGCCTTTCGGAACAAAGATGTTCACGATGTTCACCGCCTCTTGCTCAGAGCCGCCCCCGTTGTTGCGCAGGTCTAAGACGAAGCCTTTCATGCCTTGGTTCTTCAAGTCAATAAAGGCTTTCCGCACATCCTTGGCACAATTCTCCGTGAACTGGTGCAGGTTCAGGTAGCCAATATGGTCTTTCCACATCCCATAATAGACGATCACCGGTTCCTGGATCATCTTCCGGGTGACCTTCATCTTCATCTCCTTACCCGTTGAAGGACGCTTGATCTTCAACATAAAGCTCGTGCCGGCATCGCCCCGAAGATGGTCACTCACATACTGGGTATTCTTCCCTTTCATCGACTCGCCGTCAATGCTCAGGATCATATCCCCCTTCTTGAGCCCAGCCTCAGCAGCTGGCATGTTCTTATAAGGCTCGTCGACCACCGTATAATTCAACTTTGGCAAGTACCGGATCAAGGCTCCGATACCGGCGAACTTCCCGGTATACAGTTCCTTCAGGTCCTTTACCTTTTCTGCTGGGTAATAAACGGTATAAGGATCCAGGCTGCCCAACATCGCCTTGATGCCGTTTCCCACCACCTCATTGGCATCTAAGGAATCGACATACATCAAATCCAAATTCTTGTAAATGGCATTGAACACGTCTAAGTTCTTTGCCACGTTAAAATTATGATCCTTGTCTTGTGCTGCCAACGGTAATGAAAGGAGGCAAAGCACGGTGATAATCCATTTTCTCATGTTCTATAAATAATGTGTGCAAAGGTAGCGCAAACAATAGAGAATGCCAAATAATTAAAGGTTTATTTTCTCCTGGGGCTGATCGAAAGCGTTGGCTTATCGCCCACTTTAGTTGGCCATGAGGGAGTATTGCCATTCGATTTGATGGCAAATGTCAACCTCGACAAATGTCAACCTCGTGTCAACCTTTGTCAACCTCAAATCAGGTTGCAAGCCCGATGTACAAAGGGTTTTGACAACCTGTCAACCTATTTGCGAAAAAATGTTCTCTATAAAAAGAAAAAATGCCTTAGGATTTTGAGATGCCCTCCATGGAGCCGATCGAAAAGATCCTCTTTCCCTCCACTTCTTGGGAAGAAATCCCCAAGAAAAGCAGCAGTATCCTATAAAAATAGCACGTCAAGCGAAAAAATATCCCAAAAAGTTTGGTGGTTTCAGAAAAAGGTAGTACTTTTGCAACCGCAATCAAGGAGATTACCTTGTTGTTGGAAATGCTTCAATAGCTCAGTTGGTTAGAGCACCTGACTGTTAATCAGGGGGTCGTTGGTTCAAGCCCATCTTGAAGCGCATTAAGAAGGAGTTAGAGTTTATCAAAGCTTTAGCTCCTTTTTTGTTATTCATTAGGTGATGACTGGCACACCCGAGTGCCCTTATGGAAAGGAGAAATAAAAGAGCATCCAAATACCACTGAGGATATCTGGATGCAACCTTACAGGTGCTGAATCCTTATAACACAGTCACAGCAACTCGCTTCCCTAATCCATTGAATATACGGAATAGAGTTGACAGTTGCACGTCCGCATGTCCGTTCTCTAATTTTGAGATGTAACTCTTCTTCGTACCGATACGTTCTGCGAGTTGTTCTTGAGTTAGCCCAGCCTTCTTGCGCTCGTCTTTAAGACATTCTGCAAGGATGAAAGTTTGAGCATCATCTTCGTATTTGTTACGTTCGGGGGGTTCCTATTTTCCCATATTCTGCGTCAAGCAACTCATCAAAAGTTGTCGCGTTCATAATTGATTCTTTCTTCTTAGCATCCATATTATTTGCCCTCCTTTTCTTTAAAATATTCTTTCTTTAATCTTTCTGCCATTCTAATCTCATTCTGCGGAGTCTTCTGTGTCTTCTTCTGGAATCCTTGAAAAAGAATGACCACCGCGCCCTTGTCCATACAGCACATGACTCTGTAGATATTGCCTTTGTTTGTAATATGTCACATGATACAAGGTACAGCCTGTACCGTTTTGTTACCAAACAGGTCACAAAGTCGCACTCGCCACTGCTGTCTTCAAGTTAGTATATAAGAATTTGTAACCGAAAGGTCTAAACGACCCCAACAATAGACTCATTTGCGAAATTATTCGTTACGAGATTCTTCGCGAAGATAGCATAAATGAGTGACATGACAAAGTAAAACGCTAAGTTTTTCGTGTTCTGTTGGCACATCTACAGGCACGTACCTCGAACGGATCTCGAACGGTTCTCGAAGGTTTGCCTAATACGATGCCACATACAGAAACCCGTGACGGCATCATCCATGACAGCACCATCAGAAGAACGCCTTTGATCATCTTCTTCAAGGCACTCGATATCAAAATATGGACTTATTTAAACGTCTTTGTACGAGCATCTTCATTCCCTCTTAAAAGCTGTGCGAACGACAACGCTCCAGTCGGTTCTTTCAATGTAGGAACAAAGCCCGCATTGCATTCAAGACGCACAGGACCATCACGCCGACATCTGCGAATACTGCCATCCACATCGTGGCTATCCCGAAGAAGGCGAGGACAAGCACCAATACCTTGATGAAAATCGCAAAGCCTGTGTTCTCCTGGGCGATAGCCAAGGTCCTACGTGCGATCTTGATGGCAAGCGCGATCTTCGAAGGCTTATCGTCCATCAAGACCACATCGGCAGCCTCGATGGCTGCATCAGAGCCTAAGGCTCCCATGGCGATCCCAACATCCGCACGCGCTAAGACTGGGGCATCATTGATCCCATCACCAACGAAGGCCAATGTCCTGCCCTGGGGCTTGTCATGCAGGAGCTTTTCCACATAGCCGACCTTATCCTGAGGGAGAAGTCCGGCATGATACTCGTCCAAGGCAAGTTGCCCAGCTACATACTTCCCGACTTTCTCATGATCACCCGTGAGCATAACGGTCCGTTCCACACCTGCCCGTTTGATTGCCTGAATGGCATCCTTGGCATCTTCCTTGATGGCATCGGCAATGACGATATGCCCGGCATAGACACCGTCGATCGCGACATGGATAATCGTTCCTACCTTATGGCAAGGATGCCATTTCGCACCGATGGCATCCATCATTTTCGAATTGCCCACACACACGACCTTACCGTTGACACGGGCACGAATGCCCTGACCAGCCACTTCTTCTACCTCTTCCACGGAACAACCATCATTCTCGTGCTGATAGGCTTTCTTCAAGGACATGGCGATCGGGTGGGTAGAAAAACGCTCAACATGGGCAGCAAGATGCAGGAGCTCATGGGCTTGGATCATGTCTGGATGAACGGCTTCTACTTCAAACTGCCCTTTGGTGAGGGTACCGGTCTTGTCAAAGACGACAGTATGGAGCTTGGCAAGGGTTTCCATATAGTTGCCCCCTTTGATAAGAATACCCTTGCGACTGGCCCCGCCTATTCCTCCGAAGAAAGTCAAGGGCACGGAGATCACTAAGGCACAAGGACAGCTCACGACTAAGAAAGTCAGGGCACGGTATAACCAGGAAGGCAACGCCGTAACATAGCTCTCCGCAAAGAAAGGAGGAATGAAGGCGACTAAGATCGCGACACAAACAACCACTGGCGTATAGACATGGGAGAACTTGCGGATAAAGGTCTCGCTCTTCGACTTATGGGAGGTGGAGTTTTCTACCAAATCGATGATCTTCGATACAGATGACTCCCCGAACGTCTTGGTGACCTTCACCTTGAGCACTCCACTGATATTGACACATCCCGAGATGACCTCGGAGCCATCATTGACATCCCGGGGTACGCTCTCTCCAGTCAGTGCCACCGTGTCTAAAGCTGAGACACCATCTATGATAACGCCATCAAGGGGAACCTTCTCCCCAGGCTTGATCAGAATCGTCTCCCCTACTTTCACCTCTTCTGGGGCTACGACCATGACCTGTCCTTGTCGCAACACATTCGCCGCATCGGGACGGATGTCCATCAACTGGGATATAGAGCCCCGGCTCTTGTCTTCGGCATAATCCTCAAAGAGCTCTCCCAGCTGGAAGAAGAGCATGACGAACACGGCTTCCGGGAACTGGCTTTCCGCTCCTGGGAGGAATCCGATGAAGAGGGCACCGATCGTTGCCACGCACATCAAGAAGTCCTCATTGAACGCATCTCCTTCGGTAAGTCCCTCCACGGCTTCTTGGATCACATCCCAACCTATATAAAGATAGGGAACCAGATAGATAAGGAACAACTGCCACGTAGGAAGGTGCAGGACCTTCTCCACAACCACTGCCCCAACCAATAGGATAGCTGCTATGATGATTCTGAATAATTTCGGATTGATTGCTTTCATATCGACTCTTTTTTATTTCCGGTGCAAAAGTAGGAAGAATCTTTTGCAACTGGGTTGCAAAGAGTCAGATGAGGGACAAGAGAGAACCAAAGAGAACGAGAAAAGGGATATGCGAACATACCCCTTTTCACTGTTTATAAACTGATCGTATAGGTTTCCCCTCGTGTCGTTGGGAAACTGATTTGATTGTCTCCCTGTATGGTTGGAGTGATGGTTGTTCCTTTGGAATCCTTTACTTTCATTCCGGAAACGCCACGGCAGATGACAGTGCAAGGCACCCCGCTGCCCGAATGGATACGGGACTCAGTCAACCGTCCTCCATTCCAGGTCATGTCGACCACGAAATTGCCACGTGCCCTGATCCCGGAGATCGAGCCACTTCCCCACGCATCAGGCAAAGCAGGCAGCAACTGGAGAGCGCCTGTCTGACTCTGCAGCAACATCTCTGTCACGCCGGCAGTGCCTCCAAAGTTACCATCGATCTGGAAAGGTGGATGCATGTCCCACAGGTTGTCGGCTGTCCCGTTCTTCAGCAGGTTGCCATACAACACATAAGAATGGTTGCCATCCAACAAACGTGCCCATTGGTTGAGCTTCCAGCCCATGCTCCATCCTGTGGCACCATCTCCACGATGCTCTAAGACTACCTTACAAGCCTGGGCAAGGTCGGGGGTTGTCACTGGACTGATCGTATGTCCAGGATGCAATCCAAACAGATGGTTCACGTGACGGTGATGGTCGTTGGGATCATCAATATCCTTACTCCACTCCAACAGCTGACCATAACGCCCGATCTTATAAGGCACGAGGTGGTCGAGGATCTCTTGCCATTGACCGATCTTATCCGCATCGACTCCTAACACCTTGGCAGCCGAGATGGCATCCAAGAGAATCTCACGGGCTACTGCATGGCAATAAGTCGTTCCCTCATCCACAGTTCCATGTTCTGGGGAGGCACTGGGAGCTGCTGTATAAGTTCCATCTGGCTTCTTCCAGAGATAATCCTGGGTAAACTCTGCCGCGCCCTTGATCAAAGGATAGCCTTCCTTACGCAGCCATTCCACGTCCCGGGTATAATCGTAGTAATCCCAGATATGCGTGGCGAGCCACGGACCTGCCATCGGGCTCAGGTTATACTGCATGGCATGGTCGCGCAAGGGGGTAGTCAACCCAAATGGATTTGAGGAGATGGACGTTGTCCAGCCCCGTGCGCCAAAGTAATCCTTAGCTGTCACTGCGCCACCTTTGACCTGTGACTTGATATAGTCGACCATCGGCTGCATGCACTCTAACAGATTATCCTGCAAAGCCGGCCAATAGTTCATCTGGATATTGATGTTGTTATGGTAGTCACAATGCCAAGGACCATCGATATTATTCAGCCACAGACCTTGGAGGTTTGCCGGAAGGTTATTGCGTGAAGACGCGATCAACAGGTAACGACCATACTGGAAATAGAGTGTTTCCAAGTAAGAGTCCTTCGCCCCTTTCCGATAATCCTTCAACCGATCGCCCGTTGCCTTTGTCAGGTCAGGGTTCACCGCGCCATTGAGCTCAAGGCGTACATGGTTGAAGATCGGCTGATAGTCTGCGAGATGCCTGTTCAGCAATTGGGCATACGACGACTGGGAAGCAGCATTTAGCCATGCCGTCGTGGTCTTGTCTGGGTCCACGCCTACATAAGCCTGAGCGTCATTGAAATCAGGATCGAAGTTCATCTTGTAGTCCGTATCCGCCGTCACGAGGAACAACACCTCGTCAGCCCCGATAACGGACAGACGATCCGATTGCCCCCTCATGATCTTAGCTTGTTTTCCTTTGACAATCATCCGGATGCGGAGGTCGAATTTCATCCCATTGTTATCAAGGGTTGCCTTATAAACAAACGTATGACCATTGATGACCTGCGTATGACCGGTTGCCAAGGGATTCGGGCAATAAGACAGCGTGATGTTCTGCATCTTTTTCTTGTTAGCCGTATATTTCATCACGATGACGTTATCCGGGTAAGAGCAGAAGGAGCTGCGGACGTAACGGACGCCATTCTTGACAAAGCTCACCGTTGCCAAGGCTGAGTCTAAGGACAGGACACGACTATAGTCCTTAACGCCCACGGAGTCGATGCCCGTCTGGATATGCAGCTCACCCATAGTCGTGTAATTGCCAAAGCGCCAGGTGGGCTCATCAGCAGGCTCATAAGAGAACAACCCGTTCATGTTGTAGGAGGTCAGGGAGTCAGCCAAATGGTCATCTCCCTTAAGGAATGCCTCTCTGATCTGGGGCAGCAGATAGGCTGATTTCTTGTTGACATTCCAATAGTAAGCCGGTCCTTTCTTCGTGTTGGGTCCGCCCAACCAAAGAGAGATCTCGTTAAGGGTAACACGCTCCGTGGTGATCGCCCCGAAGATCGAGGCCCCAATATTACCGTTTCCGATGGGCAAGGACGCATTCTCATAATAAGGGTCAACCTTGGAAGCCGCCTCATAGGCAATAGGCACCTTACCCTTGTATCCAGCTGGCTTGCCATGATACCACGGTTGAGACCCCAACAAAGTCGTTGGCGTATTGAAGCGAATCTGCAGGGGAGCCTGCGGAGACTGCTTGGTGTCCGCCAGAGCTGACAAGCCCAACAAGGCGAACAGGCACAAAGTTACATTTCTGAGTTTCATAATGGTTGTATTGCATTTGATAAATGTCTGGCAAAGATACAATTTTTATTTGGTTTTATGAAAGGTTTCCCATGAAAATATGTTGTATTTCCGCATTTCCTTTTCTCCATACAAGAGCCCCTCAAGAAAGCAGTAGTTGGACAAGAATAACCACTGCTTAACAAAGATCATATCATTTACTTTTTCTTTCAATTCTTTGCGTGAACGAAAAAGAAAGTGTATATTTGCAACAAAACATATTAGCAAGGAGGATTTGAAATGATTACTTATCAGAAAAAGACAAGGGGGAATTGATTGCGAGCTTTAAAAGGGCGATTGAACGCAAGAAGCAATGGGAGGAAGAATCCCTGAAAGAATTCGCCGACATACGTCGACGGGGTACAGAGTTGTCTCATGCGATAAAGCCATGAAAGCCTTAGACTCCGCTGTCATCATTTTTCCTGCATCATAGATGGCGATAAAGATGATTTAGAAATGGGTCTAAATGCGTTCAGAATTGAATCTAAATTAAGCACAAATTCAATGCAAATTCAATATTCGTGCGCGTTCATTATATCCGCGCGCGTATTAATAGAGATATAAATAAAGATAAAGAAAAAAAGTCGACGTCGTCGACTAAAAAAAGAATCGTCGCCGTCGCCGCCGAAGATTTTTTCATTTTGTTTTTTATTCGACTTCGCAAAAGATCATCTCCCACCCTTCATGAGGTGATCTAATAGCTCCTAATAGGTCATCTCCTGTCTTGCGAAAGGTCATCTCCCATCCGTCGAAAGATCATCTTATTTATTGTCAGCCACATAAAAAGGCAATTGAGCACCCATGGGCGAAAGCGAATCCCATGGCACTTACAAGTACAAGATCAATCCTCGTTCCAGGAGCGAACAAGCTGGTTAACAGATTCATCGTAATTTCCTGCATCCTCATCGTCGCGCCGTGGCTTGGCAAGTTCGCCGTCATTCTGATGACTATGATCCTCGCCGAAGACCTCGCAAATATCTGGGAGTAAGATGTTGCTTATCTGCGGAGGCACATAACTTTTCTTTTCCATATCCTTTCGATTTTAATTTAAAGAGAAAATGCGAAGCTATTGAAACGGTAAAGCATAAAGGGATTTTGTTCTCAAGATAGCCTTCTTCACATAACGGCTCATGAGCTCTAACAGACCATCATCAGTTATCTCCTGTATTGAGCTAAGTAAAGATGTCTTAAGTTCAATTGGGGTCATAATCTTATACTCTTAAAATCCTCAGTGGCAAAGATAATCTTTTTATCCTAAAATTCAAAGAACATACGTTGAAATATATTAGTAAAGGGAGGAGTCATATCTGAAACTTATCAAAGACGGAACACTTCATCCTATTGCAGAATAGACACATAGATTATAAATACTGTTAATCATTCGTTTATCTCAATAAAATTTAAGAACTTTGCAACAAAGTTCAAACATTGTCAGAAATCCAATTACAACGATCATAATCCAGACTTATTGGGTGATGACTAAAACCTTTATATCAAATGAAACGTTTAAGAATAGCTATTGTATCGTGCCTGCTACTGATGACAGGCAGCTTATTTGCTGCGCAACAGGCGAGACACACGTTTTCCATTCAAAATGGTAACTTCCTGTATGACGGGAAACCCATCCAGATTCATTCCGGGGAGATGCACTATGAGCGGGTTCCTGCTCCTTATTGGCGTCACCGGCTGAAGATGATGAAGGCCATGGGACTCAATGCCGTCGCTACTTATGTGTTCTGGAATTACCATGAAGTAGCACCAGGGAAATGGGATTGGAAAACTGGGAGCCGTAATATCCGGGGCTTTATTAAGGCATGCCAGGAAGAAGGTATGATGGTGATCCTGCGTCCAGGACCTTATGGATGTGGAGAATGGGAATTCGGTGGATATCCTTGGTGGTTGCAAAAGACCAAAGGACTTGTCATCCGCACGGACAACCAGCAATTCTTAGATTCTTGCCGCACCTACATCAACCAATTAGCAGGACAAGTCCGCGACCTCCAGATCACGAAAGGCGGTCCCATTGTCATGGTACAGGTGGAAAACGAATTTGGCTCTTATGTTGCACAAAGGAAAGACATCCCCTTGGAAGTCCATAAGAGTTATAGTGCCAAGATCCGCCAGATGCTCTTAGACGCTGGCTTTAATATCAATACGTTCACCTCTGACGGCAGTTGGCTGTTCAAAGGCGGTGCCATTGAGGGCGCATTGCCTACAGCCAATGGCGAGGACAATATCGAGAACTTGAAGAAAGTCGTCAACGAATATCATCATGGCGTAGGGCCATATATGGTGGCAGAGTTCTATCCAGGATGGTTGGACCATTGGAATGAGCCGTTCCAGAAGGTAAGCACGCAGACTGTTGTCAAGCAGGCGAAGAAGTACTTGGAGGCAGGGATCAATTTTAATATCTATATGGTACATGGAGGCACCAACTTCGGGTTCACTTCCGGAGCCAATTATAGTAATGCCAAGAATATACAACCGGATATTACCAGCTATGACTACGATGCCCCGATCAGTGAGGCTGGTTGGAATACTCCAAAATATGATTCACTCCGTGCACTCATGATGAAATACGTGAAGTACAAGGTCCCTGCAGTCCCTGCTCGTATTCCCGTTATCGCACTTCCACATATCACCTTGAATAAAACCGTAGACCTCTTCCAGATCATCGACAAGATGCGGGCAGTGGAGAATGACAAGCCCATGACCTTCGAAAACCTGAACCAAGGATATGGATACGTATTATACCGCCGTCATTTCAATCAGCCGATCAGCGGCATCATGCGGGTTCCTGGCATTGCCGACTATGGTATCGTCTATGTGAATGGAGAAAAGGTGGGAGAATTGAACCGGCTCACTGGCAAGGACAGCCTTGAGGTCAATGTTCCTTTCAACGGAACCTTAGACATCTTGGTTGAAAATTGCGGCCGCATTAATTATGGGGCACGGATCACTGAGAACCTTAAGGGAATCACGCAACCGATCACCATTGAGGGGAATGAGATCACCGGGAACTGGCAGATGTACCAACTCCCGATGGATAAAATGCCAGACACGAAGACACTCCCTGCGGGCTATCAGGCTGGCAAGCCCGTCCTATACAGTGGGACTTTCACCGTGAATCAAGTCGGAGACACCTTCCTCGACATGGAGAAATGGGGAAAGGGTATCGTCTTTGTCAATGGTATCAACTTAGGAAGATACTGGAAAGTGGGTCCACAACAAACGCTCTATCTCCCAGGTTGCTTCTTGAAGAAAGGAGAAAATGAGATCGTTATCTTTGAGCAACAGAATGACACAAAGAAAAGCGAAGTGGCTGGAGTCACACAACCTGTACTTGACAAATTAGTTAAAGAGTAATGAGACATATTTTATCTTTCATTTGTTTACTGCTGATACCTTTCGTTCAGGTATCGGCAGCCTCAACAGAGACCCCTGTGACGGTCAAGGAAATCCATCAGTTGAATCCTACGACTGTGGAAGTCTTATACAGCAATGGGAAGTATCTGTTCATCGATTTCTATGGGGAGAATATCTTCAGGGTTTTCCAGGACAACGCCGGTGGCATCATCCGCGACCCTGAGGCAAAACCTGAAGCCAAGATCCTTGTCGGTAACCCCAGAAAAGACATCGGCAAACTAACCGTGGCTTCTCAAGGCGATGAAGTATCTGTCGCTTCCCAAAAGGTGAGAATAGACATCAACAAACAAACGACATTGTTGAAAGTGACTGACCTGAACACAGGGAAGGTCGTGATGCAGGAAAACGCCCCCGTTGATTTCAAAAAGAGCAAATATACAGTCTATCTTGTAGAGAAGCCCGATGAATACTTCTATGGAGGCGGTGTCCAGAATGGACGGTTCTCCCATCGTGGCAAGAAGATAGACATTGTCAATACCAACAGTTGGACAGACGGAGGAGTCGCATCCCCCGCTCCTTTCTATTGGTCGACCGGTGGCTATGGGATCATGTGCTACACCTTTGCCCCGGGTGAATATGATTTCGGAGCAACTACAAAGAACACAGTTACACTGACCCATGAAAGCAGCTACTTAGACATGTTCATCATGGTAAACAGTACGCCTGTAGCCTTGCTCGATGATTACTATCAGTTGACAGGACGACCTGTCTTGCTGCCTAAGTTTGCTTTCTATGAAGGTCACTTGAATGCCTACAACCGTGACTATTGGAAAGAGACCACGAAGGACAAAGGGATTCTTTTCGAGGACGGGAAGTATTACTTTGAGAGCCAGAAAGACAATGGCGGCATCAAGGAAAGCCTGAACGGAGAAAAGAACAACTACCAGTTTTCCGCAAGGGCTGTCGTGGATAGGTACAAGGCACATGACATGCCTTTAGGCTGGGTATTGCCCAACGATGGATATGGGGCTGGATATGGCCAGACGGAAACCTTGGATGGGAACATCGCCAACCTGAAGAGCTTCGGTGACTATGCCCGTAAGAACGGAGTGGAGATTGGGTTGTGGACGCAATCAAATCTCCATCCCAAAGAAGGAATACGTGCCTTACTGCAACGGGATATCGTCAAGGAGGTCCGCGACGCAGGAGTACGCGTCCTGAAAACAGACGTGGCATGGGTCGGCGATGGCTATTCCTTCGGGTTGAATGGCATCTCCGACGTTGCCCATATCATGCCTTATTATGGACATAATGCGCGCCCCTTTATCATCTCTTTGGATGGCTGGGCCGGAACGCAACGCTATGCGGGGGTATGGACAGGTGACCAAACCGGTGGCAAATGGGAATATATCCGTTTCCACATCCCGACATATATTGGCTCCGGGTTGTCGGGACTGGGAAATATCACCTCTGACATGGATGGCATCTTTGGAGGAAAGAACCCCATTGTCAACGTCAGAGACTTTGAATGGAAGACCTTTACTCCCATGCAGTTGAACATGGATGGATGGGGATTCAATCCCAAATACCCACACATCATGGGTGAGCCTTATGCCTCTATCAACAGGAATTACCTGAAGCTGAAATCCATGCTCCTGCCTTACTCCTATTCCGCAGCTTATGAAGCCGTGAATGGAAAACCTCTGATGCGTGCCATGTTCCTTGATTATCCATCAGACTACACGCATGGCAGTGGGACGCAATATCAATATATGTACGGACCTTATTTCCTCATCGCGCCCATCTATCAGAATACAGAGGCTGATGCAGAAGGAAACGACCTACGCAATGGGATTTTCCTGCCAGAAGGGACCTGGATTGATTATCTTTCCGGGCAGATTTACAAAGGGAACCAGATGATCAACAACTTTGATGCTCCCCTGTGGAAGTTGCCGATCTTCGTCAAGCAAGGTGCTATCATCCCGATGGTTAACGCAAATAACAACCCGTCGCAGATCAATAAGGGCAATCGTATTTACGAGTGTTACCCTGCTGGACATACCTCATTTGTCGAATATGATGACGACGGCGAGACAGAGGCGTATCTGAACGGAGCTTTCTCCAAGACAACGATAGAGTCGGAGCTGGACAAAAACATGGCTACCGTAACCGTTCAT
Organism: uncultured Prevotella sp.; assembly: GCA_900316015.1. Lineage (GTDB taxonomy): Bacteria > Bacteroidota > Bacteroidia > Bacteroidales > Bacteroidaceae > Prevotella. The sequence goes on along the minus strand of ONBG01000017.1, from coordinate 17,614 downwards.
CCTACAGAAGGCTCATTCGACGGAATGACAAAAGAAAAGAGCACGACCTTCGTCATCAACATGACCCAGAAGCCTAAAGGCATCAAGGCCATGATTGGCAAGAAAACGGTCGCGCTGAAAGAAGCAAAGAGCCGGCAAGAAGTGGAGAGGGGTAACAATCTCTATTACTATGATGAGAAACCGGAGTTGAACCGCTTCTCTACCCCGGAAAGTGATGCCGCCAAAGAAAGTGTAACCAAGAACCCACAGTTAGTGGTGAAGGTTGAACCCACGGATATCACTGCCCTTCCAGTAAAGCTACAGGTCAAGGGATATGCTTATCAGTATGAGGACAATAGCAAGACGCATACAGGTGCACTCACCGCGCCTGTCCATGCAATGGTAAAAGCGGAGGATGTTGGTGCTTACTCTCTGACTCCTTCCTGGGACAAAGTAGGGAATGCCGACTATTACGAGATCCTGTATCAGGGCATGACCTATTCTACGATCCGCCAAAACCGTCTGCAATTCAACGACCTCACACCTGCCACCGAATATGACTTCAAAGTTCGTGCCGTCAATAAAGATGGCGTTTCCGACTGGACGGCATTCTCTGCAAAGACAAAGTCGAATCCGTTAGAATTCGCAATCCACGGCATCACGGGTAAGACAAGTACCCCAAGTTCGGAAGATCACGAGACCTATCGCCTGTTCGACTTCTCCGACAAGGGAGACATCTGGTTCGCCAACTTCAAGAAAGCGGAAGGACCTATGGTCTTGACCATGGATCTCCACGGAACCAGTGTCCTTGACAAGCTGGAATACTTGCCACGCGAAGGTGGCACAGCCGGAACCATTACGAAAGGCTCTATCGCAATCAGCCCGGACAACAAGAACTGGACAGAAGTGGGAGACTTCACATGGACAAGGAACGACTCCACCAAAGTATTCAAGTTTGATGGAAAGACACCAGTCCGATATATCCGGATGACCATCAAGGATTCTTACCGCGACTATGTGTCTGGCAGGGAGATCTACGTCTTCAAGGTTCCTGGGACTAAGACACTCATCCCCGGTGACGTTAACCAAGACGGAAAGATCGACCATAATGACCTGACTTCTTATCTGAACTATACGGGTCTGAAGAAAGGTGATCCTGATTTCGATGGATATATCAGCAAGGGAGACCTGAATGCCAATGGACTCATTGATGCCTATGACATCTCAGAGGTTGCTACCCAATTGGATGGCGGTGTCACGCCCAATGCCGCAAAGATGGCAGGAACCATTTCCTATACTTACAGCCAGAAGCTCTACCAGAAAGGGGATGACATCACAGTAACCGTACAAGGAAAAGGACTGAAGGCTGTCAATGCACTCAACTTGGTCCTCCCTTACAGCGAACGGGACATGCAGTTTGTCAGCATAGAACCCGTAGCGGTGAAGGACATGCAGAACATGACCAATGACCGTTTACATAAGGATGGAAGCAAGGTCCTCTATCCGACATTTGTCAATATTGGAGACCAAGATGATCTCAACGGTGATGCCGACTTGTTTGTCATTCATTTCAAGGCGGTTAGGAAATTTAAGTTAGGGACTATCTGGCCACACGGAATGTTGGTTGACAAGAACTTGAATGAATTAGACTTTTAAAAATTCTCTTTTCAATAAAAAATAGGAAGGAAGCCATCAGTTTCCTTCCTATTTTTTATCCAGCCCCTACGCCTCAGTGACCCATCCATTCGTTTGGAGAATTAACCCTTGCGCGGTATTAGAACCTATATTGTACAGAATCACCAGGCATTTAGAACACAATACGGCGCATTTTAGAAATAAAACGAAAAATAGGACACAGAATCAAAGAAAAAGCACTATCTTTGTAAACACATTAGCAAAGCCTGCATCGTATGGAAACATTAGGATTTGACCGTTTAGGGAAAGGAGACTGGATTGATTACAAAGACGAAAACGTCATCGTCGCATACGACCTAATCAATAAGCTTCCTTCTAATAGTGGCGACTCATTTAAGCTCGGAGTGATGGCCATCGTCTTCTGCGGAAGGGGACGATTGCAATTAGACATTGATGGCATTACCCATACCCTGCAATCCAACGAAGCCATGGTATGTCCTACAGGCTCTGTGCTGAGCAACTATATGATGAGTCCCGACCTGAAGATGTTTGCTATAGGGATGTCCACTAAGGCCCTTGACAAAAAAGTGTTTTCAGAAAAGAACTTCTGGAAATACGCGGAATATATCACAAAACACCATATCATCCCTCTGACAAAGGAGGACATGGCATTCTTCGTCCGCTATTATGAATTAGGGAAAGCATTGATCGATAATCCTACAAAGCCACATCGTGACCAGATCATCTATCACCTACAGCAAATCGTCATTTATGAATTTATCAACATCTTAGAGAAGCATATCCCACAAAATGATATCCCAGAGCATGAGGTTGTTAATCAAGGAGACCTCCTCTTCAAACGCTTCATTACAAAATTGGCAGCTTCTGAGGGGAAGATCCACCAAGTATCAGACTTCGCGAGCGAGCTGAACATCTCCGCGAAATATCTTTCCGTCATTGTCAAGAATACTTCTGGCAAGACGGCCTTGCAGTTGATTCACGAAACCATGCTGAAGGAAATAGAGCAACAACTGAAATTTACGGATAAATCTATTAAAGAAATCGCCACCGACCTGAACTTCCAGAATCTCAGTTTCTTTGGGAAATTCGTGAAATCGCATTTGGGAACATCACCCAAAGAGTACAGGACAAACTTAAAAAAATCCATATAATATTTATCGCAATGAAGAAAACAATTATCGGATTATTGGCATTTACCCTATCTATGAATGCCTTGGCACAAGGAGACGTGTATGAGCGGTCGAAGACTTATGAATGGCCTACCGACCCTCAAGTAGTAAACAAGTTACACCAATGGCAGGACCTGAAGTTTGGGGTCTTGATGCATTGGGGCATCTATTCCGTTCCCGGCATCGTTGAATCATGGTCAATCTGTGATGAAGACTGGATCACCAGGGATACCACCAAGACCTACCAACAGTACAAGGACTGGTACTGGGGACTTGCCGACAAGTTTAACCCTACTCAGTTCAATCCCGACCAGTGGGCTGCTGCCATGAAAGATGCTGGCATGAAATACATGATTTTCACAACCAAGCACCATGATGGATTCTGCATGTACGACAGCAAATACACGGATTTCAGCATTGCTCACCACGCTTTCAAGGACAATCCCAAGAGAGATGTGCTCAAGTACGTCCTGGAATCCTTCCGCAAGCAGAACTTCATGATCGGTACTTATTTCTCAAAGCCCGACTGGCATTGCCAGGACTACTGGTGGGATGTCTATCCTACCAAGAAGGGAAGGAACGTCAATTATGACATCAAGAAATGGCCTTGGCGTTGGGAGAGGTACAAACAGTTTACCTATAACCAGATGAACGAGATCCTTTCCAATTACGGAAAAGTAGACATTCTCTGGCTTGATGGTGGTTGGGTTTGCAAGGAAAACCATCAGGACATTGACATGCCCAAGATCGCAGAGATGGCAAGAAAAGACCAACCCGGGTTGATCATGGTCGACCGTACTATCCATGGTCCGTATGAAAACTACCAGACACCGGAGAGAACCATTCCAGAGACACAGTTAGATTACCCGTGGGAGAGTTGCATTCCTTTGACCAATGACTGGGGGTGGGTACCTCGTCCTACGTGGAAATCCCCAGAGAAGGTAATCAACACGCTAATCGAGATCGTAGCAAAAGGAGGCAACTTAGTATTGGGCGTAGGACCCACGCCAGAAGGGATCATCCAGCCTGAGGCAGTAAGCCGCCTAAAAGCGATAGGACAATGGTTAAAAGCCAATGGAAAGGCGATCTATTCCACGACGATCACGCCCCATTATCATGACGGGAATGTTTGGTTTACAGCGTCAAAGGATAAGAAAACCCTATATGCTATCTATATGGCAAAAGAAGGAGAGAAATTACCCACGACGATCTCTTGGCAAGGGAATCTTCCCAAAGGGAGCGTTAGACTGGTTTCTACGGGAAAGAACCTGAAGACCACATCAAAGAATGGACAGGTCACGGTCGTGGTCCCTACAGGAATGAAACAGCAGTCGTTTGCCTTGGAATTCAAGAAAAAGTAATGGGATAGGTTGAAGGAAAGATCATCGATAGAGCTAAAAAAGCCCCGCACGTCATGCATGCGGGGCTTTTTGTATGAAGAATGATGATTAATCAATATCATTACCATGATCAAGAGCATCAGAGAAATCCTTTGGCTCATGTTCTGCCATTGGATCATGATAGTCCTGATTGTTGTTAGGACGGTTCTCCTGGCGATGCCCACCTGCATTCCGACGATCATTGCGATTGTTGTCACGACGCTCATTGCGGTTAGCATTGCGACGATCCCCATTACGTTCCGGACGTGGGCGACGCTCACGCTCAACGTAGCCTTCTGGCTTTGGCAACAGGACACGATGGGATAACTTATACTTACCGGTCTTAGGATCGATTTCCATCAATTTAACCTTGATCTTATCCCCTTCCTTGATACCAGCTTCCTCAACGGTCTCCAGTCGTTTCCAGTCAATCTCAGAGATATGGAGCAGTCCATCTTTTCCAGGAAGGATCTCAACGAAACATCCGTAAGGCATGATCGAACGAACCGTTCCTTCATACACTTCTCCAACTTCAGGAATGGCAACGATGGCTTTGATCTTACCGATAGCAGCTTCAATGGAAGCCTTGTCAGGAGCACTTACCTGAACATGACCCTTGCCATCTGTCTCATCGATAGTAATCGTAGCACCCGTTTCTTCCTGCATCTGCTGGATAATCTTTCCACCCGGGCCAATCACCGCACCAATGAACTCCTTCGGAATATCGAAGGCCTCAATGCGAGGTACCTGAGGCTTGAGCTCCTTCCGTGGCTCAGCGATGGTGTCTGTCAGCTTTCCAAGGATATACTCACGACCTTCCTTAGCCTGCATCAGTGCTTTCTCTAAGATCTCGAAGCTCAGTCCATCGCACTTGATATCCATCTGCGTAGCTGTCAAGCCGTCTTTCGTACCAGTCGTCTTGAAGTCCATGTCACCTAAGTGATCCTCATCGCCCAGGATATCGCTCAAGATCGCATATTTGTCCTCGCCCGGATTCTTGATCAGACCCATGGCAATACCAGAAACGGGTTTCTTCATCGGAACGCCTGCATCCATCAAGGCAAGGGTACCTGCGCAAACTGTGGCCATAGAAGAAGAACCATTTGATTCCAAGATCTCGCTGACCAAGCGCACTGTATAAGGGAAGTCCTCTGGGATCTGTCCTTTCAGGGCACGCCATGCCAAATGACCATGACCAATCTCACGGCGCCCCACGCCACGCTGGGCTTTAGCCTCGCCTGTACAGAACGGTGGGAAGTTATAGTGAAGGATAAAACGCTGGTAGCTCTTATCCAAGACATCATCGATCATCTTCTCATCCAGCTTCGTACCCAAAGTACAAGTAGACAGGGACATGGTCTCGCCACGCTGGAAGATAGAACTTCCATGAGGCATAGGCAATGGAGATACCTCGCACCAGATCGGACGGATCTCAGTTGTCTTACGACCATCCAGGCGAATTCCTTCATCCAATACGCAGCGACGCATGGCATCACGCTCTACGTCAGCATAGTAACGGGTTGCCTCTGCATGCTTCTCTTCCAACTCATCAGCAGAGAGATCTGTGTGGGCAGCATCGTATTTCTCCAAGAAGTCGGTGATAATCTTATCGAAGGCATCTTGACGCTCCTGCTTAGGGAGAGCAGCCTTTGTCGTGTCATAAGCCGGCTGATAGAGCTCATCCTTAATCTGCTGGCGAAGGTCCTCGTCATTGATTTCGTCATCGTACTCACGCTTCTTATCCGTGCCCAGCTCTTTAGAAAGTTCCTCCTGAAGAAGGCACTGAGGCTTGATGGCCTCATGGGCAGCCTTTAAGGCACCAATCAAGTCTTGCTCGGAGACTTCATCCATCTCACCCTCAACCATCATGATGTTGTCCTTCGTAGCGCCAACCATAATATCCATATCAGCCTCCTTCATCTGCTCGAAGGTAGGATCAATGACATATTCACCGTTAATACGGGCTACGCGAACCTCACTAATAGGGCACTCAATTGGAATATCTGAACAAGCCAAGGCGGCTGATGCTGCAAATCCTGCCAGAGCATCAGGCTGATCAACGCCATCGGCTGAGAAAAGAATCACATTAACAAATACTTCGCAATGATAGTCTGATGGAAACAGTGGACGCAGAACCCGGTCCACAAGACGAGATGTCAAGATCTCATTGTCACTTGCCTTGCCTTCGCGTTTGGTAAAGCCACCTGGAAAACGGCCTGCAGCAGCATACTGCTCGCGATAATCAACCTGCAAAGGCATAAAATCTGTACCCGGAACTGCCTCTTTAGCTGCACAAACAGTTGCAAGAAGTACGGTATTGCCCATGCGGAGCACAGCTGAACCGTCACACTGCTTTGCAACCTTTCCGGTCTCAATTGAGATGGTTCTTCCATCTGGCAATTGAACTGTTTTCGTAATTACGTTCATCTAAAAATTTAAAAACTTATTGTTTATCTAACATCTAAAAATCATCTTGCAAAGATAGCTAAATTATTGATAACGAAAGCATATAAGTGAATATATTTTTGAATTGTTCACACTTCTTGGATAGAAATGACTACCTTTGCACCTGATTATGATACGAAGTATTTTATTTGTGGCATTAGGTGGCGCGATCGGGTCTGTCTGTAGATTCCTGATATCGAAAGCCATTCAAGGATCTCTCTTCACTGCGTTTCCTTGGGGTACGATGGTAGTCAATCTCTTAGGGTGTTTCCTCATCGGAGCCATTTACGGGCTTTTCGATCGTGGAGCTCTTCTCGACCCCCATCTCAAATTGTTCCTAACGGTTGGTTTCTGTGGAGGTTTCACGACGTTTTCCACTTTCATGAACGAGGATCTCCATTTGTTCCGTGAAGACAACATACTTTATGGCGCGCTTTATGCAGGAGGCAGTGTCACGCTCGGTCTTCTTGCTGTATGGATCGGCATTCAAATCGTAAGACAACCATAAAAATCGAAGAAATAATTTTGTAGTTTGACCTAATTGCTATATTTTTGCATTCAAAATAGGAAACGCATGAAAATGAAAAGGAATATTACCGGTTTTGCATCAATTGCCATGATCATGATGATGGCATGGACAATCGTCTCTTGTACCGAGAAGAAATTTCACGTCAACGGAACAATCTCCGATGCCAAGGACTCGACCTTGTATTTTGAGGACATGAGCTTGAATGGCCCGCAGGTTGTCGACTCTGTCAAATTGGGTGAGGATGGAAGTTTCTCCTTTGACGGGAAAGCCTCAGGAGCACCGGAATTCTACCGCTTGCGCATAGCCAACCAAATCATCAATGTGGCAGCGGACTCCACGGAAACGATTTCAATCAAGGCTTCCTATCCCAACATGTCTGCTGGTTATGAAGTGTCTGGATCAGAGGAATGTTCCAAGATCAAGGAACTGGCCCTGTTACAGATGGACCTTCAGGCACAGATCAACGCGATTGCCAACAATCCAAGCTTAGGAGTGGATGCCGTAGAGGACAGCGTGCAAAACGTCCTTGTCGCTTATAAGAACAACGTCAAGTTAAATTATATTTTCAAAGAGCCGATGAAGGCTTATTCCTATTTTGCCCTTTTCCAGACCTTCACTTTAGGCAACGTAAGCTCCTTGATCTTCAACCCCCGCAGCAGCGAGGATGATGTCAAGGTCTTTGCAGCCGTGGCGACCAGTTGGGATACATACTATCCCAAGGCTGAACGCGGGAAAAACCTGCACAACATCGCTATTGAGGGCATGAAGGACGTGCGCATCATCAGGAACGAACGTGCCAAAATGACGATCGACTCCAGGAAGATCAACACATCGGGCATCATCGACATTGCCCTGCAAGACAACAAGGGTGTTACCAGAAGGCTGTCCGACCTCAAAGGAAAGGTGGTTATGCTCGACTTCCACGTATTCGCCAGCGACAATTCCATGAAAAGGATCATGATGCTGAGGGAGCTGTACAACAAATACCATGCCCAGGGATTTGAAATATACCAGGTGTCTATTGATCCCGATGAGCACTTCTGGAAGACCCAGACAGCTGCCCTGCCTTGGATTTGTGTCCGTGACGCAGATGGGACAAGCTCCCAGAACCTGATCAATTACAATGTCCAGCAGATCCCGACATTCTTCCTGATAGACAAGAACAATGTCCTACAGAAACGAGACGTGCAGATCAAAGACATTGACGCAGCCATCAAAGCACTATTATAAAGCATTTTATTATTCAAATATATCCCTTCTTTGTTGCAAAGAAGGGATTTTTTTTGTAATATTGCAACAGATTTAAAATTACCGTATGATGAAACGAATGATAATGATGGTCGCCATGGCATCAGTGGTGTTTGCTTGTGCCCAAGCCAAGGTAAGGCTTCCACACCTGATCAGCGACAGAATGATCTTGCAGCAGAATTCCGACGCCCGTCTTTGGGGATGGGATCAGCCAGGAAAGACGGTACGGGTATCCGTATCATGGTCGAACGAAATCTATTCAGCCCAAACAGGAAAAGACGGACGGTGGTTGCTCACTGTTAAAGTCCCTTCCGCCAGTTACACGCCTTTGTCTATCACTTTTGACGATGGGGAAAAGACCGTCGTGAGCGGCATTCTCTCAGGTGAGGTATGGGTATGTGCCGGTCAAAGCAACATGGAGATGCCCATCAAAGGGTTTGACAACTGCCCTGTAGAAGGATACAACCAAGTGGTGATGAATGCCAAGGAATATCAAAGCATCCACTATGTTAAGATACCCAGTGTCATGAGCATGAAGCCTTTGAACGATGCTGTCTGCGAATGGAAAGAGATCGGTCCTGAAACTGTAGGGGAGGCATCAGCAACTGGCTATTTCTTTGCGCAGGCCTTAAACAAGACCTTAGGAATTCCCGTCGGGCTAATTATGGCCAACAAAGGTGGCACGCGTGTGGAAAGTTGGTTGGACCAAGCTTATCTCAAGAAGAACACCCAAGAGCCATTGGACTCAGCAGCCATCGTCAAAAAATTCCATTCGGATTACCATCGCCCATTAGTATGGGGAAATGGCACCTTCGCTCCGATCCTCAATTACACCGTCAAAGGCATCATCTTCTATCAAGGATGCTCTAACGTAGGTGACCCCGCGGGGCAATACACCCGGCGATTGACCGACCTTGTCAGTCAATGGCGTCGCGATTTCAAGTTAGGAGAGATCCCTTTCTATTTCGTCCAGATAGCCCCTTACTATAATGGAGACAAGGCAGGAGACTGGGGACCCAAGTTGCGCGAGCAGCAATTCAACGCTTCCAAGACCATCCCCAACAGCGGCATCATTTGCACGGATGACTTGGTATATCCCTACGAGAGCCAGCAAATCCACCCCTGCCAAAAGCAGCAAGTGGGCGAACGACTGGCCTTGCAGGCCCTGAACAAGACCTATGGGATGAAAAGCATCCAGTGCGAAAGCCCATCTTTTAAAGACCTGAAGATCTCCAATGACACTTGCTATGTCCATCTACAAAACGATTATAGGGCCATCAGCAGGTATGAAGACCTCCAAGGCTTTGAAGTAGCGGGCTCAGACCATGTCTTTCATAAAGCGACAGCTACTTTTGATTGGAAAAAAGGGATCATCATCACCTGTCCCGATGTCCGGAAACCAGTTGCCGTACGCTACGCTTTCCGCAACTGGGGATATGGGAATGTCAAGAATGGAGCGTTACTGCCTCTATTCCCATTTAGGACCGACAATTGGTAAATCATTAATAAGCATATATTTATTACAATGCATCCATTAGAGAAATTCAATTACTGCCCGGTATGTGGTAGTTCTCACTTTGATATTAGCAGTGAGAGAAGCAAGAAATGCCAGAATTGCGGGTTCGAATATTTCCTGAATCCGAGTGCAGCCAACGTAGCCTTCATCCTCAACGAGAAAGGAGAGCTGTTAGTGGAGCGCAGGAAGAATGAGCCTGCCAAGGGTACGCTCGACCTTCCCGGCGGGTTCTGCGACATTGGGGAAAGCGCAGAGGAAGGTGTCACACGGGAGGTGAAGGAAGAGACAGGACTGGAAGTGACCCATGCCAGATACATTTTCAGTATCCCGAACGTGTACCTTTACAGTGGCATGGATATCAGGACTCTCGATATGTTCTTTATCTGCGAGGTGAAAGACACCAGTGCCTTAAAGGCCGGGGATGATGCTGCAGAATGCATGTGGATTCCCTTAGAGGAAATCCGGAAGGAACAATTTGGGCTTAGGTCGGTGCGACAAGGTCTTTACGAGTTCATTGAGAAGCATCAAAGATAAGAGATGAGAAGGGACAGGCTAAAAGCCTGTCTTTTTGTTTGTTAGCGAAACGGGGCGAATCAATCCTTAAAAAATACGAAATTTTCCCCATATAATAAGGTGTAAGCAAAATTTTAATTACTTTTGCGCCCTATAAATATATTATTCGCGATGATGCAAGAAAATTTAGTTATTGTAGAGAGCCCCGCAAAGGCAAAGACAATTGAGAAATTCTTAGGGAACGACTATAAGGTGATGTCCAGCTATGGGCATATCCGCGATTTAAAGAAAAAGGAACTCAGCATTAACGAAAAGACGTTAGAACCTTATTATGAGATTCCTGAAGAAAAGAAGAAGCTGGTCAGCGACCTGAAGAAGAATGCGAAGGCAGCAAAGCAAATATGGTTAGCTTCCGATGAAGACCGCGAAGGAGAGGCCATCTCCTGGCACCTTTGTGAGGTCTTAGGGTTGGATGAGCAAAACACGAATCGTATTGTCTTCCATGAAATCACCAAGCCTGCCATCTTAGATGCTATCAAGCATCCCCGGCACTTGGACATGAACTTAGTCAATGCGCAGCAGGCCCGACGGGTCCTTGACCGCCTGGTAGGTTTCAAGCTCTCTCCTGTATTATGGCGCAAGGTAAAGCCCGCCCTTTCTGCAGGTCGCGTACAAAGCGTGGCCGTGCGCTTGATCGTTGAGAGGGAACGGGAAATCCAGAAATTCAAGAGTGAGCCTTACTATCGTATCAATGCCATTTTCGCCTTGACAAACGAGCAAGGCAATATCTCAGAGGTGAAAGCAGAATTGGACAAGCGATTCAAGACCCATGAAGAGGCAGAAGCCTTTCTTGAGAAATGCAAGGATGCCACTTTCACCGTTTCCGCCATCAGCAAGAAACCACTGAAGCGCACCCCTGCCCCACCTTTCACAACCTCAACGCTCCAACAGGAAGCAGCCAGGAAGTTAGGATTTACGGTCTCCCAGACGATGATGGTTGCACAGCATCTGTACGAAAGCGGAAAGATCACTTACATGCGTACCGACAGTGTCAACCTCTCCTCCCTATGCATCAATGCCAGCAAGGATGAGATCATTAAGCTCTATGGCCAGGAATACAGCAAGCCACGCAAATATGTCACCCATTCCAAGGGGGCACAGGAAGCCCACGAGGCTATCCGCCCTACCTACATGAGCGACACAGAGATAGATGGGACATCCCAGGAGAAACGGCTTTACAACCTGATCTGGAAGCGTACCGCCGCCTCCCAGATGGCAGATGCCCAGATTGAGAAGACGACGGTCACCATCAACATGTCCAACAGTGACGAGAAATTTATCGCAAACGGAGAGGTGGTCGCCTTTGATGGCTTCCTGAAAGTTTACCTCGAGTCCACAGATGATGAGGAGAACAGCCAGGAAGACGCTTCCCATACATTGCCTGCCTTGAAAGAAGGAGACCAATTAGAGCGTCGTGAGATTACCTCAACAGAGCGTTTCTCACAGGCACCGAACCGATATACGGAAGCCAGCCTGGTGAAGAAGTTAGAGGAATTAGGCATTGGGCGCCCTTCTACGTATGCCCCAACCATCAGCACAATCCAACAGCGCGAGTATGTCCAGAAAGGAGACAACAAGGGGGAAGAGCGCAGTTACACCATCGATACGCTGAAAGGCATCAAGATCACGTCGAGGACGAAGAAGGAAATGGTAGGAAATGAGAAAGGAAAGCTTCTCCCTACCGACATCGGCATCGTAGTCAACGACTTCCTGATGGAGAACTTCCCAAGCATCATGGATTATAACTTCACCGCGAAAGTCGAGGAACAATTCGACCAGATTGCCGAAGGGAAAGAACAATGGACTGACATGATGCATAAGTTCGACAAGGACTTCGAGCCCACCGTCGAGCATGTGATGAACTCCCGGTCGGCCCATAAAGCGGGCGAAAGGGAGCTCGGCAAAGATCCTAAGTCAGGGAAACCGGTGTTTGTCAAGATCGGGCGCTTCGGGCCTGTCGTGCAGATCGGTTCCGCAGACGACAAGGAAAAGCCACGCTTCTCACAGTTACCCGCAGACAAGAGCATGGAAACCATCACCTTGGAAGAGGCCTTGGAACTTTTCAAATTGCCCAGGACTGTCGGTGAGTTTGAAGGGACACCCGTTGTCATTGGCGCAGGCCGCTTCGGACCTTATATCATGCACAACAAGAAGTATGTCTCCCTACCCAAGACAGAGGATCCTATGACCGTCGGACTGGACACCGCGATCGAACTGATCCAGCAGAAGCGGATACAAGAGGAGCAACGCCATATCAAGAAGTTTGACGAAGACCCCAGCATGGAGATCCTGAACGGACGGTATGGACCCTATATTGCCCGTGATGGGAAGAACTACCGTATTCCCAAGAACTTACATGACAAGGCAAAGGACCTCACCTATGAGGAGTGCATGAAAATTGTCAGCGCGCCTGCGACTGGCAAGAAGGCAACAGCAACCAGCAAGAAGAAATGAGGAGAATCATTATCTTAGGATATATGGGAGCCGGCAAGACGACCATCGGGAAGGCTCTTTCTAAAGAAATCGACATCCCTTTCTATGACCTCGACTGGTATATAGAGAGTAGGATGCGGAAGACCGTCAAGCAAATCTTTGATGAAAAGGGCGAGGAAGGATTCCGAAAGATTGAGCATACCATGCTGCATGAAGTGGCTGAGTTCGAGAATGTCATCATCAGTTGTGGTGGGGGAACGCCGTGTTTCTTCGACAACATGGACTACATGAACCAACAAGGGGAGACCATCTACCTGAAGGCAACCCCAGAAGTACTGTACGGTCACCTGAAAATGGGAAAGACGGTCCGCCCACTTCTCCTCAACAAGACACCGGAAGAGGTACAGGTCTTCATCAAGGAACAGCTCAAGGCCCGGGAGCCCTATTATTCAAAGGCGAAATATACCTTGGACGTGAACCTCATGGACAATTACGAGAAAATAAAGATATCTGTTCAAAAACTACGTGAACTATTAACTATATAAGCAATTGAAATGAAGAAATGGACGATTGAAGATTCGAAGGAACTCTATAACATCAATGGTTGGGGTACCTCTTATTTTGGAATCAACGAGAAGGGACATGTTTATGTGACCCCTTGCAAGGACAATACGCAAATCGATCTGCGTGATGTCATGGCTGAACTGGCGTTACGCGACGTGACGCCACCTGTTCTTCTCCGTTTCCCAGACATTCTCGACAATCGTATCGAGAAGACAGCCAGCTGCTTCAAGAAAGCTGCCGAGGAATATCATTTCAAAGGGGAGAACTTTATTATCTACCCCATCAAGGTCAACCAGATGCAACCGGTGGTGGAAGAGATCATCTCTCATGGAAAGAAGTTCAACCTTGGACTGGAAGCGGGCTCCAAACCAGAGCTCCATGCCGTGATCGCCGTCCAGTGCCAAAGTGATTCCCTGATCGTGTGCAATGGCTACAAGGACCAGAGCTATATCGAGTTGGCACTGTTAGCCCAAAAGATGGGAAAGCGTATCTTCATCGTCGTTGAAAAGATGAATGAGTTGGAGATCATCGCAAAGGCAGCCAAGAAGCTTCATGTGAAGCCTAACCTCGGCATCCGCATCAAGCTGGCTTCCAGCGGCTCAGGCAAATGGGAAGAAAGCGGTGGCGATGCCAGCAAGTTCGGATTGACCAGCGCGGAACTCTTGGAAGCCTTGAGGATCTTAGACGAGAAAGGCCTTCATGATTGCCTGCGATTGATCCATTTCCATATTGGATCCCAGATCACGAAGATACGCCGTATACAGACTGCCCTCCGGGAGGCATCCCAATTCTATGTGCAACTCCACAAGATGGGCTATCAGGTAGACTTCGTTGACTGTGGCGGTGGATTGGGCGTGGACTATGACGGCACACGTTCCTCCAGCAGTGAAAGCTCTGTCAACTACTCCATTCAGGAGTATGTCAACGACTGTGTCTATACCTTTGTGGATGCAGCCGACCGTAATGGCATCCCACAACCGAATATTATTACGGAAAGCGGACGTTCCTTGGCGGCCCACCATAGCGTATTGGTCATCGATGTCTTAGAGACGGCCTCGCTTCCTGAGATGCCGGAAGAGTTTGAGCCAAAGGAAAACGACCACCAATTGGTCAAGGACCTCTATGAGATCTGGGACAACCTGAACCCTCGCTCCATGATGGAAGACTGGCACGATGCCGAGCAAATCCGGGAAGAAGCCTTGGATCTCTTCTCCCATGGACTGGTCGACTTGAAGACTCGGGCTGAGATCGAAAGCATGTACTGGAGTGTTTGCCGCGAGATCAATGCCATCGCCAAATCCCTTAAGCATGTCCCAGAGGAGTTGATGAACTTAGATAAGCTTCTTGCAGACAAATACTTCTGCAACTTCTCCTTGTTCCAATCCCTGCCCGACAGTTGGGCGATCGACCAGCTCTTCCCTATCGTTCCCATCCAGCGATTGGACGAACGTCCCACACGCAATGCTACCCTGCAGGACATTACCTGCGATTCGGACGGCAAGATTGCCAACTTCGTCACCAACCGCCATATCTCCCACGTCCTTCCCGTCCATGCCCTTAAGAAAAGCGAAGACTATTACTTAGGCGTGTTCTTGGTGGGAGCTTACCAGGAAATCTTAGGTGACATGCACAACTTGTTCGGCGACACGAACGCTGTCCATATCTCTGTCAAGGACGGACAATATCACATCGACCAGATCTTCGATGGGGAAACCGTTGAAGAAGTGCTCGACTACGTACAGTACAATCCCAAGAAACTGGTTCGACAACTGGAGATCTGGGTGACGAAGAGCGTCAAGGCGGGCAAGATCAGCTTGGAAGAGGGAAAGGAATTCCTAAGCAATTATCGCTCGGGCCTCTACGGCTATACTTATTTGGAATAAGATGAAAGAGAAGATAACGATTGTCAAGGTAGGCGGCGCCATCGTGGAAGACGAGGCGCGCCTTGACCAATTGCTCCACGACTTCGGGGCCATTGAAGGCAGGAAAGTACTGGTCCATGGAGGCGGTCGCCGCGCAACGAAGGTCGCGGCAAGCCTGGGCATAGAAAGCCAGATGGTCAACGGAAGGCGGATTACAGATGCAAAGATGCTCGACGTGGTGACCATGGTGTACGGTGGACTTGTAAACAAGCACGTCGTTGCCAGGTTACAGGCCCATGGAGTGAATGCCCTAGGACTGACGGGGGCAGACATGGGCGTCATTCTCAGTCATCGCAGACCCATCCAGGATGGCGTTGATTTCGGATTTGTCGGCGATGTCGACCAGGTCAACGGCATAGCACTGCAAGTCCTCGTAGAAGCAGGCATCACCCCGGTCATGGCACCCCTTACGCACGACGGCAAAGGCAACATCCTGAACACGAATGCGGATACCATTGCCAGTGAGACCGCCAAGGCATTGGTACCTTATTATGACGTAACTCTCATCTACTGCTTTGAGAAAAGAGGAGTCTTGGTAAACCCTGACGATGAAAACAGCGTGATACGCACCATCACCCGCGCAGACTTCAACCAATATGTGGCAGACGGGACAGTAGCAGGAGGAATGATCCCTAAATTAGAGAACGCGCTGAATGCCGTGGATGCAGGCGTCTCCCAAGTCATCATCACCCTCGCTACCGCCATTGATGGAAAACAAGGAACCATCATCCAAAAATAAGAATAGAGAAAACGAAGGAAATACTAATATACGTTAAAACAAAGAGGAAGCTGTAACTTTTATCCCCTGAAGTCGTCATTCAAAATAGAGAGAAGATGAAAAAGATCAGTTTTCGTAATGATGTGTTGCCGCTGAAGAATCAGCTTTACCGGTTGGCACTGCGCATTACGCTCGACAGTACGGATGCAGAGGACATCGTGCAAGAGACGCTGATCAAGGTCTGGGACAAGCGGGAGAACTGGGAGAGCATCGAGTCCATTGAGGCATTCAGCCTGACCATTTGCAGGAATCTCGCATTGGATCATATCAAGAGGCAAGACCATCAGAACGACTCCTTGGATGATTCAACCGACAATAAGCCCGACCAATCTTCGAATCCTGACGAGCAAATGATCCAAAGAGACCGTATCAACTTGGTGAAGAGGCTCGTTGACCAACTTCCGGAGAAGCAACGCAGTTGCATGCAGCTACGCGACTTCGAAGGGAAATCTTATAAAGAGATCGCCCAAGTCTTGAGAATCACTGAAGAACAGGTGAAAGTGAATATTTTCAGGGCAAGGCAGACCGTCAAGAACAGATTTAAAGAATACGACAATTATGGATTATAAATACATACAACAACTCTTGGAGCGTTACTGGAAAGGAGAGACCTCCTTACAGGAGGAGGAAATTCTCCGGAGCTTCTTCAGTCAGAAGGACATTCCTGCTGACCTGATCCGCTACAAGGCGTTATTCGCTTACGAACAGCAAGAAAAGATGGAGGATGTATTAGGGGATGACTTTGACGAGAAAATCCTGTCCATGATCGAGGAACCGACTCCAGTCAAAGCCCGTGTCATCACCATGCGCCAGCGCATGATGCCTCTTTTCAAGGCAGCAGCGATCGTTGCAATCTTCCTGACCTTAGGGAATGCGGCGCAGGTGCCGTTCAATGACAAGACCGAAAAGGTGAGCAACATAAGTGGCTATGAGCAAATCCCACAAGGCAATTCCGTTGCCATGGGTGACTCCGCGGCTATCGATACTCTGCAGCAAAGCAATGCGCAGCCGATCAACCAGCCGCAAACCACGATCTTAAAATGATATATTTCTATGCTTTCTCTATAAAATCATGTTTAGTAAAACAAAAATGAAACTGTGAAGTTTCAATTCTCTCAAATTTTTCATAACATACTAACGTAGAAAAGGGGCTGCGACTCAATCGTGAGAAGCAGCCCCTTCTTTTTTCCAATAGGTCATCTCCAGCCTTCCAATAGGTTATCTCCAGTCGACCATGAGGTTATCTTTCGTCTTGCGAAAGGTCATCTCCCACGAGACGAAAGATCACCTCCTGCAACCTGTGTCAATTGGCCGTGATCACTTGCCTGTAGTTTACTGGATTTAGTTGACAACTTCTGATGTTAATAACTAAATGGGTTGTCACGTTTATTCGCTACGTTCCGGATAAGTTTACAGTCCTTTC
>ONBG01000063.1 GCA_900316015.1 uncultured Prevotella sp. | reverse complement strand
TGAAGCGTAGCTTCTATAAAGATACTGCAAACCGAGAGAAATGCAAAATAAAACCTGTTTTATTTTCATTTCCGAGGTGAAGCGTAGCTTCTATAAAGAAACAGCAAACCGAGAGAAATGCAAAATAAAACCTGTTTTATTTTCATTTCCGAGGTGAAGCGTAGCTTCTATAAAGATACTGTAAACCGAGAGAAATACAAAATAAAACCTGTTTTATTTTCATTTCCGAGGTGAAGCGTAGCTTCTATAAAGATACAGCAAACCGAGAGAAATGCAAAATAAAACCTGTTTCATGTTCATGGACGTGAGGACAGTGCCCCCATACGCCACCCTCAACTTCTCATCAAAATAACAGCAAGAGCATGGAGAAACGAAGACAACATTCCCTCATTTCTTTGGGACAAATGACTCCCATGTCTGATCGTCATAGAAGACCCTGATCTCAGTGACATGACGTTGCGGTTTGTCAATATATTTGATTTGTGTTTTCTCTATTGTTTTAGGTGTAGGATTTACACCACTAAATGGAAGGGTTTGATTTTGGGGTATAGTAGGGGGTGTTTTGTCACTTCCAAAATCAATCATAGGCTCTTGAGTAGATGGATCAGGGGAATCAACAGATGTAGAATCCGCAGCCTTAGGATCCAAGAACATCTGTCCCGTACCGAACAGAAGCCAGTCAGTAGAAATCCCCGGGATCTTCTTCTTGATGGCATCGACAATGTTGAGTGTCGGTTTCGTACGTCCGTTGAAGATGCTACTGAGTGAGGCAGGGGACATTCCTAAGAAGGAAGCGAACACTTGCTGAGTCATATGCTGACTCTCCATAATCTCCTTAATTCTATCTTTCATAAGCCTAAATATTGCTAAGACCCCTCGAAAAGGGGGGAATTTTAAGACTTTACAAAGGTAAACATAATTTTCGAAACTCGCAACATTTGTAGTTTGAATTTATCTTTTGAGATGAAAGATTTTATATTTGCAAATCTAAATACAAGAAAGATAAAATGTAAGATCTCAAAATGTAAAAACATAAATCTAAATTTTCAGCTATTCAAACCTAATCAAGTAGAAGTCAAGGGAAATTTGAAAAGTAATTGGTTGAAATCATGTTATTTAGAAGAATGATAGGAAGAAAATGGCAAATATGCAGTTTTTAGCCTTCAACTCTGGGATAAAGAGGGGCTAAAGGGCGAGTAATATCCATTAAATTACTGGTTTTTAGTGATTTATCGAATGTGATCTAATCATGGATATTTATTGATTTGGATTTCGATATTCACATATTTAGATTTCTAATTTCAATTTAGTGATAAAACGATTAATATTAATATATGAATTAAAAGACAAAAACTTAGACTAATACTTTTGAATTTACAATTTACAACTTAATATTTTCAAGACCATAAACAATAATAAATGTTAACTCTAAATCTTGGATGGCATGAAAAGGGAGATTTTCCCATTTTTTGGATTTTGATGAACGGAGGGTCGTGACCCGCGAAATACGAGAGTTTTGAAGGCCTAAAATCATGCTAAATCTCTTTATTTTCAAGGAATTAGATACAAAAAAAAGGGTTGGGAAAAACCAAAATTTAGACAAAAAGAGCGCGGAAAACACCCTCAAAATGGTTGGGAAAGTGACTTTTTCAGTGGAGAATGAAGAAAATCAGCTCCTTCATGAGGTCTCCAGGAGATGTATTTGGGTTCTCAATACCCTTACTTTTGGCATCGATCTCTCTCATCTTGGAAATGATCTGCATGGTCTTGACGCCAGAGTAATTTCTCATAGCTGTGATATAATCCTTAGCCGCCCATGCCGAACGTAATTCTAAGAATTGTGCGAGACTGTTTTCGTTCGTCCGATTAGGAGCATAATAGGCCACCATCAGATTTTGGAAGAAATTAAAGAGCAAAGGGAGAAAGGCGAACAAAGACCCTGCCTTAGGATTGCTGTCAAAATATTTGATGATCTGATTTGCCTTGTAAATATCACGGTTAATCACAGCATTCCGCAATTCGAAGGCATTGAAATCCTTACTGATTCCAATCTGCTTCTCCACGATTTCTGGTGTAACCCTTTTGCCATCATCTGGCAAGGAGACGAGCACCTTGTCCAATTCTGAAGTCAACCGATTCAGGTCTGCCCCAATATGGTCGGCAATCATCGCCGCACTTTTATGATCGATGGAGGCCCCCTTTGATTTCAGGTATCCCTCCACGAAACCAGGCAGTTCATAGTCTCGCTTCTTCTTGCTCTCAAAGACGACCCCATTTGCCTCAGCTCTCGACAGGAATTTCTTGCGTCGGTCAATGCTCCCGTTTTTATGGCAGAGCACAAGGATGGTTGACTTCACCGGTTTTTCGAAATATTTCTCCAACGGTTCCGTTCCCCTTAAGTTCTGTGCTTCCTTGACGATCACGACCCGATACTCAGCCATCATCGGATATCCCTTTGCCAAGTCGACGACTTGAACAGAGCTGACATCCGAGCCAAAGACGATCGTCTGGTTGAAATCCCGTTCCTCTGGCTGGAGCACATGCTCTGCAATATAATCCGAGATTCGATCGATATAGAAAGACTCATCACCCATTAATATATAAATAGGTGAGAAATGACGGGCTTTCAATTCGCTCATCACCGACTCGTACGTCTGGGCTGGCTTTTTCTCTGGCATGTTATTCTTTGCTATCGTTAGTCATCCATACACTTGAAAGACACTGCTTGCTTGGCATTCATAGAAAAACAAAACGAGTCTTATGAAAGCTACGCCGCACCGCGGAGATAAAATAAAACAAGTTTTATTTTGTATTCCACTCGGTTTGCTGTATCTTTGCAAATGCATTCGCAATGCAAAGATACAGTAAATCACTTGAATGGCAAAATGAAATCCTTCATTTTTTGCGGATCCTGACTCACCGTTATCATTGGCAGGCGATGCAGGTTTTCTACTAAAAGCATTAGAAATGATTTCATTAAACCTCCCTTCCTTTCAGATGAAGCTATCCGGCACGCAGGATAAGCCCACCATTTTCGACATTCTGCGCAAGAAGTACGTTGCACTCACCCCTGAGGAATGGGTAAGACAACACTTCATCCATTACCTGACGGAACATAAGGGATACCCTCATGCCCTGATGATGAATGAAGTGAACCTGTCCATCGGAACCAAAAAGCTCCGTGCCGACAGTGTCCTGTACGATACCCATCTGCATCCCCGCATGATTATCGAGTATAAAGCCCCTACCGTACAGATCACCCAAAAGGTTTTCGACCAAATCAGCGCATACAACTTACTTCTAAAAGTAGACTATCTCATCATCTCCAATGGATTGTCACATTATTGCTGCAAGATGGATTATCTGCATCAAAAATATTTATTCTTAAAAGAAATACCGGAATATCATAATATTTGACATATAGTAAAAATGAAAAGAATCACGAAAAGAGTAAAATGGATGGCATGCCTTCTCTTGCTATGCCATGCCCTTCAAGCCCAGACGCTGAGGACATTTACGATGAACGTAACAGAAAAAGGAGAGGCCACGCTGACGGTCTTCCTTCCACAAAAACCTACGGGAAGGGCTATTTTCGTCATCCCTGGTGGTGGATATGCGCAGACCAGCATTAAGAACGCTACCCAATGGGTGCCCATGATGAACAGGCGAGGCATTGCCATGTGCTTTCTGAAATACAGGATGCCACATGGAAACCGCAACCTACCCCTCTCTGATGCAGTCAAGGCGATGCAGATGATCCGCGAGCACGCCAAGCAGTGGGAAATCAACCCTGTAGATATAGGCATCTGGGGGAACTCTGCAGGTGGGCATTTAGCAACGACCTTGGTCACGCATCCCACCTTTAATGTCCATCCTGCCTTTCAGATTCTCTTCTACCCTGTCATTACAATGGGAGACAAAGGCGTACACAAAGGATCCCAGACCAACTTCTTAGGTAAGGATGCCAATAACAAGCAAGTCCAGGAGGAATTCTCTTCGGATAAGCATGTCACGCGCGAGACTCCACCCGCAATCATCTTTGCCAGTGCAAACGATGAAGCCGTTCCCGTGGTCACCAACGGCATGGCCTACTTCAAGGCAATGGCAGAATCAGGCTGTGATGTTTCCCTGCACGTCTACCCAACAGGCGGACACGGCTGGGGATATGCCACTAAACTGCCGTTCCACCAGGAAATGGTCAGGGAATTAGGAAGTTGGCTAAACAATATCCGACCTGCCGTCCAGAATTCGGCACTAAACCTCAAGAGAATCGGGGTAATTGGAGACAGTTATGTCCGTAACCACAGACGACCTTACACAGAGACCTGGCATTATAAGCTGGCAAAGAAATATGGCATGGAATACCTGAATTTCGGAAGAAACGGAAATTGCATCGCTATGGACCGCGACCGCTTTGGGGAAGCCATGTACACCCGTTATAAACAAATGCCTGACGACTTGGACTACTTGCTTGTCATTGCAGGGCACAACGACGCAGCACTGCTCGACTCCATAGGAGGAATCAAGAAATACATAGAGAAGCTCGACCTTTTCCTCAAAGGACTAAAGGCTAAGTATCCCAAGGCAAAGATCATGTTCTACTCGCCTTGGATTTGCAAGAACTATCAAGGAAGCAACCGCGAGCAGGTAATCCAGGCAACAGCCCAGGAGTGCAAGAAGTTCAACGTACCCTTCTTCAACGCTGCCAGCAACCATACGATCAAGGCAGAGGATGATGCTTTCCGGAAAATCTATTTCCAGAGCCCAGAGGATGAAGCCCACCTGAATAGCAAAGGGCATGATCTTTTCTTGCCGGTAGCCGAGAAATTCTTCTTAGAGCACTTGAAATAACATTTGGAAGTTACGGGATTATTTCGTATCTTTGTGACCTATATACAAGCTTTTATGTCTAATAACTAAAATTTTATACCGCATGTATAAATACGTACTATTTGTTTTTGCGTTGCTCATGCCCTATCTGGCATCAGCAGCTTCTGAACCGGACAACCGTCAGAAACTCTTTGAGACCAAGCCAGGGGATAGCATCCCCTACCGTATCCCAGCCATCGCCACCTGCAGCAATGGCGACCTGATCGCGGTCAGCGACTTCCGCTATTGCGGGGCTGACATTGGCTTAGGACATGTCGACCTGCATTACCGTATCTCTAAGGATAACGGCAAAAACTGGGGACCTGAGCAAATGCTTGCTGATGGATCTGGCGACGAGTCGGTTGGAAATGTCTGGAACTATGCTTACGGCGATTGCGCCATCTGTGCCGACAGGAACAGCAATGAAGTCATCGTCCTTTGCGCGGCAGGCAAGAGTCCGTATTACAGTAGCACGAGAAACAACCCCAACCGCGTTGCCCTTTTCCGTAGCCATGACAATGGAAAGACTTGGGATAAAGGAAAGGAGATCACAGAACAGATCTATGGATTGTTCGATGCACGGGCAAAAGGTCCTATCCGTTCTCTCTTCTGTGGGTCGGGAAAGATCCATCAGAGCCGATATGTGAAAGTAGGGAGATACTACCGCCTCTACGTCGCACTTTGCACCAAGTCGGGTAACTTCGTCATCTACAGTGATGACTTCGGAGAGAAGTGGAACGTACTGGGCGACATCAACGAGTCGTGCTGCGAGGACGGGGACGAGCCCAAATGCGAGGAAGAGCCTGATGGCAGCGTCATCCTGAGCTCCAGGTCATGGGGAAGGATGTTCAATGTTTTCACCTTCACGAACATCCAAAAAGGAGAAGGAAAATGGGACAGAAGAGCCAAGGCACTCGACTTTTCCAACATCAAGAATGCTTGCAATGGAGAAATCCTGCTTGTGCCAGCCATCAGGTTGTCGGACAAGAGCAAGACCGTCCTTGCGATCCAAAGCGTACCCTTCGGACCGAAGCGTACGAATGTAGGCTTTTTCTACAAGGATATCCGCTCTCCCCATCTGAACGCACAGGAACTGGCTACAGACTGGCATCAGGGACTGCAGGTCAGCCAACAGGAATCGGCCTACTCCACGATGACCCTGCAGCACAACTACCAGATCGGGTTCCTTTGGGAAGAAGGTCCGGTATTCAGAGGAAGAGGATACTGCATTGACTACCTGCCCCTCAGCGTGAAAACGATCACGAAAGGACGGTATACCATAGACGTGACAGCCCTCAAGAAAGGATATCGATTATTGAAATAACATATTTCGACCTCCTTTAATATTCTTTTCCGATGGGAGGACAGGAATGGCACAGATGTTGCTTGAGAATTCAAGTAAAACTATAAAAGAAAGATTATGGCAGCAGGAAAATGGATAGGTGGTTTCTTGGGATTCATAACAGGAGGTCCGCTCGGTGCCCTTGCAGGCTTCGTTCTGGGAGCCCTTTTCGACCTCAGTATGGAAGGAAGCACACAAGTCGACAATCTCTTTCAAGATCGAGATGAGGATTCTGCCCGCCAGCAATATCAGCAGCAAGTGTATGAAGGACAGCGCAATTCCTTCCTGTTCTCCCTCTTAGTGCTCTCCTCTTATATTATCAAGGCAGACGGCAAGGTCATGCACTCCGAAATGGAAGTCGTGCGTAACTTCCTGCGCAGCAATTTTGGAGAGAGGGCTGTCCAGCAAGGAGAGCAGATCATGCGGAAGCTCTTCGAGGAGCAACAGAGAATGGGGACCTATGAGTTCCAGCGTACGATCCAAAGCAGTTGTGCGCAGATCGCTGCCAACATGGATTACAGTCAACGTCTCCAACTTTTCAACTTCCTTTTCATGATTGCAAAGGCTGATGGAAGGGTAACGCCAGAAGAGGTGACTGCCTTGCAGGAGATCGCACAATACATGAGCCTCTCCGCAGCAGATACCGACTCGATGATGAACTTGGAAAGGAATGACCTAGATTCAGCTTATAAGGTATTAGGCATCACCTCTGCCGCAACGGACGAGGAAGTCAAGGCTGCCTACCGGAAAATGGCACTTAAGCATCACCCCGACCGGGTGGCGACCTTAGGGGAAGATGTCAGGAAAGCTGCGGAAAAGAAATTCCAGGAGATCAACGAAGCAAAGGAAAGGATCTATAAGGCAAGAGGAATCAGGTAACAAAAAAAGAGTTGGAAGAGAATGATCGACTTCCAACTCTTTTCTTTATGGTCATGACGACACAGGTTATTCTGCAGGTTCCTCTGCGTCTGCCTTCTTAGT
>ONBG01000072.1 GCA_900316015.1 uncultured Prevotella sp. | reverse complement strand
ATAGTTTCCAATATCTGGCAGGTTCTGCTTCCCTTGAATATTATTTATGATGAACTTAAAGAAATCCACGCCAGCACCATAGGCGTGAAGGTAAGCACCCCCAAATCTGGGATTGATCTCAGATAGATAATAGTTCCCGTCCTTATAAAAGAAGTCCATGTCGCAGGGACCGTTCAGTTCCAACACGCTGCACACTTCTTCAACGAAGGCAAACAATTTGGGGTCCTTAAAAGATATTGTCTTACTTGCTCCTCCGATTCTGCTTTCTATCTTGCGCTTGGAGAAGATGGAGACGGGCTTGTGAGTATAGCAGTCCACATAAACATCGGCATCACAATCTCCGCCAGTCATCAACTCCTGAATGATATATGTAAACTGTCCATCATTGAATTTCTCAACAGCTTCATCCCAATTGTTCACTTTTCCTATCCCAACACTTCCACTGCCAGAGATGGGCTTCATAAAGACAGGAAAAGAGATTTCTCCTTTATCCAAACCCTCCTTAAAACTATTCAGGCTATCATAGGTCAACACCGTTCTAACATGATGACTGGATAGGTGACGGAACATCTCATACTTGTTGAAACACAAACGGGCTGTCTCCTTAGAAGGGCAAAGGGGAAGAATGCCCTCCGCAAGCAGTTTGTCGCGGTGAGCAGCAAGTATTTCGATCTCAGGATCTATCAAAGTCGTGATAGCCTTGACATCGTTTTCCTTGCAGAGACGAAGAATCGTTTCATTATAATCAGCCGAATCTATTCGAGGAACAAGAAAAGCCTTGTCGGCATCGAATAAAGCCGGTGCAACGGGACTGACATCAGTTGCAAAGACTTGTCCCTTCCCGACCAAAGAGGTTTTGGCATCTCTCAGTAAAATATTTCTACGCCCGGCACTACAAAAAAGAATATTATTCATCCTTTAATAATTGTTTCCGATAATAAAATTATTCTCATTCCATTCCTTTCGAATAAGCAACAGTCCCGATGGACTACTCACATATACGTTAGGAAAATAATGTATAAATAGAGGTGACAGTGCCATTGTATACGCTCCGACACGATGAAAGACAATGATATCTCCAGGAGTCAACGCGACGCTTCCTGCAGGCAATTGAAAGAGCCGGTCGTATTCCAGACAAGATAATCCGCTGATCACTTGCGGTAAATCAGCCAAAGGTCTTTCTTTGGGATTTGTCAGTACAAAATCCTTGAAATAATCCGTCTTTCTAAAGAAGGGATCTACATCATTACGAGTGCCATCCGTGCAGACGTAGATTTTCCCATCATGATGCTTGACATCGATCACTTCCATCCGGTAATCAAATGCTGAGGCCACAATGGCATTTCCAGGTTCTACTACAATAGTGACATCCCTCAGCGATGTGGGCAAAGCCTCATAGAAGCCGTCAACATATTGCTGATAGGTTGGTTTACCGGACATGATACCAAAAAAACCACCTCCCAAATCCCAGTAATCCAGATGGAGCTGGCACTGAGAAACAATATTGGCCACATAGGAAATCACGTGACGATAAAAACTAACACTTCGGGTTTTAGGCTCGCGATGGCTATGCAATCCAACAACATCTATGTTGCCAATGGAGCTAATCTTCTTTAGGGCCTGCTGAAACTCACCTGATTCAAAGGAAAAACCAAAACGACTGTCGTCGTCATCACAGGCGGCATCTTCGGGAGATATTTTGGAAATATTGATATTCAGCCTAATGCCTATTCCATAGCGCCGGCCTTTTGGCAAGTCTCTCAACCATTCTATCTCTCTCCAATTCTCAACATTCACCAGTGCACCGTCACCCACGGCCTGAAGAAAAGTTGACTTCGACTTGAGAGGTCCATTATAAATGATATGCCTTTTGTCGAATCCCACTTTAAGCGCTAAGCTGTATTCATGATATGAAACAACTTCCGCATAGCAACCATTGTCTTTGGCCAATCTCAATACATAAGGCAAAGCATTGGTCTTAACGGAATAACCGATGAAGGATTTATTAAACTTCGAGTGGAGAGCTGTATCAAATTCTCTGATATTGCGCACCAACTCTGCTTCGTCAAGGATGAAGCAAGGAGTCTTCAAATTAGTTATGTCCATTGAATTCTTCCATTGTTGCAGTCGTCGCCGTATTATCTGTATTAATGCCTTCCTTCTTCAGAACCGTCTTAATGGTGTACACGATTACCTTAAGATCAGTCATAAACGATAAATGGTCGACATACCACAGATCCAAATCAAACTTCTTAGCCCACGTCATGGCATTTCGACCATGGCACTGAGCCCATCCGGTAATTCCTGGCCTCACGTCGTGCCTTCTCATCTGCTCCTTCGAATAGAGCGGCAAATACTTCACGAGCAGAGGTCGTGGACCTATTAAGCTCATATCACCTTTGAAGACATTGATGAGCTGAGGAAGTTCATCCAAGGAAGTGTTCCTCACAAACTTTCCAACGGGCGTCAGTCTTAGGGTATCCAACAGAAGCTTGCCATCAGGCCCTTTCTTATCGTTCATGGTTTTGAATTTAATAACCTTGAATATCCGGCCCTTATATCCAGGACGGGGCTGAAGAAAAAACACACCAGCT
>ONBG01000009.1 GCA_900316015.1 uncultured Prevotella sp. | reverse complement strand
GCTACTGCTACCCAAGTGGTCGGGATGGTAGTAGAACTGCATCTTCTCGTAGTCGTCATTCTCCTTGAAGTTGCCGCTGATTGCTTTGGCCCCGGCCACGTTTGCAGCCATTGCCTTTGCCTGTGCAGCCTCAGGGGTACCGTCATTACAGCAGAAGCCCTCACAATTCACATAGTCGTTGTTATCCTCACCATTGTAAGGAACATTGAATGTAGCATAGTTGTCCTTGATGACTTGTTGCTGGGCACTGTACTTGCCTTTGTAATCTACATTGACTGCATCAGCCTCACTTCCTGCATACGGTATCCTACGTGGGTCTGAACCGTAGGAAGCGAAGTCACCAAGCTTGCTGACGATACGCTGGCTACCGATATAAATATGTTTGGTGTAGCGTCCGCCCTGGTTGGCAACAAGATATGGACTGACATAGAGCGAGAACTTGGCAGTGTTCGTCCTGCTTCCTGCAAACTCGGAGTTCCTTCGGTGATGATTGGCTGCGCCTCGGCAATGCTCAAGCAAGCTTGGCATTGCTCTCAACTTGCACAATCATTCACATAGACTTGGTCACTCTCACCAGAAGTCTTCACTGTGCGCTCACCGTCAGCATCATACCAATAATTCGTCACGAAGCCATTGTCATAAGAGGCAAGGAGACGGTTCTCCTCATCCCATTTGAGTTTGCGCTCTGCGGTCTTCCCGTCAGCCATGCCATCCTTCTTTGTACGGTTTGTATTGACATAGACAAGATTACCGTTGGCATCATACTCATAGGCATGATTGTTATTCACATTCTCACTCTCGGATGGTGTCTCTTCCAGGCGGTAGTTTACATCCTTAACGTTGGCAAGCTGGAATATCTTACCAGTGTCTGTGCCGTATGTATAAGTAAGATCATAGCTCGCATTCAATGTACCATCAAACTGCACCTTGTTCTGCGTGAGAATCTGACGCTTCAAGTTATATATATACAATATCGTTAGAAGCACAAAACTAATCTGAGAAATAAAACTTTGGTAGTTTAATGATTTTTTATTTAACAGATTCTTTTTGACATTTATTTGAAAATTATTTCTATTTGATTCGTATTCTTGTAAACTTTTCAAAAAGGCTTGCTTATCTCCAAACCAATATTGAAAGATTCCATCATCCCATTGATTTATATTTTGTGAAATTATCTGATTGATTTTTGCCGCAGAGTTATAATCTTTACATATTAAGGCAATGCTATAGATTAACTTATACAGTTTTATTTTTAACACGAAGTTTCCTGATATGGTAGAATCTGCAATAGTCTTATCGTATAGGAATTTCATAAAATCATTAAGTGAAATATTGTTTGCAGGAAAGAATGGTATTTGCAAAATACATTGATGAAGAACTGTATTAATATCTTCTTCCGTCATGTTTTCAGGAATATACAAATCCATTTTTTTTGTGTTGACAATTACTTTTTGATACATAGGTATTTCCATACACTCTTTAAGAGTTGATTTCCAAAGAGGGAAAATGGTTAAATATAACTTATAAGCTTTTCTTCCAGGAATTTTTACAATTACTAAGCCTATAAGAATACAGTTTATTACAAAGACAAAACTACTTGGGGTTATGCCTTTCAGATTGAATGTCTTACAAATAATTTCTGTAAATTGTTTCTTTGTCATAATATTTAACCCACATTGCAGCTATATGTCAGCTACCCCCCCTGATTCCCAGGACTCGTTTTTTTTGAAAGCCGCATTTTGGGTCCACACAAATTTTCATGTCCTTATCGGAATGTGCCCGACCTTAAGCGTGTCATATATCCGTAATAAATCATCTTCCGGCTCACTGCATTTTCTCACTGAGATCTTTTCACCATTATTCAGACGGGCAGTGCTGATGGCTACTATCTGCTTATTCATGACAGGCCGCAGTGACCACCACTCTGCCCTGATGCCGCCCTTGCGCAACATATATGTGATAAACGGTGTTGTAGATTATGCTTTTTTTGCAACATGTTTTCTGTGTATTTTTTCGGGTTCGTTTGCCTTAAGCGATAGAAGAGATAGCAGACCAGACATATGGACAATCCTCCTGATATACTATACGCACCCATTGCTTAAATCAATAATATCATTATGACATTAAATACTATATAGTATAACATACATGTCCTCCATTTTGTTATAATCTTACTGTTCTTGAATCTTTCACACGCTTTTTCGCATCTGATTACCACGAGGATATAGAGAATTATCCATATTGGAACAAAACATGCAAGGACAAAGTGAGTACTTAATAACTCGAAGATCGCCAAAAGCTTAACGATTAAAAAACTTATCGGTATTGTTAGAAAAAACGAACATCCCAAGCGTGACCTC
Source organism: uncultured Prevotella sp. (assembly GCA_900316015.1). GTDB lineage: Bacteria > Bacteroidota > Bacteroidia > Bacteroidales > Bacteroidaceae > Prevotella. The sequence goes on along the minus strand of ONBG01000009.1, from coordinate 69,583 downwards.
ATATTCCAAAAGGGGTCGAGACACGCAAGTTTGTAAAAAACAGATATTATATAATCGAGTATGAACATCTATCTTGTCTTTAATCTAACACCTATCACTCTCGCAGGGAAAATCGTTTTACGTTTATAATTTGCAAAAATCTTCCTACGAATGTGTCATCAACCTTCGATGCTTATTCCATCTTTTGCAGGAAAGCCTGTGGAATATAGTCTATCAGCAACACGGCGCAGACACCGGTGACAGCGACGACCAGATGACGGTTGCCCTTTACACGACAGACTGTACCCTCAAAGCCTTTGTAAGGGCCGTCGATGACACGAACCCGATGGCCCTTGCTGAGGTTGACCACATTGCAGTCGGCAATCTCGTAATGATGGCTGTATGATACGAAACGGCGGAAGTTGTTCATCTCACAGTCACTGATAGGTGCGGGTTCACGATGGTCTCTCGTATTGTGATGGTAGATGAAGGCCTTGTCAGTAAGCAACTCACGGATAACCAGGACCTCTTTACTGTCACATCTGAAGAACACAATGCCGGGGATGAGCGGGCGTTCCGTCGCATTCACTTCTCCGTTTACGCCCATCTGTTGGATAGTCTCCATCGGGATGTACGTCTCCTTGCAGTGAGTCGCGATTAACTCCATGATAGAATCAACCTTGTTGTAATATGCCTTGAGGGCATACCAGGAAACGGATGTTGACGATTGCGGCATAGACATATTCGTTGTCGGGCCGATAACTACATATTTTCTTTTCCATCCACCGCCTTGCATGGCAGCACATGGGAGAAGAAGGAAAAACTGACCGCGTCTTGAGCCATCATGCGGTCTGCTACATCCATCCCGGAACCAGGACCATGGCGCTGCTCTCCTTATGTCGGTTCGTATTGACGGCTCCGTCTGCAAAGCTAAGAAAAATATCCTAATCACCCAACCGATTTTCCAAATTATTTCTTCGTTTTCTCAAAGTAATCGAGTTGTATTCGTATGTATGTCGAAAATATATCGTAAATTTGCGACAGAATAAAGGGCAAAATATGCAAGAAAACATTGGTAAACAGATTGTTAGCAGTATGAAGAAGTATGGAATGGATTCTTTTTTCTTTACGAGTTCAGCCCCTATTCGCCCAATGTAGAAGTAAACAATCTTTTAGCCATTTCGAGGAGTCGGTCGGAAGTGATATTAGCTATGCCAGTCTTTTCTATTTCAGCGTACTAACTTTTGTTCTTACCAATGACAAACTAACGCTCCGCACCATCAATATTGGCTAACAGATGATAATTCTCATTCTTCTTATATCGATGTTTCGGTTTATATTTCGGTTTATTATCATCATTCATTCGGCGCAAAGGTAAAAAGCATGCTTATTACTCCTTAACCTTTATCAAGGCATTGGCAATGATGGCAGTGATTCCTCCTGTCGAGATTCCTGATGAGAAAATGGAATGGATGAGCCGTGGCATCTTATCGAGTATGCCTGGAACTAGTTCCACGCTCATTCCCATAGCAAAGCTGATGGCCATCACTAACACTGCCTTGCGGTTGATGTTCGTGGCTGCGATGATACGAATACCTGATGCCGCAACGGTTCCGAACATCAGGAGGGTTGCCCCACCAAGGACACAATCCGGAATAAGCGAAAAGAACTGCCCCACAACAGGGAAAAGTCCGAGCAGGAACAATGCTCCGGCGATGAAATATCCGACATAGCGGCTCGCTACGCCAGTTAGTTGTATCATCCCGTTGTTTTGGGCAAAGATGGAATTAGGAAAGCTGTTAAAGACAGCTGCCAACATAGAATTGAATCCGTCGGCCAGGATACCTCCTTGTGCCCGTTTCAAGAAAACAGGTCCCTCTACGGGCTGACCAGATATGAGAGAGTTGGCTGTGATGTCACCAAACGCCTCCACTGCTGTAACCAGGTAGATGATACCAAGCGCAATGATGCTGCCCATATCGAAATGTAAGCCGTACTTGAAGGGAATGGGGATGTTTACTGCTCCGGCACCATGCAACTGCGTGAAGTCAATCATTCCCATGACCCACGCTAATATACTGCCCACAATTAATCCTATGACGATGGAGCCCATCCTGAGGTATTGGTTTTGCGACCGGTTGAAGAAGATGATAGTCACCAAGACCAGCACTGCCAACCCCAGGTATCTCAGTGAGCCAAACGTACCGTTGTCAATAGCAGCCTGTCCTCCGCCGCAGCTGTTGATGCCTGCCTTGATAAGGCAAAGACCAATGAGGGTCACAACGATTCCTGACACAAGGGGTGTGATGATTTTGCGTGCGTAGGGTAGCAGTCGGCTCACGACCATTTCCACCACAGACGCCACCATGGTCGCTCCGAAGATATAGCTCAGAGCCGTTGGTGCGTCAATACGCCCGTTGACCATGCCGAGCATCCCCGCTCCAATAATCGGGGTGATGAAGGAGAAAGATGTGCCTTGTATACAGAGCAGTCCTGCCCCTAAAGGACCAATGCGGTGGCACTGAATGAATGTCGCCAATCCTGAAACGAATAGTGACATGGAGACGAGGAATCCCGTGGTCTGAAAATCGAACTTCAAGGCTGAGCTGATGATCAGCGGTGGCGTGATGATGGCAACGAAGATGGCTAACAGATGCTGTAAGGCTGCAAAGAGAGTGCCACGGAGGGGCGGATGGTCATTCAGCCCGTATATCAGGTCCGATTGCTGTTGCATGGTATCATTCCTCCCTCAACTTGATCTCACAATTGTCGAGGGAGTCGACGATAGCAAGGCTCTCACAGCGGATGCCTTCAGCCTCAATGACATCCCGTCCGTGTTGGAAGGCCTTCTCAATGATGAAGCCCATACCTACGAGTTCGGCTCCGGCTTGGCGGCAAAGGTCGATGATGCCCTTGGCGGCATTGCCATAAGCAAGGAAGTCGTCAACAAAGATGACCTTGTCATTGGGTGTGAGATAGTCTTTCGAAATCACCACATGGTACTCTCTCTGTTTGGTAAAAGAGAATACACGCGTGGAGAGCATATTGTCCATCGTTGATGGTTTCTTTTTCTTTGCGAATACCACTGGCAGGTCAAGCAGGAATCCCATCATGATGGCAGGAGCGATGCCACTGGCCTCGATGGTAATGATCTTGTTAACCTCAGAAGAGGCGTATCTGCGTATAAGTTCCACAGCTACTGCCTTCATCAGATTGGGGTCCATCTGATGGTTGATGAATTTATCTACCTTGAGTATTCCACCGGGATAGCACTTCCCGTCTTTGAGGATGCGGTCGCGAAGTAATTTCATAATTTAGAGTTTATATGATTTGCAAAGTTACAATAAACTTGCGATGTGACAAAGGAAAAAGAGGTTAAACCCCTAATAAAACTGACAGATACGGGTGATAGAGTAATAAGTATATCGATTTTCAGAATCTTATTTGTGATAAGCATTCAATATAGTATCTCTTAAGTAATCAAAAGGCTTCTAGTATCTTCCGTCAAGAGACTATTTGTGGGATAAATATGCAGTTGAAATCATTGGAGAGCCAAAATAATACAAGAATAAGTCGAAAATGTTTAATCAGAAGAGAAGAATTATCACTATATTTGCACAGGAGAAAAATAAAACAATAAACTATCTACATTTAAAGACATCTGTATGAGAAAGAGAAACTACTTTGTTATAAAAATTACAGTACAGGCATTACTACTTCTACCAACACTATCATTTGCTCAAAAAAATGTCTTCGGGCATGCTCTCGTTCCGGACATGATTGCGGATGCTAGCATCGAGTATATTGATGGCACATTCTATTGTTATGCAACAACTGATGGTATGGGGCATCACTTAAGCACCTCAGGAAATCCTACGCTTTGGACATCTAAGGACTTCGTGCACTGGAGTTTTAATGGTTCCTACTTCCCATCAGCAAAAGGTCAACTCTATTGGGCACCAAGCAAGGCTATTCGTGCCAATGGAAAGTTTTATATCTATCCCACTGTCAATGGCATCATGCACGTGGGCGTGGCTGATAAGCCTGAGGGACCTTTCCGCCTTGCGCAGGGCAAGGATGAATTCCTTAAGCCCTATTCTCCTGATGCCACTCTTCTAAAGAATGGAAAACGCGAAGGTATTGATGCAGAAATCTTCATCGATGATGACGGTCAACCTTACGTATTCTGGCAACACCGTCAGGCAGCGAAAATGACGCGTGACATGCTCTCGGTAGACTCCACAACCATTATCACCATTCCAACGAAGCAGAAGGCTTACTCTGAGGGCCCTATCTTCTTCAAGCGCAAGGGCATATACTATTTCCTATACACGATAGGCGGTGATGAAAATTATAAATACTATTATATGATGAGCCGTGTTTCTCCATTAGGACCCTTCGAAGCACCAGAACACGATCTTGTATCTGCAACCTCTGTGGAGAATGGGGTATTCGGACCTGGACATGGATGTGTGTTCAACGATGGTGAGAACTATTACTTTGCCTTTCTGGAATTTGGGCGCGGAAGCACCAATCGTCAGACTTACGTCAATCGGCTGGAATTCAACGAAGATGGTACAATTCGTCAGGTGGATGTGACGCTTGATGGCGTGGGGGCACTTCGTAATATTGACTATGGAACAAGAATACCTATCTCTCGCATTGAAGCATCAAGCACAGCCCGTCCGCTCAAGATAGCCCATAATAAGGACGTCCGTTGCGAACGCACGGAGACATTTGAACCCGTTTTTGCCATTGACCAAGCGAATGGGTCTCGGTGGATGGCATCAGAGTCAGATCATGAATGTTGGCTAATGGTAGATTTGGGTACCCCACAGTATGTTGGACGTAGTGAAATTGCCTTTGTGCGCCCAACGGAGGGACACGCCTATGTGCTGGAGGGCTCACTCGACGGCAAGAGTTGGAGATGCTGTGGAGGACATACAGACCTGCAGATCCTATCTCCACATGTTGATCAGGTGGCCCAAACGTTCCGTTATCTGCGTGTGCGTATCACACAAGGTATCAAAGGTGTTTGGGAATGGCAACTTTATAGGGAGGGCACCTACAAAAACCCGGTATTGCCTGCTGACTTCAGCGACATAGACTGCATCAAGGTGGGTAAAGACTATTATGCGATGTCGTCTACCTTCCAGTTTTCTCCAGGTAACGTCATCCTCCATTCTCGCAACCTCACAGACTGGGAGATCTGTGGACATGCTGTCAACGAACTGACTCAGATCACACCTGAGCTCAACTGGGATAGGATGGATCGTTATGCCCGTGGCATCTGGGCAGGCTCGCTCCGATATCATAATGGCCGTTTCTATTGCGTCTTTGGAACGCCAGACGAAGGCTATTTCATTACTACAGCACGAAAGGCTGAAGGACCATGGAAACCATTGCGTCAGTTGCTTAAAGACGACGGATGGGATGACTGTACCCTTGATTGGGACGAAAACGGAAAGCCATGGTTCCTTGGTACCTGCTTCAAGGATGGATACAAAACCTATCTCATACCAATCAATGATGACTGCACGGTACTGGACATGAACGGCAAAAAGCTGATTCACGAGGGTTATGGGCGTGAGGCAAGTAAACTTATCAGTCACGATGGGTGGCATTATCTCATCTTCAGCGAGCATCATGATAAGACTGGACGCTATGTTGTTGCCAAGCGTTCTAAGTCCATCATTGGACCTTATCATGAGGAGAGACGCCTCACACGAAACATCTCTGGTGACGACGAACCTAACCAGGGTGGCATCATTGAGGGTCCTGATGGAGAATGGTATTTCCTCACTCACCATGGGCACGGTCAGTGGTATGGTCGTGCCGTTAGCCTCCTGCCTGTGAAGTGGGTGGATGGGTGGCCTGTACCTGGTACCATAGCCGAAGATGGAATGGGCGTAATGACATGGGAGGGAAAACGACCAGCTGAGCCACTCCCTGTCAGCCATGACATTCATGAAAACTTCGAAAAAAAGAAACTTGACAGTCAGTTGGAATGGAACTATCAGCCACGTAAAGATCATATCTCGCAGAACACACACGAAGGTTATCTCAGGATCAATGCAAGTAAACAACTCAAGGATGGTGACCTGCTGAAGACTCCAAATATGCTTTCGTTTCGTTCATGGAAAGCTATGGTTAATACTGTCACAACATATCTTGACCTTAGTAAGATGACAGAGGGCACTCATGCAGGAATCTGCCATTTCTCGGATGACTGGTCGACATTCGGAATCAGAATGGAAAATGGAGAATATGTGCTTGAAAGTAGGACCAAGAGTGGTGTATCAGACAAGACTCTCGGTGTAGTAACCTCCCCAAGAGTGTGGCTGAGAACCTCTTGGAATGAGGATGGCACATCAACCTACTCCTATAGCTTAGATGGTCAGCATTTCGTGGACATTGGAATAAAATATCAACTCAAATGGGGAAACTATCGCGGAGACCGCTCTGCAATCTACTGCTATAATAATCTTGATGCCTCAGGATCAATAGATATCCATAGTCTAGAATATATAAGTAGATAATCAATAAAGATTTGACAATGAATGCCGGGTGAAAAGGGTTAAGTCCTTCTAATCCGGTTTTTCTATTTATAAGGAGTACGAAAAAGAAGTGTATTGGGGCTGGCTTTCACAATGCTCCGTGTCAATCAGCTATACTGGAAGTGAAGTGACAAAAGGTGATATTCTGAGTTTAAGACTATAAGCTTGCTATTAATAATATGAAAGATATTAAAATACTTATTATAATGGTCTGGATTTATATATCGCGCTGTAATCCTATCTCCTATCGGTAGTCGTTTGCAATTGGCAACCGACAAAAGAAAAAACCGGGTGAGAGAATTCATATCTTCTGCACCCGGCATCATCAACTAACTTTAAATGATAACCTAAAAGGATCAATAACCTGGGTTCTGAGTCAGATTCTCATTATTCTGCATGTCATCCAACGGAATTGGCCATAAGAATCCCTTGGCAGAATCAAACTTTCGTTCTTCAACCAACACTTTCTTGAAGGTCCATGTGGATAGACTTGCTGGGTTAGAAAGGAGCGAGCGATCGTAGCCTATGACGTTGTGCACAAGTGAAGGGTCTTTCCATCTGAGCATGTCGATATAGCGTTCTCCTTCGAAGAAAAACTCTACGCGACGCTCATGGCGAAGGATCTTGCGTAGCTCTTCTTTGGAAAGACCAGTTCCTTCAACATCCTCAACCTTTGGCATACCTACGCGGGCACGGACTTGATCGATGAGATTGTAAACCTCCTGACCAGTCTGTCCCTGTTCGATTAGTGCCTCAGCTCGGAACAACAAGATGTCGGCATATCGGAGGACAATGGTATTGATAGAATAATCATCCACATTAGTAGAACCAATGTCTGCATATTTTCTAGGACGTGCACCACATGGCACTTGGTCGGTTGCAGGAATGTAGGTGACGGAACCATACTGTGAGCCTGGGAGCACTACAGACCATCCCAGTCGAGGATCACGGTTCTTGTAAAGATCCTGTTCGTTGTATCCTGACTTTGGATCAGTGATTGGCAGTCCATTAGCCATGTAGAAAGAGTCGATGGCATCCACTGTGACATTTGGCTTTGACCATACAGTGAATGAAGGCAGCGCCCTTGGTAGCACGACCGACATTCGTACCAGAATAAGAAAGGGGAAGGACAACAGCCGCCTCATCACAATCCTTGATTATTGCAGCAAGTACTTCTGCCTTTGGGGTACGGGATCAGGGTGCGTTCTCTTATACTCGTGTACCCAAAGAGCTACCGTTCCTGCACATACAGGAAATTGATTGGCGATATCTTTGACAGAGGAGCCGTATTGATAGAGAGCCATAACTTTCTCGAAATAGAAATTACGCATAGTTGGTCGTGAGCTCTGCGGAACATATCCTAGAAAATGGCAGACTCGCTACTCTATGAATGACGTGGTAAGCTCCTTAGTTGAGCCATTTGCCATTGTGGATAACTGTGTACGTCGGCTCAGACCCATTCACGTGGCAATGGGGTTGCCACATACCAAAAGCAGATAACTGTCGCCATTGGCGATGTCGTTCTCTATCTGTAACTCATTGGCCACTTTTGTCATGCATACTGCGCCGACTGCAGCCATGGTTGATAGGTGTAGCTCTTTGGCAATAAAAGTAGTGAGCCTTGTCAGCAATCTCTCTATTTCGAGTTTATCTGTTATTGTTTGCATCTGAAGTAGACAAATCCATAAAATCAAAATACATCAGTCTCGTATCTAACTCGACGGGGGTCATCCTTCTTACCGCCAGAGATGCGACTGGAGACCGTTGCCAGTGTTACCGACAGACCCGATACAAGCGGGTTCACTATATACGTCACTGCACTGTCCCCCAACAATAATTCCAGGATGGGTACTCCTTGACGGGAAGGATGCCGTAGACATCATCAAGGAGTACTGGGGTGAAAATGTTACCTACCCCTACGAGGCAAGATGGAGCCACGATGTTGTTCCTGAGATGGCGACATGACGGCACCTCTTAGAGAACGCCCTGGAGAAAGGCTCACTATCCGTTAAAATAGGGAAACCATAAAAACAATCATAAGTGACTATATTTTTCATGTTTGCTTTAAGTAAATGCAGAAGGAAATTCGAAATAATAATAGATAATCACATCTAACTTCTAACTCGAATTAATATGAGAAATCATTTAATCAAGTCATTTGCTCTCGGACTACTCCTGGTAGCCGAAACATTCAGTTGTTGGGCCCAGACCACCGTCAAGGATAAAGATCAAGCTTACGCCAAAGATCAGACGGTAACCTATGCCAATAGTTCTAAGACTGTGGCATACACTAATGCCGACAATGATATAGGGTATCTTGGTACCTACAACTTGTCAAAGATTGACAAGATAGAGGTGAAGGGTGCGGCTTTTGTCAACAAGAATGACGACACAAAGGCACAGCATGGACTGTTTTCTGCGGAGGCAGTCCGTCTGTTGCCTTCCCGTTTCTACGACAATTTCAAGCGCGACTCAGCATGGATGATGTCCATCCCAACCGAGTCGCTGTTGCATAGTTTCAAGACGTCATGGGGAGCCTATGCCGGTAAGGAGGGAGGATACTTCACCGTGAGAAAACTTGGCGGCTGGGAGTCGCTCGACTGTGACCTGCGTGGACATACGACAGGACATCTCCTCTCAGCCTTGGCCATGCTCTATGCTCAGACGGGCTCGCCTGTGGTCAAAGCCAAGGCTGATAGCCTCGTCAACGGTCTCAACGAGGTGCAGCAAGCCTACGGTCGTGGCGGTTATCTCAGTGCATTCGGTGAGGGGCTCATCGACCGCAATATCCAGGGCAAGAGCGTCTGGGCACCGTGGTATACACTCCACAAGATTGTTCAGGGACTTATCGATCAGTACCGGCTCTGCGGCAACGACACTGCTCTCCATGTGGCTATGAGGATGGGCAACTGGGCCTATAATAAGCTGCGCCCACTCGACGACAGCACACGACGGAGAATGTTGCGCAATGAGTTTGGCGGTTTCAACGATGCTATGTACCAACTCTATGCCATCACCCGCGACGACCACTACCTCTGGCTCGCCCGTTTCTTCTACGATAATAATAAGATTGACCCGCTGAAGTCCGGCAATGCCGATCTTGACAACAATCACGCCAACACGTTCATACCCAAGTTGTTGGGTGAGGCTCAGAACTACGAATTGAAGAATCCAGGCACTCAATCAGAACCTAAAGACACATCTTACCGTTCATGGCAGAGCAGTCGTGAGGCTGCCGAGCTGCTCTTCTCGACACTGACGCAGAAACACGCATTCGTCACCGGCGAGGTGTCGGACAAGGAGCATCTCTTCGATCCATCGAAACAGAGCCGTCATCTATCAGGCTATGATGGTGAGAATTGCTGCACATTAAATCTCCTGAAACTCGCCGAGCACGTTTATTCATGGAATATCCGTGATGCAGCGAAGCGCGAAAGGATAACATCTTACTATGAAAGGGCTCTCTATAACCATATCCTCGGACAGCAGGACCCCCAGACATCTATGGTCAGCTATTTCACACCTTTGCTCTCGGGTGCCTACCGGCTCTATTCCACCCGCGACAGCAGTTACTGGTGCTGTGTGGGCAGCGGCTTCGAGAGTCATGTACGTTACGCCCGGTTCATCTACGGTCATGATGGTAACGACCTCTATGTCAACCTTCTCATCCCCTCGCGTCTCGTATGGGAAGGGACAATCGTCACACAAGAGACAGATTTCCCTTACAACGGTAGAGTGGTATATACCTTGTCGGGGAAATCGAAGAGCTTCACCCTCCATCTGCGCAAGCCCTCATGGGCCTCATCAATGACCGTCAGGGTCAACGGCCGTAAGACTGGAGCCGACATACGGCGTACATGGAAAGCCGGCGACAGGGTGGAAATCGACTATGGAATGGCACTCCACGAGGAGACGACTGCTGACGATCCGTCGCGGTTCGCCGTACTCTATGGTCCTATAGTCCTCTCCGGAAGGCTGGGCGTCGTACCACATCCCTTCAGCGATCCAACGAAATACAACGACTATTATACGTTTAGGTTCAACGTCCCGGATTCGCTCGTCGGCAAATGCATCCTTAAGAGCATCAAGGACTTGCATCGCCTGTCGTCTCTGCATTTTGCCACACCGTCGGGTGTAGAACTCCATCCGTTCTTTGATGCTCATCACGAACGATATGTCGTCTACTGGAACAGATAATCCGTCAGCGACGGCAGAGGGCCTGCCCGGGTTATCTGTAAATGCATGTGTAGCACACCGTGTCTTTCAATCCAGTCTGCTACCGCTGATACCACTACTGCATCACAATGATGATATTGCCATGTGTGTGGGAGAACTTCACAAAACAATTTGGCTGGCAATGAGTCTCCGGAAATGAATATCCCTTTTGATTTCCATAATCTATAAGATACAAGATATTTTTGCAGCATGCTGCAATTTTACCTTGCATAGATAATGCAATGCTTGTCAACCTTGACAAAGCAAGGATTTCCGAGTGCCAGGGTCGGACAGCCAGGAGGTATTCCGACGTATGGTGTTCAATTCCTTGCCAACAATACTGATGACCATAACAAGAATCTCTCTTTCATCATTAAGTGAACAAAAAACTGTCCAGTCAGGTTTCTTTTCCCGAAACATTTTTATAGTTAACAGTGGTTTTTTTCGCAAATAGGTTGACAGGTTGTCAAAACGCAGTGTTTATCGGGCTTGCAACCTGTTTTGAGGTTGTCAAAGGTTGACATGAGGTTGACACATTTCCCACAACTCCTTCGTCATCCAAATGCTGGTAGCCGTATGCCCAGAGTTACCGACTTGATGGTCAATCTCATGGAAGCCATAACCTTCATACATTCTCACCGCTTCCCCGAATTGCGGGAATGTTTCAAGATATGCCAATCTATAGCCCAACCGACACGCACTGTCCAAGACCTTAGTAAAAAGCTTTTTCCCAAATCCTTTACCCCGCGCCGTTTTGTCCACATAGAACTTTACGATCTCACACCATCCGTCTGGAAGTCCGAGCGTAGGATAAACTCCACACGACCCTAAGACAATCCCTTTCTCTTCGACAACCCATAATACCGATGATGGCTCATCACGAAACACTTCATATTGCCTGTCCGTATCGGGATCGTCGTATACGGTATGCACCTTGGGCATATCAAACTCATCGAATACACCACGTATGATTTCGGCTATTCTCTTATCATCTTCTTGTCTTACCTGTCTTATCGTCATTACCTATATTGATCTACGCACCTTTATTCGTATTCACGTGGCAAAGTTATCAATAATTTTTGAACTACCCCATTATAAGCAAAAAAATGCTATACTCCATACATCATGCTATCCTTATCCTAATTTTGACGGGTCGCGTCTCAAATGAGTGAAGTCCATCTCCGATTTTTTCCGTATTCTAATAAAAACCATTAACTTTGTACTCGCATAAAACTGAGGATAAAAAGCATGCAGAGTGATAGAGCCATCATAGAGATGAACAGGATGGGAGGACAAGGGATGTCTTTCATCTTTGCTATCAATTACAATATGACAGATTGTCGGGTCTGGACTGTTGAAGATGTCCCCCATTCCGTCTTGTTTAACTTTCAAGGTTTCTGTAACGACTGCGATATCAGCAGGCGAGGAATCCCACTAAGGATAGGGTGGAACTTGAAGGTAGAACCTGAGGAGGGGTATAGGACGCGCTTTAACTTGGTACAACAACACCTTCATCGTGGTGACAGTTACCTTGTCAACCTTACCAGTCGCATGGAAGTCGAGACGAATCTCTCGCTGATGGATATTTACAAGGCTTCAAGGGCTAAATACAAGCTTTGGGCGAAGGATGAGTTTGTCTGTTTTTCGCCTGAGACTTTTCTGCAAATCAACAATGGCATGATCAGTTGTTGCCCAATGAAAGGAACGATCCCTGCCAATCATCCGGGAGCAATTCATGAACTCATGGAAAGCAAAAAAGAGTCTGCTGAACATGCCACGATCGTTGACCTGATCCGCAACGACCTGAGTCGGGTGGCCTGTCACGTAACCGTAGAAGACTACAGATACGTGGAACGGATCCAGACGAACAAAGGTGATATCTACCAAACCTCTTCGCGGATTACGGGTGAGCTCCCAAAAGGCTTTGAGAATCATCTGGGTGACATTCTCTTCTCACAGTTACCTGCGGGTTCCATAACGGGTGCCCCGAAACCTATGACTTGTCGTATCATCCAGGAGGCAGAAAACTATGACCGTGGCTTTTATACCGGCGTGATGGGGTACTGGCATGATGGGAAGCTTGACTCAGCCGTCATGATCAGGTTTCTCGACACTGATGGCAGGCATTTATGGTTCAAGGCAGGAGGTGGCATTACGGCCATGAGCGACTGCCATAGTGAATATCTTGAAACTTTGGAGAAAATATATGTCCCAATTACAACTGATTGAAACCTTAAGAATGGAAGATGGACAGATCGAGCGTCTGTCTTATCATGAAGCAAGATACGTAAAGGCCGTGTCTCATTTCTTCCCCGATAGATCGCAGGGAAGGCTCATTGACATTCTTTGCAGACATGGATTGTCTGTGCACAACCATGCATTGGATTATCCCGGCATTTGGAAAATCCATGTTGATTACAACGCTGATGGAAATAACGTGGACGTTTCTCCCTACCATCCCAAGCATGTAGCGAGCCTCAGGCTCGTGACCGATGACGACATAGACTACTCCTATAAGTATGCTGACAGAAGTGAATTGCAAAAATGCCTTGAGAAACGCGGAGATTGCGATGATATCATCATTGTTAAGGACGGTCTTCTGACCGACACGTCTTACAGCAACATTGCCCTCTTCGATGGAAGTTCTTGGCTTACCCCTCGTACGCCATTGCTCAAAGGGACCATGCGAGCATACTTACTTGATCAGAGAATGATCAAAGAAGCTGACCTACGTCCAGCAGACCTTACCTCATTCTCTAAAGTTTGTCTCATCAACGCTATGTTACCTTTGGATCATCTCACCGTGCCCATCAGACATATCAAGGAAGGAAGATAAATCATAGATTTCTCCTGTTCCTTTTGTTCACAAAGGTAGTATTTTTGGCTCATCATGGGGGAAAATAACAAAAGAAAACAAGTTTTTCCATCGTTTTTAGTTTGAATCATCCAATTATTCGTAAATTTGTGGCTCAGTTCAGGAGATATCAATCATGAGTTACAACAAAAGAATACGACTGGTCTTATTTCAGGTGGCTTGCACAGCCATGGGCTCTATGCTGTTGTCTTCCTGCTTCAAGGAAGAGCCCTTGAATGCAGAGTGTGACATCACGAAGGCTTCTGTCCATGTCGCTGATGTCAACAGCGTGTTTTTCACCCCAACGGATACGATGGTCTCGGTCGCATACAGCGACTCTATCATCCTCTTCAAGGTCAGGAGACAAGCTGATGTCACGGCCATGGCACCGGTGTTTGAGATGACAGAGGGGGCGACGCTTACACCAGCCAACGGGTCCGTGCAGGATTTTTCCAAAGGACCAGTGGTCTATACCGTCCATTCCCAGGACGGACAGTACACAAGGATGTACCGCGTTCGCTTCTCCCCAACGACACAAATGGTAACAGATACCGTGTGCTTCGACTTTGAGCATTACGACTTAGAGTCTGGGAGCAGGAAATATTACATCTGGTATGACGTGGATGAGGAGGGAAACAAGGTGTATGACTGGGCGACAGGCAATGCGGGATTCCAGTTGAGCATGGGCTCTGCCACACCTGACGAGTATCCCTCGGCACCCGCCACAGACGGATATGACCATGCGTATGTCAACCTGACCACACGCTCTACTGGTGTCTTTGGAGAGTGGGTAAACAAGCGGATCGCAGCTGGCAATTTGTTCTTGGGGAAGTTCGACCTGACCCAAGCCCTGATGAATCCCTTGTTAGCGACACAGTTTGGAGGGAAATTCAGCAAGAAACCTGTCCGCATGACGGGATATTACCAGTACAAGGCGGGGAAGACCTTCCAAGATGCCTTGGGCAAGCCCGTTGCGAACCGTACGGACAGTGCTGCCATCTATGCTGTTTTTTATCGGAACCACGATGCCAACGGGAATGCAGTTACCTTGGACGGTCGCAATGTCAAGACCAGCAGCCTGGTCGTGGCCATCGCTGATATGAAAGTCATTCCTCAGACACAAGGATGGACAGCCTTCGACCTGACGTTTGACTATACCGCAGACGTTGATCTCGACCTATTGGAGAACGAAGGATACAGCCTTGCCATCGTGTTCTCATCCAGTAAGGATGGCGACCAATTTGAAGGGGCTGTGGGCAGCAACCTGAAGATAGATAAGATCAGAATCATTTGCACTGAGGAGGACAATAGATGAAGCAGATCCTAATTATCCTGATGATGTTCCTTACCGTGACAACGGGATGGGGCAAGAGAGGGTTCGACAGTACTACCGTTGAGCTACGCGTGGGCTACCAGATCGGTGGAACCAGTCCGGTGGGGCTCCCCGCCTCGATCCGGCATCTCAACCGTTATACCCCGCAGTTCAATCCAGCCTTACAGGTGGACCTGCAACGACCGTTCAACGACCATTGGGGGCTCCTCACAGGTCTGCGCATCGAAAACAAAGGGATGAAGACGGATGCTCGGGTCAAGAACTACCACATGGAAATCACCCGCGGAGGAGAAACCCTGGCGGGACAATTCTATGGAAATGTAGTGACGCATGTCATGGAATTCATGTTCACCATCCCCGTGCAGTTCACTTATTCCCTTGGAAAACGATGGCAGCTCCGGGCAGGTCCCTATGCCTCTCTCGTCACCTCGCATGAGTTTACGGGATGGGCATACGACGGATACCTGCGCGTTGGTTCCCCCACCGGCCCTCGTGTCGATCTGGGATCAGGCAAGGAGGAGCGCGGCGACTATGACTTCTCCAACGAGATGAGGAGGTTGCAATATGGCATAGGTGCCGGTCTCGACTGGAGGTGCAGCAAGAAGATAGGCATATACGTCGACCTGAACTGGGGATTGAATGGTATCTTCCGAAGTAATTTCAAAACTGTAGAGCAGACCCTCTACCCTATCTATGGGGCGTTAGGCATGACCTACAGAATCAAATAATCATCAATTTAAGAGACACAACAAGCGTATGAAAAAAGTATTTACTCTATTGGTATTCCTCATGGGCACTCTCGCCACATGGGCAACCGACTACACTGACACTCTGATCGTCAAGGTCAATCAGGTATCCAGCAGTCAGAAAGCCACGATCTCAGTGGAAGAAAAGGACGGTCTGTATACCCTGACCCTCAAAAACTTCATCTTGGAAACGGGCGGAAGCCAAATGCCTGTGGGCAATATCCAGCTCACTCAGTTGACACCAGAGACATCCGGCGACAATATCGTCCTGAATGCACATCAGGACATTCGGATTACGAGCGGTGATGACCCTGCTAATGCTACATGGATGGGTCCCATGTTGGGTACAGTACCTGTCAACCTGAAGGCAAGGCTCACGGGTGATAAGCTCTTCACTGCCATCGGCATTGAGATGGCAGGGCTATCCATCTCCGTGACTTTTGGCAGCGGAATGCAGTTGAATAATCCCGGATTCGAGTACTGGCACACCAGTTCAGGGACTTATCAGGAGCCGAATGGCTGGCATTCCTTCGAGTCCGCAATAGGCAGTTTAGTATCTTTCGCTGGCCATCACATCGCCATCTCCAACGATGCACACAGTGGCAGCCATAGTGCTTGCATCTTTTCTTCCTCTGTTTTTGGAATCACTGCCAATGGTACCATGACAACAGGCAGGATGAGCGCTGATGGTTATACGGCGACTGACACGAAGAATAATGCGCATATCGACCCCTCGGACACAGACAAGGACGGTAATGGTGACCCGTTCTATGCCACGATAACCAACCGTCCCGACTCCATGGTGGTCTACCTGAAGTTCAAGCAGGGCACGGTGAATGCCGAGCATCCTTACGCAACCGTGAGTGCTGCCCTGACCGACGGTACCTATTATCAGGAACCTCAGAACATGACCTACACGAATGTCATCGCTTCCGCACAGGACAAGACCATCGCTACCACGAACGGAGAGTGGAAACGCATCGCCATTCCCTTTACTTATACGGGCTATGAGGCTGCGCCCAAGCATCTCTTTGTAACCATATCCACCAATGCTGACCCAGGACAGGGCAGTGCCAAGGATACCGTTTGGGTGGATGACATCTCGTTGGTTTACAATGCCTCAGCAACCAACATCACGGTTGCCGGCAAGGGCATCGGCTTCCATCCTGGCACTACCACCTATCAGGTGGATGCAGCAGGAACCATCACTGCCGACGATATCGCTGTTACACTTGACGGACGAGGAGCCTTCGCAACCAAGACAATCTCCACGAAAGACGGGTTAACCACTGCTACCGTGAACGTTTATTCCGCCGATCTGCTGAAGACCGCATCCTATACCCTGCAAATCTCTCCTGCAAGTGGTATCCAGAACATCCCCGTCAACAGCAAGAATGTCAGGATATACAATGTGAGTGGTCAGCAGGTAAAGACCATGCAGCATGGTCAGGTCTATATTCTCAAGGAGGCCCAAGGCCATACGGAAAAAGTAGCGAAATAAGTTTTTCGGCGATCTCAGTTCGTTTGTCGAAATTAATCCGTATATTTGTCGGCTGAAAAAGAATAAGAAATGAGTTCATTAGACCAAGTCACATCCTACAGTCTGCAGCCCGTCCATGACGAGGAATGCGAGAGGCTCGTCATTGGGACCTTGTTGCAACGCCCGTCTCTCTTAGACGAGAACGGGGACATTCTCTCTGAGGATTGCTTCTATAACGCCCGTCTCCGTACCCTCTTCACGGCAATCCGAAAGATGATGGAAGAGGGGCGGCAGGTGGATGTCATTACGCTTCCACCCTATTTGGAGAAAACGGTGAAGGATATGACTTTCTCCGTGATCGAGATTATCGAGCTGACGAATCACATGATCCTCAATGATTGCCGGGAGAAATGCATGTATCTTTATGAGCTCGCCCACCGTCGCAGGCTGCTGTATGCCGGCTTGCGATTGGTCAACGCCGGCATCTCGCAGCAAGAAGACCTGGAGAAGGTGCTCACCGACCTGGATGGCACCTTAGAGAACATCCACGACACGCCGGTCTCCTCCATCACGACATCCCGCGAGGCCTTAGAAGGGCTTACGCAGAATGTCTTGGACAATCAGGATGAGCATAAGAATATCTTCGACTATAGCGGTATCCTCTGCATGGATGAGCGCGCCTTCCTGCGTCCCCAAGCATTGACTGTTATCGCCGCATACAGTGGGCACGGGAAGAGTTGCCTCGCCACATCCATCACCTATAACTGTGCCAAGGAAGGTGCCCCAGTGGCTTACTATTCCCTGGAGATGAGCAAAGAGGAATTGATGGCACGTGCCGTGTCTCCGGTCTGCGACATTCCCACCTCGCGCATTCTCTATGGAAAACTGAACAAGGAGGAAATGAAACGTTTCCGGACAGCATGCCTGAAACTGGGTGAGCTTCCGGTCTTCTTCGATGAACGGGCGACAGTAAGTGCCGATGCCTTGTTCCTGAGCATCCGACAGATGGTGCGGCAGAAGCATGTGCATGGCGTGGTGATCGACTATCTGCAAATACTCTCGCAGAACGGGCGACCGAAGAACCAGACAGAGGAATCATTCCTGGGCGGGGTGATCCGTGCCTTGAAGAATATTGCCAAGCAGATGAACATCTGGATCATCGTCCTCTCCCAGATCTCCCGTAACCATGACAGCGAGGAACCCAAGGAAAGTTACCTGCGTGGGTCGGGACAAATCCTCGAAGGATGCGACAACTGCGTGCTCCTCTACCGCCCTGCCAAGCACGAAGGAGTACACTACAGTGGTGCCAACAGCAATGTTGACCCACGGGGTACGGCAGAGCTGAATATCTGCAAGGCACGCAACGGCAGCGACGGAAAACGCTTTATTATTGGGTTCGACCCAGAACATACGCATTTCTATCAATTGGTCGACATCCCACAGCTTGACGGGGGCGTGGCCTTCGAGCATACCAAGCCCGCCTCCTTCTGACCAATCAGGATAAAGAATGAAACAAAACCAAAGAATGACATGGATCACGGGTGCAGTGCTCTTTGCCGCTGCACTCGTTATTTCTGCTTTCGTGATCAACCGATCCAGTAAGCAGAAAGATCCACAGACCCCTCCTACGGCACCATCTCCTCAGAAACAGGAAGCCAAGGATACCCTTGCCCGACCTAAGAAAGCCATCAAGAAGAAGGTGGTTGCCGTGAACACGGACACCATTATCGCAGGTACCCTGACCGACGAGGAGGGAAGACCAGTGAGAGACGTGATCGTGTCCGACTGCTATCATTGCACTCGCACAGACTCCCTCGGGCGATACAGGCTTCGCCGCGGTCGACTGTCAAAGTTTGTCTACTATACTGTCCCCAACGATTGCGAGGTGCCTGTCCATTCGGAAACCGACCGCACGGCAGCTTTCTACCAGCGACTTGCCAAGGGAAAGAGCATCTATAATTTCCGACTGACCCACCTGCCCTTAGGCAAGGAGGTGCGTTATGACCTGATCGTGTTCGGCGATCCACAGGTGACCAATGCCTTCAACCCCTATTATACCGGTCCCAACGACAACCGTATCCAGAAAAGTGACGTGGCACGATTCACGGATGAGACCATGGCTGACGTGAAACGGACGATCGCCAATATGTCAACACCGGTGTACGGGATCAGCATGGGCGACGACGTTCAGTACTATGGGGGATACAACCCGAACCTCGAACGACAGATCCGGGAAGCCTTAGGCTCGTCGCGGATGACCGTTTTCTCTGTCATCGGCAACCACGACCAAGACGGGAAAGCTGTATACCGCAACAAATGGGAAGAAAACTGGGGACCGACGGATTACTCCTTCGACCGTGGGGATGAGCACTACGTTTGCTTCAATAACGTCCAGTTTATCCACAGTGGGTATTTTTCCCCGGGAGAGCTTACCAATGCCCAGGTCAAATGGCTGACCGAAGACTTGAGTCTCACGGATAAAGAAAAGAAGGTGATCTTCTGCTACCATATCCCTTTCACGTTTGGCAATAGCCCTAACAGCAAGGCAACGCCCTTGCCCTTAGAAAGCGAGAAAGGACATTACAGCAGTTCCCGGCTCAGCACGCTCCTGAAGCTCCTTGATGAGTTCAAGGGAGGATATGAACTCTTCTGCGGGCACACACATTTCGCGATCAACCACGAGATCGAATACGAAGGCCGCCACCTCTTGGAGCACTGCCACGCGGCTGCATGCGGCAATATATGGCAGTCGAATATCAATATCTGCGGCACGCCAAATGGCTACTATGTCTACAGCTTTTCTGGGACCCAAGTCGTGAACTGTTACTATAAGGGGACTTTCTGGGACAGGAAACGGCAGATGACCCTTTTCAAGGCAGACACGGATTTTAATGGAGAACAGTACACAACCGACTGGGACCTGCCCGTAGACAAAGGTATCATCATCGCCAATGTGTTCAATGCCGACTCCCGATGGAAGGTGACAGCCACGGAGGACGGCGTGACCTACCCGATGAAAAGGATCAGCCACCAAGGCCAGGATGCCTTCTCCACCGGATACCATCATCGCTACAGTGAGTCGGTATCCTACCGCTTCGTCAGCAAGTCGAACGGATACCTAATCATGAACCACCTGTATTATTACGAGCCGAAGCGGAAAGACGCAGCGATCACCATCACCGCCACCGACGGATATGGCAATACCTACACAGCATCCAGCCATGAGGCGGTCACACAACCGTTCTTTAATTTCGCGCATTATTATAAAGAAGAGTAAATCAACGGATTACACATACAATCCTATTCTATCAAGTGCTGCATGCCACAATATAAAAGAGGCATGCAGCACTTGTTTTCTTTCCAAAAGCAGGAGATGACCTTTTGGCGTGCGTTAGATAACCTTTCAGCGAGCGTTAGATAACCTTTTACCACGCAATAGATGACCTTTTAGAAAATGGGTTGTGAGATGTGTCTTTTTTACTCTTCTACGTCCTCATCGTCAGGGACCTTCCGCCCAAAGGTGGGACGGATATTCACGAAAAGCGTGACGATGAGCGTGGCGATGCCACATGCCATGACGATCAAGAAGAACCGACGATAACCGACCGCCTCTTGCAAAGCTCCGGAGAACATCCCAGAAAGCATCCATGACAAGGACATCAGTCCCGCACAGATCGCATAGTGGCGATTGCTGTCCTCGCCCCGACTGAAAGAGATCAGGAACAAGGCGTAAGCGGTATAGCCAAACCCGTAACAAAAATGCTGAAGAAAAACAGACGCGCTGATGACGGCCAAGCTCCTGGGAAGTTCCGAGCTCAGATAGGCGTAGAAAAGGTCAGGAACCGTTACCGCACAAGCCATCAGCCAGATCCACTTGCCGATCCCCTCCTTCTTGACCGCGATACTTCCGATGAGCCCTCCGAATGACAACCCGATCACCCCGACCGTACCTTGGACGAGTCCAAACTCCTGAGGAGACAACCCTAAGCCCCCATTATGGATAGCATCGATGAGGAACAAGGCTGAGACCTTGGAGAGCAAGCCCTCTGGCAAGATAAAGAACAGGATGAAACAAAGGCTGGTTACCAGATGAGGCTTATGGAAAAACGACTGAAAAGAGTGGCAGATCCCCTCCCATACCTGGGCAGGAGAACTCACGTCGCCTCCCCTATCCTCTCGGGAGAACGGCAAAATATACGTATGCCACAGCCACAAGGCGATCAAGAGCCCACAGGTTCCATAGAACATCAGGCTCCAAGAATAGCTGATACTGTTGCGATAGATCACTTGCAAGTTGCCGGCAACCATGACCAAGATACCTTGTCCGAAGATGGTGGCAAGGCAGAAGAACGCGGAGCGGATGCGCACAAGCCAGTGGTGGCTTGTTTCTTCCATCTCCACCATATAATAGCACCCGGCAGCATAGTCGTGGGTGATACTGGCAAACGCCATCACCCAAAAGAAGAACAACGTCCCTTGAAGCCACAGGGAAGTAGGTATGGTAAATGCCACGCCCCCGAAGGCGGCACCGATCAACAGTTCCATGGCCACCACCCACCAACGCTTGGTCTGCAGCAAGTTGATGAATGGGCACCACAAAGGCTTGATCACCCAGGGAAGCAGCAGCCATGACAGGTAGAATGTGATCTCCGCATTGTGCAGTCCCAACTGCTTGTACAGGATCAACGAGATCGCTGTCACTGCCACATAGGGCAGTCCTTCCGCGAAATATAGAGTCGGTACCCAACTCCAGGGGTTTCTTTTCTTCATCTATCGATATATCCTTTTGATCTCCGCCCCACGATAATAATGAAGCAGGATCTGGTCATACTTATAGCCTTTCTCACCCATGACCGCGGCACCGATCTGGCATAGTCCCACGCCATGCCCCCATCCTGCGCCAAGGATGTCAAATTGCTGGGGAACTCCGTTCACCACCTGGCTCTTATCAACGACAAAGGCAGAGCTATATAGGTGCGACTCACTCAGCGTACGCCTGATCTCCAGTTCCTTTCCAATGATAAACGACCGCTTGGTCCCCACGATCTTCAGTCGCCAGATCCTACCGCTCTTCCCCCTTGCCAAGGGAACCAGGTCGAGAATGTCACCAAAATCCATCTTCATCTTGCCACTGATCAGGGCAGCGAGTTGCGACTGCGTGTAGGTAACATGCCAGCGATAGAAATCTGATGTTTCCTGGTCGTAGTCGTTGAGGACCTGCGACAGGATCTTCTTGTCTTGCGTATTACAGAAAGAGTCGGGGCAAGACCGGATCCATTTCTCAGCATTCTCCTCAATCGTTAGGTCGGGTACCTGCCCTTTATCCAAGTCCCTGACCGCGGTCAGATACGACTTCGGCGTGTGGTCCCAGCAGTATTGGTATTCCTCGCTGACGCCCCCACAGCTTTTGCTGAAGCGCGCATCGCAGATCTGCCCGTCCGACATGAGGATCTGTCCCCGGGTCGCTTTCACCGCCTCGACGACATGCGGGCTGGTTTCCTTCGTGATTCCCTGGTATCGCTGACAGTGATCATCGGCACAAACATCAAAGATGGTATGGTCCTCACGGTCGTACCAGCGAATGATCTCATCCTCCTTCTTGGTAAAGGAGAAGAAATTGTCGCCCCCTTCCTGCGCTTTCTTCCTGCGTTCCATCTGGGCAAGCAACCAGCTCCGTGAGATGACAGCATGTGCTTTCAGCAATTCCAGCGATGAGGTAGCTCTCATCTCACTGGAGATCACGCTCTCCAAGTAGTTCTCTACCGGCAGTTCATTGATGGCGCAGATCTTGTCCTCTTCCACGACAAGGTGCAAGGCACCTTGGAAGACTTGTGTCTCCTGCCGCTCCCAATGGAAGTTAACGCCGATGGTCACGTCATACAGCGAGAA
Source organism: uncultured Prevotella sp. (assembly GCA_900316015.1). Lineage (GTDB taxonomy): Bacteria > Bacteroidota > Bacteroidia > Bacteroidales > Bacteroidaceae > Prevotella. The sequence continues at coordinate 46,530 of ONBG01000009.1, read as the reverse complement.
CGAAGCATCCTGCGACTTCGGCCGGAAGGTAAGCTCCCGGTATTGGTTGCCATTCCACAGGATGCCCCCTTCGGAAAATTCCACCACCTGATCCCCGATGATCTGCTCTCCCTTGGCTAAGTAAGGCTTGTTCAAGGTGAAATGGATCTTATCACCGCTGACAATGCCTACGGTCACATCCGGTTGTTTCTTCATCTTCATCGCCTCAGCATCCGATTTGGGCGAGGCATTTGACTTGAGCTTCTTCACGATTTCTGCCATGGTCTCATCTGTTATACTGACTTCTTCCAAGATCTGTCCAGCCCCCTGTGCCGTGATACGATCAAAATCCTCACGCCGTGGAATGATCAACAACCCTGCCATGTCCAAGGCACCAGGACTGACCATCAGTTGCTGGTTTCCCTCTGCCCTAAAGCAGTCGGGGCGATGTTTTCCCCGAGGGAACACCACGGAAAGATAATCCTCATTGTACCGCCATGCAACGATGTTCATCATCGGCTCCTCCACAGAGGGCATAACCTCCTTCATGGCACCATAGAGGAGATTGAACATCTCCACGTCGTTTTCCAGTGTCCTGCTTCTGACGAGGAAGCACGGGCATACGTATCCGGTGATCACGAAAATGCCTTCATGGTCGTTCAAGGCCATCACCTCTTCTACCTGACGGCTTAACCGTTGCCATCCCCTTTGCAAAGGGACGATCCCACTCGTGCCCGCTTGGAAATGCAGATGGTCTGGCGCAGAGGCCCCACATTGTGGTCCGTTGTAGAATACCGTCAGCTCCCCATACCGGGTGAGCACCTGATGGATCTCCCCATAATGCCGATAGATACGTTGTGGGAGATGTTTCTTGGAGGGAATGGTGAAATGCGTGGGAAGAATAGGGTAAGGATTCACCAACAGCTCAAACTGTTCATCCAACTGTTTCGCCTCCTGCTTGGCAGGGCGGTTCGCCCGACAAAGGAAGCAAGGACGCTTCGACACGCTCTCCCTGTCTACCTTTGCTCCCGTTGAGACCATCCGAGCAGGGTTATACTGCACCTTCAGCAAGGTATCGCCGTAAGGAAGTTCCTTGACGATCGTCTGGTGCAGGTCGCGATAATGCATGCGCGCCTCTTCCCATTTCTCCAGCTGCCAGTTGAAGAAGCGTTCAATGCCGCTGTCCACTAAACTGTCCGCCTTGCCAGAGAGCATCTGCTGTCTTGCCTTGAGTTCCAAGGTACGGAGCCTGTCCTTATAGAATTGACGCGCATTCGTCCGTTGCGAGTCAGGTTTTGCCGTTACATTGTCCTCCCACCTTCTGCAAAGGTACACTTCATCATAGATCCTGCCGATCCGGTAGCGACGACTGAACGTCAATCCCACGGCATAATCCTCGCCATAGCTGACATTGGGGAACTTGATCTGACGGATCAAAGGCGTGAAATAAGCCCGCGGTGCCCCAATGCCATTCATCCGCAGCACAGTGTTGCAGCCATTCTCGCTTGTCCATTCACGATGTTCAACTCGATCTCCCGACAAAGGTTTCATGTTGAAGTCACATCTCCGGTAAGACCCGATGACCATTCCTGCATGTTGTGCATAGAAAGCATCCACGATCTGTTGCAAGGTCTTGGACGAAGCATAGCAGTCATCGCTGTCAAGCTGCACGGCAAACTTCCCACAACGCTCATCGGCAATGGCCATGTTCCAGCACCCTCCGATCTCCAGGTCTGTACGCGATGGAATCAGATGGATCAACCGGTGGTCTTTCTCTGCCATTTCCTCCACGATCCGGGACGTGCCATCCGTGGAATGGTTGTCCACCACAATCACGTTAAACGCGAAGGACGTATTCTGTCCTAAAGCCGAGGCGACAGCTTCCGCGATGGTCTTTTCCCTGTTAAGGACAGGAATGATAACAGAAGCCTCGGCATCAAAGGGCTGCTCATTGAAATCAGGCTGCCTGTAATAAGAGGCATCCAACAACGCCCCTATTGCAGACAGATGGTGGGAAAGAGCCCTCTCCATCTCCATATCATCCTCAGGCAATGGCGCTACGGCAGCAGGCATACAAGCATACAGGTATTCATTGAGATGGAACAGATGTCCTCGACGACTCAAGAACAGCCGGAAGTCATACCATCCCGCCCGCTGATAAGCCGGTTGAGGAGGCTGTGCCGCATAGTCATGCAGCAGTTGGGCACGGATCAAGACCAGCGGTCCGAAATCAAACTGGGCCCGCAGGCTTCCTTCCTGATAGTCCAACACCGGATGATGCTGCCTCTTTTCCCCCACTTCCAAGATATCATAGTCGGAATAGACCATCGCGGCATGGGAGTCCTCGCCTACCTGAAGAAAACGGTCCAAGGCATACAGACCTAAAGAGAAAGGGTCCGTTCCCCTTCCCAACAAGACATAATCCGCATCCGTATACTGCCCGATCTTGAGGATCGTGTCCGTGGAAGTCCAATCGTTGACCACCACTAAGTTGCAATCACCGGGGAATTGCCCCTGCCGGGCATAATCCCCGGTGACTAATAAGTGAATATGTTGCACCATCCCACTCTGTCTCATCACCGAAAGCGTGTCTGCCAACGCGGCGACGTCGAGACAAGGCAGGAAGCAATCAATTTTTTCTCTCATCACGTTATATATAGGAATTCTATCCGCAAAGATAATCGAAAAGGAACGAATTACAAAGGAAAAACGTAAAAATACGCTACTAACAGACGATAAATCAATTAAAAATGTTAACTTTGCGGCATCAATATGCATATTTTTCATGAGCGCTGAAAAGAAACCATTATTAGGGATGACGCTTCCAGAACTAAAGGAAGTGGCAAGGCAATTGGGAATGCCGGCTTTCACGGGAGGGCAGATCGCGAAGTGGATGTACACGCAACATGTCCGTTCCATTGACGAGATGACCAACATTTCCAAGCAGAACCGTGCCCGTCTCGAAGAGATTTACGAGATAGGGTGCACCGGGCCTATTGACGCGCAGCATTCCAAGGATGGCACCATCAAATACCTTTTCCCTACGGAAAACGGTAAATTCGTGGAGACTGTCTTTATCCCGGAGGATGACCGCGCAACCCTCTGCGTCTCCTGTGAAGTGGGATGCAAGATGAACTGCCTGTTCTGCCAGACTGGCAAGCAGGGATTTGAAGGGGAACTGAGCGTTCGGGACATTCTCAACCAAGTGTACTCCCTGCCTGAGCAAGAGCGACTGACGAACATTGTCTTCATGGGACAGGGAGAGCCAATGGACAACTTAGACCACGTGCTCCGCGCCACGGAAATCCTGACGGCAAGCTATGGCTATGCCTGGAGCCCCAAAAGGATCACCGTGAGCAGTGTCGGCATCAAGGGAAAGCTCAAGAGATTCCTCGAAGAAAGCGAATGCCAGGTGGCCATCAGCATGCACTCCCCCATCCCGGAGCAGAGAGCAGAGCTGATGCCTGCTGAGCGAGGATACTCGATTGTGGACATTGTGGAATTGCTGAAGAACTACGACTTCTCCCACCAACGCCGCCTGTCGTTCGAATATATCCTTTTTGGAGGACTTAACGACTCGATGACACACGCCCGGGAGATCGTTAAATTGCTCAAGGGACTGGACTGCAGGGTCAACCTGATCCGCTTCCACCAGATCCCCCATGTACCGCTCCATGGCACGGATGAGAAGAAAATAGAGGCCTTCAGGGACTACCTGACGCACCATGGTGTCTTCACGACCATACGTGCCAGTAGAGGACAGGACATCTACGCGGCATGTGGGCTCCTGTCAACAGCCAAGAAGATTGTCGATGAAAGGCGTTAGTTGGGCACTCTTGCTGCTTCTCCTCTGCAGTTGCAGTGACCGGAGCCCACTCCTGCCCCGCAGTGGCGGTCGCCCCTTTGAGGTGTTGTTAGCCGGTGACCGGGACAGTACCGTCTACCAGGAATTGGACGCGGACGTGGAAGGATTGCCCCAATCGGAACCCTCCTTCGATATCTCTTCCCTCCAAGGGGAGGATATCGGACAAGCCTTACGGCTATCCCACTTGATCGTCAAGGTGAGCATCAACCCACAGGTTTTCACGGCAACGAGGATCCGATATGCCAAGAATGTGGATGCAGAACCCCAAATGGTTGTGTACATCGGTTCACCTTCCGTTCAGGCACTGAAAGCCGATATGCCTAAGTTAGGACCACAACTGAGGATGCTACTCAACCGGGCAGAGCTCAACAACCAGATCCTGCGCTTGCGAGAAAAGCACAATATCAAGATGGAGGAGGAGATCCGCAGGCGGTTCGGAATTGATCTCTGGATACCTGTCGACATGACCTCCAGCAAAAAGGGAAAGGATTTCCTATGGCTGTCGAACAATGCCACAACGGGCATGCAGAATATCTGTATCTACTTCGGAACGAACCGCGACAGTGTCATGAAGGCAAATATCAAAGGCGAAACAGATGACATGTACATGGCGACTGTCCATGAAAGCGTGAGAAGAACCCGTGAAAGGACGAAAAGCGGGACACGCCTGATCACGAAAGGACTTTGGGAGATGGAAGGAGATGCCATGGGCGGACCCTTTATCAGCCATACCCTTGACGACAGCATCCGCCACCGGGTCATTACCGTTGAAGGATTCGTCTATGCCCCGGAAATGAAGAAAAGAAATCTCATGCGGCAATTGGAAGCCGTACTATATACATTAAAGGTAAAAGAATAAAAGATATGGAAGATCGAAAGATTCGGGTTGCCATCACGCATGGCGACACCAATGGTATCGGATATGAACTGATTTTTAAAACTTTCTCAGAACCAGACATGCTGGAGTTATGCACTCCTGTCATCTATGGATCCCCTAAAGTGGCTTCCTACCATCGGAAGGCATTGAACATGCAGGCCAATTTCAGCATTATCAGCCATGCGGAGGAAATACGCGATGGACGGGTGAACATGTTGACGACATTCGACGATGACGTGAAAGTAGACTTAGGAACGCCCACAGACGAGTCATCAATAGCTGCCTCCAAGGCACTGCAACGTGCAGCAAACGATTTCCAAGCAGGACTATTTGACGTATTGGTCACTGCGCCTGCTATCAAAAACGGGCAGCAGGGATTTGAGGGCAATGAAGCATATGTACGCAAGAACCTGAGCAATGGATCGGAGATACTGCCCATCATCCTCAACGAGAATATCAGAGTAGGACTGCTGACGGACGAGATTCCACTGAGTGAAGTATCCATGTTCGTCACGAAAGAGAATATCGTTGACAAGGCTGCCATCCTCTTTAACAGCCTGAAGCGCGACTTCATGATCACCAACCCGCGCATTGCCATTCTCGCCTTGAACCCAGACAGCAATGACAACCAGACCTTCGGAAAAGAAGAACAGGAAGCCATTAAGCCTGCTGTGGAAGAACTATCCGACAAGGGCATAGAAGCATTCGGTCCTTATGCTGCAGACACGTTCTTTGCCAATGGCGACTATGGGGAATTTGACGGGATCCTTGCCATGTACCACGACCAAGGCATGGCACCATTCACGGCACTCTATCCCACAGATGGAGTGATCTATTATGCAGGGCTGCCCGTCGTCTGTGCAACGCCCAACGACGATGCAGGATTTGGCATCGCCGGTCAAGGCATTGCTGATGAGACCTCGTTGAGACATGCCATCTATACAGCCATTGACGTGTTCAGAAATCGCGATATCTATGACGAGCCCTTGGCAAACCCCTTGCAGAAGCTCTATCACGAGAAACGGGACGACAGTGAAAAGGTGAGATTCACGATCCCCAAAAAGCACGAGAACAGTATCAAGGAGACGAAAGACGGGAAAGTCACAACCCATCCTTCTTCCAAGAAGGAAGCCTCGCAAAAACGCCCTGACAAGCAAATATCCAGTCAACAACCCTCACAACCTGTCACCCCGGCGCAAGTTGCCACCGCGGAACCTGCTGCCCAAGTGCCAGAAACGCCTGAGCAAAAACAACCCCAGTCTGACAATCAGCCCTCCTAATATATGAAGAAGAAATACCAGAACGGCTTCTTTATCTTCGGTCTTGCCGTGCTGATCATCATGGTCACGCAGTTGGACTTCAAGGAAGTATGGAGTGGTTTGCAAAATGCAGGCTACTGGTTCTTTGCCGTCGTAGCACTCTGGGGATTCCTATACCTGTTTAATACTTCCGCCTGGTATATCATCATTAAGGCGGGAGGGACATGCAAGATACCCTTTTGGTGGCTGTATAAGGTCACGATCTCCGGATTCGCCTTGAACTATGCCACCCCGGGAGGACTGATGGGTGGTGAGCCTTACCGCATCATGGAACTGGCCCCAAAGATCGGGACAGAACGCGCTTCCTCATCCGTCATCCTATATGCGATGACCCATATCTTCAGCCATTTCTGGTTCTGGCTTCTGTCTGCCATTGCCTATATCCTCACGCAGCATGTCAGCTTGTTGATGGGAGGACTGCTCACAGCCATTATCGCCTTCTGCTGTCTCGGAATCTGGTTCTTTATTGCCGGTTATCGCAAGGGATTGGCTGTAAGGGCGATGAACGTCCTACGGCATCTGCCCCTCATCAAGAAATGGGCAAAGCCCTTTATCGAGAACCATCGGCAGCAACTGGATACCATTGACGAGCAGATTGCCGCACTGAACCGCCAGAACAGAAAGACGTTCGTGTCTGCAGTCCTTCTGGAACTCTGTTGCAGGATATGCTCTGCCATGGAAGTATTCTTCTGCCTGTTGGTGCTGCTCCCCTCTGTCAATTACCTGCATTGCGTGCTCATCCTGGCATTCACGTCATTGTTTGCCAACCTGCTCTTCTTCATCCCCCTTCAGTTAGGAGGGCGGGAAGGAGGCTTCCTGATGTCAACACACGGCATGGGAATCCCTGCCAGTGCTGGTATCTTCGTTGCTTTGATCGTCCGTATCCGTGAACTGATCTGGACAGGAATCGGACTCCTGCTCATCAAATTAGAGAAAGGAAAGGATGCCCCATCCGCAATAAAGGAGCCAGGAAACGAAGAGTAAGGATCCTTATCATTCCTTAATTCCTGGCTTTCAACCCTAAACTCTCTATATTTTCCTGCCAAAATTGCAGTTATATCAAATAAAATATGTAATTTTGTCACCCAATGAATACATCAGAACTGCAAAAAATCAAACAGCGGTATAATATCGTCGGCAACAGTGACGGATTAAACCATGCTTTAGATGTGGCACTACAAGTAGCGCCGACAGACCTCTCAGTGCTCATTGTCGGTGAGAGTGGAGTCGGAAAGGAAATTATCCCAAGGGTGATCCATGACAACTCACCCAGGCGCAAGGAGAAATACTTTGCCATCAACTGCGGTTCCATTCCCGAAGGAACCATTGACAGTGAGCTCTTTGGGCATGAGAAGGGTTCTTTCACCGGGGCTATCGGAGAAAGCGAGGGCTATTTCGGGGTTGCCAATAAGGGTACCATCTTCTTGGATGAGGTGGGTGAGCTCCCGCTTGCTACCCAAGCAAGGCTTTTGCGTGTGTTGGAAACAGGGGAATATATCCGCGTAGGCGGACAGAAGATCATGAAGACAGATGTCAGGATCGTCGCTGCCACGAATGTCAACATGAGGAAAGCCATCAGTGAAGGGCGCTTCCGCGAAGACCTGTACTATCGCTTGAGCACTATTCCCATCCAGATGCCACCGTTGCGAGACAGAGGGAATGACATTATCCTGCTCTTCCGACTCTTCGCCATGCAGATGGCAGAGAAATACCGCCTTCCGAAAATCACGCTGACAGATGACGCCAAAGCCCTGATGTTGAAATACAAATGGCCGGGAAACGTGCGCCAACTGAAGAACATCACGGAACAGATGTCTGTGCTCAGCGAGAAAAGGGACATTGATGCACATATCCTGGAGCAATTCATTCCACAAGACCCTGTGAGCACAGAGCTTGCAACCATTAGTAAGCCTGATGGGCATTCCTATGAGAATGAACGTGAGATGCTCTTCAAGGTTCTATATGAATTACGGGGAAATATCAACAACCTGCAACATGACGTGAATAGCTTGCGCAAGCAAATAGACGAGCGCCGCGAATTAGAAGACACAGCCGCTTATCGCAGACAGCATGAGAGTGCATCCCTCGAAGCTACGAGAACCACGTCCATTAGCGAGCCCAGGTTCTTGCCGAACAGCTATCAACAGACAGGAGCCGAGGAAGCGGAAGCGGAGGAGATCAATGAACCCGAGACGCTCAACCTGAATGACTTAGGCAGGCAGATGGTAGAAAAAGCCTTGGAACGTAACGGAGGCAATCGCAAAAAGGCAGCTCAGGAATTGGGGATCTCCGACCGGACACTCTATCGGAGAATCAAACAATATGGATTAGACGGGAAATAACATGCAAAGGAAATTCATCTACATCTCTTGTCTCTTCGCCATGATCCTAACGATGATGCTTTCATCGTGCAAGGTCACTTATGGCTTCAATGGAGCCAGTATCGATTACTCGAAGACAAAGACCATTACCATAGCCGACTTTCCCAATCGAAGCAGTTATGTATGGGGTCCCATGGCACCCATGTTCAATACACAGCTCAAGGATGTCTTTGCCAGCCATACCCACCTGCAACAAGTAAAAAGGAATGGCGACTTGGATATCTCCGGCGAGATTACTCAATATACGCAACGGAACAAGTCTGTATCCAGCGAGGGATATTCAGCCCAAACAGCGCTGGCGATGACCGTCAACGTGAGATTTGTCAACAGGAAGGACCATTCACAGGACTTTGAGCAACAGTTTACATCAACGAAGACATACGAGACAACGCAAAGTCTGAATCAGGTACAGGAAGAATTGGTCACAGAGATGGTAAAAGACTTGACAGACCAGATCTTCAACGCAACAGTAGCCAACTGGTAAAAATCAAAGAAATATGGATCTAACGCAACTTATCAAGCATCCGGAACAGATGGACAAGGAGACCCTCTATGATCTCCGAAGTATGCTTGCGCTCTATCCTTATTACCAATCGGCACGCCTGTTGATGCTGCAAAACCTGTATATCCTCCACGACCCATCCTTCGATGAGGAATTACGACGCGCAGCCATTTATATTACCGACCGTAAAGTAATTTTCAATTTGGTGGAAGCAGCACACTATCAGACGAAAGTTCGCTCTTCTAAGAAAGAGATTGCTCCTGCCAAGGACAATGGGGGAAACGGCAGTAGGACATTGTCACTGATCGATACTTTCCTGGACTCCATCCCCGCTGACGACTCAGATGCAAAGAAAACGAAACGGAAGCCCACACCTGCCGATGCTGCCGTGGATTACGTCAGCTACCTATTGGAGACAGAAAGTGAGGAGGAGAAAGAAGAAACAGAGAAGGTCCCGCAGATGAAAGGGCAAGATCTGATTGATAATTTCATAAACAATGACAGTGGGAAGATCAAGTTGAAAGAAGAACCTGAGTATGTCCCACAATTAGAAGAGAAACCAGAAAACGAAGAAAATGAGGGCGATGAGGGATATTTCACCGAGACATTAGCCAAAATATATGTTAAACAAGGCAGATATTCAAAGGCGTTGGAAATAATTCAGCGATTAAATTTGAATTATCCAAAAAAAAATGCTTACTTTGCAGACCAAATTCGTTTCTTAGAGAAATTGATTATAAATAACAAAATAAATAAGTAAAGAAAAATGGTTTACACATTATTCATTGTAATCATCTGTCTGGCATCAATCTTGATGATCGGGATAGTTTTGATTCAGGAATCAAAGGGAGGAGGTCTTGCATCCAACTTCTCCGCTTCAAACGAACTTCTGGGTGTACGCAAGACCACCGACTTCATTGAAAAGGCTACATGGGGACTTGCCATTGTTTTGGTAGTTTGTAGCGTCGTATGTGCCTATACCGCACCACAAGCCACAGGTGAACAAAGTGTCCTTGAGCAGAGTGCAACGCAAAATGAGGCAACAAACCCGACAAACACACAGGGATTCGGAGCTGGTCAGGCACCTGCAACTGGTGCTCAACAAAATGCTGGGAAAGGAACTGCTGCTCCTGCAACAAAAGGCAATGCTGCTCCTGCAGAACCAACAGCACCAACCAGTCCTGCTAAATAAAGAAGCATATTGATCGGAAAAGAAGCCAAAAACGACTTTTTTGATGACTCAATTGAAAAAATATCGGGATTTGTTTGGTCAATCCAAATAAATCCCGTATCTTTGCACTCGCTTTCGATAAGTAACCAAAATGGTGGGTATAGTTCAGTTGGTTAGAGCGTCAGATTGTGGTTCTGAATGTCGTGGGTTCGAGTCCCTCTACCCACCCACCTCAAAAAGAAGCGGAGATCCTCATCAAAAAGGATTTCCGCTTTTCTTTTTAGCACCATCCTTTGGGAAGAAGGACACACCAAGGTGCCATCGTTCCTCCATTTCCCATCATATAACAAATCCCCGTAATCACTAAGGACTACGGGGATTTATGCTTTACTTGTTAACACCCATCATCTTAAGCGATGGATGCTCTTCTGAATCTCTTCCGACAGTTCAACATCCGAGGTTTTGATTTGAGTAAGACCCGAGACGATATCTGCACGCCGGTAATTGGTATCATACCAGCCTAACGTTTGGATTGCGGCGAGACGGACCACCTTATCCTCTTGATCGTTGGCTGCGACCTTCAACAATGCAGGAATAGCTATTGCCTGAGGGTTATTACGATAATGATAGATCGTATTCGCCCGTGATCTTGGCTTTGCCTTTGTATCATTGATCATCTGAAGAGCCTCAGCCTGGTCTGCCTTCACACTTTGTAGACGCTTGCCTAACCGAACAGATATAGTATCGCTATACAACTGCAACTGGGAAGATTGTCTCTTGAGTTCCTGCAGGACTAAATCTGGGTCAAAGGCATCAATGCCCGTTAGGACATGGAAGGAGAAACGCTGTTCCTGTCCCCGCTGCAGATAAGTCTTTACAATAGCAGGAATCAGTTGTGGGTCTCCATTTCGCTGCGCGTATGCCATTGAGAGACGGCGCACTAACTCATAACTGTCATTCAGTGCTTTCGGCAAGATGGACACTGATTCCAACGGATGGAAAAGGGCAAGGAGCTTAATGGCTTCCATGCGCACTACAAAATCATTGCTTTTCAGATAGGAGCCTTTCAATATGTTCACAACATCGCTGACCCCCGCCCACTGCAACTGGCGCAAGGCCATGGCTTGAACATCAGGCACATGACTATTGAGTTTGGATCTCCAGAATTTGGCATCCTTGTTGTGCAAGGCAATCGACTCGTTGATGTCGAAAGGAAGGGAGCTGTTGCTCTTGAAATGGAACGTAGGATCGCCAATCAGATGGCTTTCCAGATAACCGGAGAAGCGGTTAAACTGTCCCACGCGCATCCCAGAAGCCAAGAGTCCGACAAACTCATCCGGCCATTTGTCCTGCAAGGCATTCACGGTTCCCCCGATGGTGGCAATAGTCTTGCCCGCATTGAAGATATAAGCCCCTGCAATATTGTCATCCTCATAGAAAGATCCATTAAAGCAAGCGTCAAAGAGGACGAAACGTGCATTCGGAGTGATCCGGCGAATATCAGAGGTATATATATCCTGGTCGGCACTTGCAAGGGAATCAGCTAAGATCTTGGCTGGATCGAAGGCTTCCTCACACCACGACTTGGGGACATCATAGTTCCTGGCATACGTTGCCACGGCACTATCGCGTCCCACTTTCTCAGCCAAAGCTGGTACCTTACTCCGCAGGAAACGCTTGATGTTCTCAATACTTGGGCCAACGTTCGAATCCTCCCGATAACCATTAAGATATTGGGTATCAGGAGCCCCATGATGATGGAACAAAAGAACATCCAAGTCTTGGTTCATAACCTCGTTGAGGTAGATCTTTTTGGCAGGGTAGAACATGTCAAAGTCCATGAACTTCACCGTATTGCCAACCTGGAATAGTTGCGGCATTTGTTCACGCAAAGCCATCTGCTCTCCTGCCCAAGCATTCCTGTCCTCGGAATTATAAGAATGACCGCGAGCCATGGTGAGGTTGTCAAGAACATTGCCTGCTTCTGCCTTCTTTAAACGCGCTACCTTATAGAGATAGTCGGCAAGCATTTTGTATTTGTCCACCCCTTTCAACTCAAGGGGCTTAATGCGCCCAGTATAGATGTCGGGAGAAAGATACTGCTTACTGTCTGCACGAAGTGAATAATAGAAGTAAAGCGGCTTCTCCTTGTCTTGTTTCAAGAAGTTGAACTTCAAGTCGAGGTCATCATAAAAACGGTCACTTGCCACAGACGATTCTTTCCAGTCACGCCGCTGGTCCATCTTGAAAGCAGAGGTGAGATATTGCGCATCCCGAATCATGGGGATAGGAATATCCCCCACGAAGACAGCCCCTTCAAGGGGTTGCTTACGGTCTCCATGCCATTGGATGATCAACTTCTTGATCGCTTCGGGATTCTGCCAGTCGTCAACGACGAGATAAGTCCCCAAATGATCAGCTTCTATACTGTTACGATACGCCTTCACGGCATCTGCAACACGGTCATAACTCTTTTGATCGATAAAAATCGCAAAACTCGTCGGTGTCTTTACGCTCGGCTTGATCAGTTGATAAGCACGACTCATCAAGGTGAAGAGAAGACATAACGACAACACAAATAATTTCTTCATACGTATCCTTACATTAATCTGTTTATTGTTTGTAAAAGTTCATCATGCAGTTCCTCGGGTTGTTTCTCTTGCAATAGTTGCTTGCAAGTGTTGATGATCTCACTGCGCCGATAGGAATGGACAAACCACCCTAACGCCTCTGCCATCGTAACTCGCGTCTCAAGAGAGTTACGATGATCTGAAAGGAATTCCAGATAACGACTCAAATGAGGGGTCCGAGGATAATTTCTCAAGAACCGGATTGCCTGGATCTTCTCCTTTTCCGATCCCGAACCAAAGATTGCATCATCCATTTTGTTACGATGCTCAAACTGTTGATGTATGCTTCTTTGGGCATCCTCCATTTCCTGCTCTTTATCCACCCGATTGGATTGGCTCAGGTAATTGCTCACAGCCTCTTGGATTTTTTCTTCAGGGAACATCAGCAATGAGGAGTTAAGGGCATACTGGACTCGTATCCGTTCCTCATCAGCAAAGAGGACGTCAATGACATACGGAATCAACCGACTGTCTCCAATCTCACCGGCAAAGTCGGCACAGCTCCGGGCGATGCGCTCATAAGGATCCCGGAGACCCAATCGCACAGCCTCAGTAAAGTCGTCATTGGCATAACGGCTCAACATCTTCAAGGCTTCCATGCGCACGACATTCTGGTGTTCTGTCTGAAATGCTTTCAAGAAGAAGGATGAGGCAGCGTGGGTAGAGTCGAGGTCGGCTAATTTGCGGAGCGCGAGTGCTCGAACATCAGCGTCTTGCGAATGGCTTAGCAGCTGTTTCCAATAATCGGCATCATCTTTATGCTCCAAGATCCCAATAGAGAGATGTTGGTTCTTGATGGGGGCGAAATGGACTGTAGGATCACCTAAAAGATGCCCTTCCAGGGTAGCAATGAGTTGGTTGTATTGCCCTACCCTCACCCCATGGCTGAGCAAGCCTACCATCTCAATGGTCCATCTGTCCTGCAATACATTACGGGTATTGCCCTGTACGACCAATGTCTTGCCAGGATTAAAGAGATAATATCCCCCAACCTGATCATCATCCTGGAAGCTGCCATTATAGCAAGCGTCAAGCATCACCATCTGAGCATTTGTGACCCGTCCTTTGAGATCTTTCGTAGAAATAGAGAGGTCGGCATCCCACACCGAGTCTTCCTTCCACCAGGAGGAGTCTTTATAGTCCTTAAAGAATCCTGGTAAAAGATGGTATTTGCGCAGCATCACCGATTGAAGGGAATCCTCACGAAGGTGTTTCTTTTCCACATGCTGGCGAACCGCATTATACAAGGAGCTTTTGATGATCCGATAACGCGATTCGTCATCCTGTCCTGAAGGATTCTCGTTCACTAATTGTTGGGTGGGGGTTCCATGCTCATGAAACATAAAAAGATCGAGATCCTCGCGTTTCAACTCGTCTAAAATGTGATACTTCATGGGACTATGCATGCGGAAGTTCCAATGCTTGAAACCCGTCCCTGTAGTGAAAGCCAAAGGGAAATTCTCCCGGTAAGCCTTCTCCTCATCCATATACACCATCAGGCAATCTGCATTGTATCCTCCCCCGTTATAGCTCACGACTTGGTCTAACGGATTAGCCGGTTGGTACTTCGCTTTTGCAGCCTTGTTGAGAAAGCCTGAGATTGCCTGGTATTTGTCTCCTCCCATCGCCTTGGTGTATCGGATACGAGCAGAATAGAAAGTTGGGGAAAGCGTTTGTGGACTGTCCTCCGTCAATTGATAATAAAACAACTGACTGTCTTTCTGATCCTGACGTATCAACTTGAACTTTAGATGAAGGTCATCATAGAAGCGATCAGACGGCACAGAAGACTCACGGATAGAGAATGTCTTCTCATTCATCTTAAATGCCGATGTCATGTGCTGGGCATTGCGAATCATTGCCACGGGGATATCCCCAACCAGTACAATGCCCTCTAAAGTACGGTCACGTTGATAGAGGGATATAAGGGAGTCGCGCACCTGTTGCGGATTACTCCAATGGGCATGGATCACGTAAGTCTTCAATCCATCATATTCTACCGCCTGCTGATAAGCTGTCACGGCCTTGCGTGTATGTTGTAGCGTAAGGTCATCGATGACAATGGCAAAACTGTTTGCCTTCCCCATGAGAGGGAAAGACAGAGCCACGAAGAGTGCATATATTGTTTTCATTCCTGTCGGTTTTTGATTCTGAAATAAGTCCTTTCTGCAGCTTGACGCAATGACTTGGAAGCGCTCTTGTCCGAAGCCAACTTCCACACGGCTTTCATAATATCATCCCGCCGGTAGGAGGTGTCAAACCAAGCCAGCGACTCTACCATGGCAAGCCTTGTCTTCTCCTCCTCACTCTTATCAAGGACCAAACGTAGATAGCCATCGACAGATGAGGAGTTTGGGATATTCTTCAGGCTGCTGATATAGATACGTCGCAATCCCGGCTTCGACTTAGGATTGAAGATAGCAGCATCCCCATCTTTCTTATTGCCGTAGTATTTCCGCAACTCCTTTTCCTGGGCATCCTTGTCACTGATGTCTGCCGTACGCAGTTCATGGGCAATGGCATCCTCGAACGCTTTCTCGCTAAACACGGGAATATTGATTAAGATATCAAAAGCCTCCCGCTCGGAGAATCTGTTCGTGATCTTCTCTCGTACGAGTAGCGGCACGTAACTGTCCAGTCCCACCTTTGTCATTCCCAATACCGCGGAGCGCCGTATAAACTCATTCGGATCCTGCAGAGCCATCGGCAAGATGTCACGGAAGCTCTTTCCGTTGAGACTTCGTAGCAAGGAGAAGGAAGTATAGCGGACAACGGCAAAAGGCGACTCTGAGAATTTCTGCTTCAGCAACGTATCAAGATAAGCATAGCGATGACGGTATAGCAGGTGAAGGGCAAGGTTCTGAACATCTGCATAGGGGGAGTCAGCCCAACGCAATACAGTTGCCTCCTCATAAGGCTTTTGTAGCAAGGCATTGACATCCACATCTTCATAGTCGCTCTGGAAGCGGAAGGTAGGATCGCCAATGATATGACTCTCTAAGATATTGGTCAGCTGTGCCCACTGCCCCACTCTTGCTCCCATACCTAAAAGCCCTAACATCTCATTCGACTGCTTGTCCTGCAACACATTCACCGTATTAGCAAAGCCAACAATCGTTTTGCCATCCGCAAAGATATATCGTCCCGCGATATAGTCTTTCTCCCGGAAGTCTCCATTATAACACGCATCAAAGATCACCATGCGTACATTCGGTTGGGCGCGGGTGACATCTGACAGTAGGATCCCCCTCTTGGCATCTTGCAAGGAATCGGATTTTGCCGTCTCAGGACTGTTATACCCTGCTACCCATGTAGTATCGACAAAATAGCGATTACTGTCTCTTTCATTCACGTCCTTGGGGTAACGCCGTGCATAAGAACGCAATCCATATTGGAATGCCTTGATATGCGATGACAAGTCGCGAGTGACAGGACTGCCGGAGACATATTGTCGCTCAGGCGTCCCATGCTCGTGAAAGATCATCAAATCGAGATCATCCCTGCGGATCGTATTCAACAGGGTTTGCTTGGGATAGTCAAACATACTAAAACGGACAAAGCCAGCCCTTCCTCCTCGATCGAAGACCTCAGGGAATTGCTCACGGATGGTAAATGCTTCCTGCGTCCATGCTGTCAGGGAATTGGAATAAGACCCCTCCCCCGTGTAAGAGACGAACTGATCTAGTTTGTTTGAACTCTTGTGAGCAAGTACTACCTTTGTCAAATAGTCGTTAATCTGACTGAAATAATCTTTCCCTGATGCAACAGGCATGATCCGTCCTGTATAGATATCACAATGGATGCGCTGTGGAGATCGCGCAGACAAGTTATAATAAAAGAAATGACGCTCCACGGAGTCGCGCTTGAGGAAATCAAACTGCAGGTGGAAGTCATCATAGAATCGGTCGGAAGGAACGGAGGAGTCGCGCCATGGAAAGGCTCGCTCATCCATCTTGAATGCTGAGGTGAGGTGTTGGGCCTGTCGGATCATCGGGATGGGAATATGTCCCACGAAGACGGCTCCTTCGAGATGATTCTTCTTATAGAGACGAAGAAGGACCTTCTTCACTTGCTCTGGGTCCTTCCAATGATGATAGACGATAAAGGAAGGCAATTGCTCCTCTGTCAATACAGATTGATAGGACAGCAGGGACTCTCGACAGTGTTTCCAAGTAGCCTCATCCGTGATGATGGCGAAGGTGGAACGTGATGAGTCGTAATCGACAGATGGTCTCACAAAGGTCTGTGCCCACGAATGGACACAGACCAAAGATGAAACGGCGAGCATGAATAACGCTTTTCTATTCATAGATACTTAAAAATTGACGCCTAACGTGATGGAAAGATGAGCTCGATGATTAAAATCGTAATCAGAAGTGTGCTGGTAATCAAAAGCAGCCTTGGCATAGACATTGACCTTGGCATCACGTTTGGCAAGCTGAGAATAGGTAAGCGATGTCCCCACATTCCAGGCATCAGCTGTCAGATACGCCTCATCCAAAGGCTCCATCTCTTTCACCGTGATATAGTCGGCATTGGCCCCTCCATAGACATACTCCCCACTTATGGCGTCTTTCCATCCTCCTTGGACAGTTAAAAGAAGGCGGTTGTTCAACTCCTCGCCCAATTTAAAGTTCTTCTTCAAGGCAGCCGAAAGATAAATGTTCTCGCTCTTCTTATGAGAAGCAGGGAGGAGGAATGTATCGTCATATTTTAGATAAGCGCCACTCAGGTCGACGCGCCAGTTATATTCATTGCCCCGGTTACGAATCAAGGAATAATTGGCATGGTAATCCGTGGTCTTATACTTAGACCGCACATCCTCATGCAAGATGACCCATCCTGCATTGTCTACGGTATTGTCACGCTGTGAGAGATATTGGATACCATTTATATGCCGACTGCGAAATCCAACCTTTGCCTGATGAGTGAAGGCATCTCCATGGCGGATGACGTGAAGGTCAGCCATCCAGGTCTTGTCCTCCAAGAGCCCATCTTTCTTCGGCGTGGTAAAGCTGATCTCGTTGTTCTCGACATATTTATTCCAGCCGAACTCTGCCAACAGGTCCCATCGACCTTCCTTGTGGTCATACTGCGCATTGAATCCCCAACGGTTACCATAATAATTGGTTGTACGACCGGAGCCGATGCCCGAGCTTGCCGTCCCCAAGCCATAAAGTTCATAATACTGCTGGTACACATAAGCATTGTTGTTGGTCATCGACGATTCCTCCTTGATAGAGGCATATACCAAGTTAGCCCCAACCCTATCATGGTGTCCTAACGCATAAGTGGCACCCGGCATGAGCTGGAGGGTATAGAAACGTGTGTCTGTGCGAGGATCACGCTGCTTGGCAGCCAACTGTGCCTTGTAAGTCCCATCGATACCAAAGGTAAAGTGCCCCCATACCAACGGGGTTGCGGCACGAAAGCGCAGGTGATAGTTTTGGTTACGCCATTTGCTGGGCTGACCGGAATCCACCACGAAGTAAGGTTGTCCCCGATAAGGATCGGTGATAGAAGCATTGAAGCGAGCATCCCTGACATTCTCGTGCGTAAACTTGAACTCGCCCCATACATAGGCATTCTTCAGATTAAGGAACCCTTCTGTATAGATATTGGCATCCCGGATGGTCTTGCCCGTCATAGCCCGATGGAAATCACCTGTCTGCACATCATAGTTCACTTTCAGGTTGGAATAGTTGCGGGTATCATCAAAGACCGTGCCCGCAGCATTGGAGGACTGGAACCACAGGCGTTGTTCCTTGAGCAATTCCTGTGCGGCTGGTGACAGTCCTTTGTCTGTCTGTGCCACAGCCGGTGTGATGAATGCCACCAACGCTACAGCAACGACTGTCCTATCTATATTTTTCAAAAAACGATTCATAGACTTTCTCATACTTTTCTGTTATTAATAGGTTGCATTCCAAGAAGGTACACCCGTGTTATATCGATGGAGCACAGGTACGACCCCACGCTCAAAGTCATCCGTTGAGTTATTGGTATCCTGGAAGATCAGGGCGCCATTGTCCCGACGTAAGGTATCTCCATTCTCCACCATCACTTTCCTGGCTACGCCCAAACCACAGTAGGTTTTCCCTACCCATGTGATACCTGCATCCAGTACAGCAGGAATGCGCTTGGCATCTGCATAGCTCTCGTTATTGATGCATTCCACCGCATCGAGCACATAACTGATAGGGATCTTAGCTTTTATCGCACTCTTGTTCACCTCATGAGCCTGGTAGGATTTGTTGTTGACAGGATCCCAATCAGAACCACTCGGCACGCGGAAGATACAAAAAGCGCCTCCAAAGACCGGAGTCAGGAACTGATACAGGTTTCCCATTTCTGCCTTGCCATTGTAGAAAGCATGTTCCATATTAATGGCGGGCATGTCTGGCAAACGGTTATTATTGGGAAAGAACTCAAACTCAGCATGACTGCAGTCAACCGGTGAATTGGGATTGTAGTTCTCCAGTTTATGATTGGCAGCAAACTGCGCGATGACTGCGCTCTCTCCCGGTTGCAAGGGATATTGCGTTCCATCACCCGGGAACTTCCAAATACGTTCTGCATAGCACACGTTCTCGTCAGTCCCTCCGTCCCAGATGGGGAGCTTGCGGGTAGCATTCGTGGGATATAACTGCGCGAAATAAACGCCATCCAAATACTGTACTTCAGAGGAGTTATTGTATACCTCATAGAACTGGTCACGGAAATAGGCAAAGCCCACTGGTGGTTTGCTACCTGCGAAATAGATCTCCTTGAAAATCAACGGACTCACTTTCAAGCCTTTCAAGGTAATATCTACGGTCTCTACCCCACGATAAAGGGCTTTGTTCACGGAGTTTCCATTGATATAATATTCTTCTCCTTTCTGGTCATAGGCCGTTCCGGAGACAGAAACAGTATAGATACCAGGAATGATATCGCTCATCTCTATTTTCGTATCAGAGACCTTCTTTTCATAATGATAGCCATCGGCATAATTGTCGAATTTCACTTTCAAGTCTTTTACTGACGCCAAGTTCTCCACATCCACCGTGAGGTTCACGCCTACGTTGAGTGCGGAGATATCCTCAGCTTTCGAAGCCTCGTCGAAACTGGTGCAGGCAGTGAGGAGCGACACCATCACGGACATAAATAATACTATCTTTTTCATATAATCTTTCCTCTTTCTTAAAGTTTCAGGGACAAGTCCATACCGAAATAGAACTTATTGTTATAGGTGTAATAAGTACCAGGATAGCGTTTACTTTCCTTCCTGGGATAACTACGGAAGAAGTTATTGGCAAAGAATGAGATGCGGGCGATATCGCCGATTTCCTTCGTAATATTGATATTGAACTGGAAATAAGGACTCACAGTCTCTTTGATAGCAGCAGTATGACTGGCGTTACGTACCATGTAACTATATCCAGCGTCCTTAACATCCTGTACCGTTTTGAACTGTCCATCTCCAAAATAATTGACACTTCCGTCTTTCAACGACAGATAGCCGATAGGAATCGAGTCATTGTTAAAGGTTGTCCAGTCACTCTGGTTCCATACAGCCTGTGCCGTCAGTGTAACCACGAATCCGATACTCGGGATGTTATGGGTTGCGCGTAAGGTCGTGACAAACTGCTTCTCATACGACTGTTGACGGTCGGGAGAGTAGATCGCAATATCACGGCGCGCAGAAGGGGTTGACCCTGATTCATCGTAGAACAGCGGAGATACAGTCTTGTTCTTCGATTCCATCCATGCTCCACTCAACTGGAAGGAAGTGCGAATGGACTCGATACGTCCTGTATTGAACTCAAACTCCAGGCCTTTCGTGTCCAGCCTCAGGTTGTTCACCGGCATATAATAGGATGAGAGCACGGGATAAGAGCCTGTAAGGGCAATATTGCCATCTGCGTCACGTCCATATGTGTTGTAGGTGAACGGGAAGAAGGAATTGAGCGTGTAGCCCATTCCATAACCGTTGCGAAGTCGCTCGCTATACCCGGTCACGCTGAGCTGGGTCTTGCCCAACGTCAGGTCAAAGCCGATCTCACTCTTATAGTTCTTGGCGATCTTCAAGTCGCCATTCTGTGTATCCACGACCCTTGTCGTCGTGATCAGCGTACGGTCGGCCTCTGGTATCTTCTCATTGGCAACCTCGTTGAGGTTAACATATTCGAAGTAGGCATTCTGGGGATAGAGATAGAATAAGGTAGGCATCTTGGCCGTGATCCCATATCCACCTCTAAGCGAGAGGACATCAGGAATGACATCGAAGGATGCATTGAAACGTGGACTCAGGGTTCCGCCTACGACAGATGTATGGTCGTAACGTGCTCCCACCTGGATATCCAAAGACCGACGACCGATATTCCACTTGAAGTTGTCCTCTGCAAAAAGACCCAATGTCTTGACATAAGGAATGTCCTTATACCTCCGGGGACGATAGCTCCCATCAATATTGCTGACAGAACGATAAGGCGGATTCTCTACACTCCACTTCGTGCCATCCCCTTCATTACCGTCAGCCTTGAAGTCGGCACCTAACAGAAGACCATTGTTCACTTTTCCGAAATTCTTGAAGAAGTTGGCAGTAAGCTTGGCATAGAAGTTCACCTCACGACTGTCAATCTCGTTATGGGTCACATATCCATTCGAAAGATAATGTGCATAATATCCAGCGGCAACATCAGCATCCGAGAAATGAGTGATCTCATTCCCATCTGCGTCATAAACATGCTTGCCTACCTGATTGCTCAAGACAGTACCATCCGTATAGGTACCAGAGTACACGGAGTTGGCTGAGCTCTCCTCTTCTTCCGTCATGCTTTGCTTGGACGTATATGATCCTTGGACAACATAACGGAGGTTCTGGAGCCATCCCTTGTCAAACTGCAAGAGTCCATTGGTATTGAAGCGTATTCCCGCTTCCTCCCCACGATAGAAATCACGCATGGCATCAGGATTTTGCTTCTGCCTGTCGTTCCCATAGTTGAAGCTGAGGGAGGTATTGCTGCGCAGGTGGTTCTGGAAAAAGGAATTTGAATAAAGAGCCTTGGCGTTGACACGCTGGTAGGAACGATAGGTAGCCGTCACGTCATTGTTATTATAGGCATAGTCTCCACTTATATTCAGGGCACCAGCACGCTTGCCTAATTCGAATCCTGTTTCCACGCTACCCTGATAAACATTAGGGTTTGCCTTCACATTGACCCGAAGTGGCTCACGACCAGCCTTTGTATGGAGGATCACAGCTCCGGAAGTAAGGTCACCATACTCAACGGAAGGAATGCCTCGGATCAACTCTACCGATTCGATGTTATCCGTCGAGATGCCTCGTGCGTCCACACCCGTATTGGCAGCAGCACCTCCTACCATGGATGAAGCACTACCGTTCAACGATGGGTTCAAAGAACTGAGGTTGGCATTGTTCGACAATGGAGCGCCATCCGAGATAACTGCCGTACCCAATGAATTCATGGCAGAGCCTGTCCCACCGTCAATCCCACGGATCGTAATCGCCTTTGCCGAACTCAGGTCCTGGTTATTGCTGATCGCTCCTGGCGTCAAGGCAAGGATATCAGCAAGGCTGGTCGACTGAAGATGGTCGATGGCATTCCTGTTGATATAAGATGCTGTTGACTGACCTGAATTCTTGTTTTGCGCAGTGACAACCACGTCCTTCAAACGGAAATTCTCATCCGACAAGGAAAAGTCAAGTTTCATGTCACCCTTGACGACAATCAAGGTATCCACATCTTGCTTACCCAAATACTTCACTTGGAACCGGACCTTCCCTTGAGGGACGTTATTCAAGCGATAATGACCGTCAAGGTCGGTAACTGCCGCGATTCTAAACTCGGGCAGGAAGATCGTCGCCCCCACAAGAGGTTGCTTTCCCGCCTCGAACACTGTTCCCTTGATCTTTATGTTCTGCTGGGCATGAACACTGATTCCTACCCATACCAGCAACAGAAATAAAGACACTTTTAGCTTGTTCTGTTCTTTTCTCATCTATATTAAATCTCTAATATATAATTAACAATATGATTCCTTCACGCGTTGACAACGTCTTTAGACAGATTTACAAAATGGTGCTTTTTACCTTAAACACATAACGTTTAGCAATATATTTGCAAAGATAGGTAAAATAATGTTATTTTGCAATACCTAAAACACGGTATTTCCTAATTTTAACATAATCATTGTAATCTAAGATAGCATGCAGAGAAAACAATCGTGCCTGTGCTCTTGCATTCAGAGCACAGGCACGACAAGATGAGGCGCGGGTTTCCCGCGACTTTAGGGCATCAGTTCTGTACCAAAGTACTGACCTTTCCTGATGGCAGGGACTCCCTTACTCATCCACGCAGGTTCTGGAGCTCCCTTAAGGTAATGGTCGAAGAACTGCTGGAGGCGTACGGACAGGTCCTTGCAATTGCGGCGTTCTACTAAGTTGTGGGCTTCCTTGTTGTACTCTAACATCCACACGGGCTTGCCTAATCGTCGTAGTGCCGTAAAATACTCAATACCTTGATACCATGGCACAGCACCATCGTTGTCGTTGTGCATGATCAACAGGGGTGTCTTGACGCGATCTGCCTTGAACAAGGGGGAGTTCTCTACATACAGGTCGAGTCCGCCTTTCTCCCATAAGGACTTACCGACACGGCTCTGTCCATGCTCATACTGCATCTGCCTACATACCCCAGATGCCCAGCGGATGCCACCGTATGCCGAGGTCATGTTACTGACTGGAGCTCCTGCTCCTGCCGCAGCGAAAAGTGAGGTGCGAGTGACAAGATAAGCGGTCTGATACCCGCCCCAGCTCTGTCCTTGTATGGCCAAACGCGTGGAGTCGATAAACGGGAACTGCTGACACATGGACCTTACTCCGGACACGATGCAATTGTAGGCACTCTCACCGGGATGACCGACCCGATAGCGTATGTCTGGGACAAAGACCACATAGCCACGGGAGCAGTAGAAAGCAAGGTTAATGGTACTGCGACTGGGACGCGGCTCGATGAAATTATAAAGTGTCTCCGACCTACGCTCATAGAAATAGCTGATCATAGGATATTTCTTCGTCTGATCCACGCCGTCCGGGATATACAGGATGCCGTCCAATGGCGTGCCGTCGTAAGCTTTCCAATGCACAAGATGTGCCGTTCCCCACGAGAAGGGAGCAAGCTGACCATTGAGCCGGGTCAATGGCTGCTGGTGGACAAAGTCATCCTCCGTGAGATAAAGGTCATAGGCATTACGGAAGTTTCCCTTGCCATAGGCAATGGTTGATGCATTCTTGCTCTTATGGATATCCGTATAGCTCACCGTATCGGGTACAACGACCTGAAGGGAAGAAGGACGAGAGGGCGACACAGAGGCAAGTCCATTTTTCTTGCCGATCTCATCAAAGACCGTCATGTAGACACGTCCTCCTTGGGGAACGGCATTCTTCTCCCGCCAATACTTGGCATAAGCCAAGGGGCGATAGTCGATCGAGAAATGCCGCATCTGCCATTGGCGTGAGCGTCCTTTGCCAGCCGTGAGGTTCATGTAGCTTCCGTCTTTGGGATTGAACTGCCACAGGTCGTACCGGTCGGAGATGATCACACCCCGATCCTTCGCTAACCATTGCGGTCGCATGTCGTAAGGGGAAGGGAAGTTGGGATGGTCGTCCTCCTCATCGTAGAATGCAGCCGGCACCTTGCGCGTGAGGCAGCGTGCCGTAGATGCCTTGATGTCGTATGCATACCAGGCGGAGTCGTTCATCTGATACCATAACAGATAGTTTCCGTCTGGGGATGCCGTCACCCAAGCGTTGAGTTTCTTGGCGACAACACGTCGACTGCCATTCTTCGTATTTACTAAATAGACATCTGCATTGTCGTTATCCTCCCATTGCGAAGATATATAATAAGGTGTACGGTCCTGTGACAAGGCCCATTCACCGTCGCCTTCATTCATCAGGGTGATGTCATCCCATCGGTTGGTGGCTAAGGGGATGATCTCTTGAGCACGGTCGAGATGGATAACAGCCGGATAGGTGTATTTCTTGTTAGTCTCTAATTCTACCTTCTGCTGTGACTGCAACTGGTCGTCGCGCCAGTTCCAGATGTCCACCTGGGCTGTCTCTGACGCAAAGACCGTGGTATCACGGGGAGGGAGGATCGGTGCTACGCCAAGGAGGACACGTCGACCGGAGCGTGAGAACTCTGGGGCACTGTTTTGGTTGAGCGTCCATCCCTCGGGCAGGTTCTTGTGGTATCCTTGCGGGATGATCTCTCTCGTGCCCCGACCGTCGTGCAAGAACAGGGAACAATGCTTGTCGCCTGTCGATGCCGTGTCCGTAGAGGCGAGGAAGACCAGCTGGTTGCCATCAACGCTAAACTTAGGACTGCCATACCATGCTTTCTTCTCTGAGAGGATCGTGGCTTTCATGCCTTGCCTGAGATCATAGAGCGTCGCGCTCCCCTCCACGGATGGTTCCTTTTCGCCCGTACTCTCCTTGTCCTTGGCTGTCCCTGCCTGCTGTGCCTTCTTTTTCGAAGGATTGACGAGCACGGCTAACCGCTTGGCATCAGGAGAGAAAGCATATTCTGCCACATGCTTGAGCGTGTCTTTTGCCCCATTGGCGGTGTTGACGACAATCAGGACGGTGCCGTCATCACCAGACTTGCTGCCCGAATTGGACGCTTTTTTCTCTTTCTGTGCGTTCTTGGTAACCGAGGCTGTGTCCTTATGGGTGGGGTTACCTTGCACATAAGCTATGAACGGCTGGGCTGTCAGTCCAGTCTTGTAGCCCTTGACCGTTCCCCATTTCGTAAGGCGCATGTCAGCGAGCCGGATGAAAGCCAAGGAGTCCTGGGGCATCTTGTCTTTCTTGACATTCTTCTTCCGGGCAGCCAAGATCTTGCTGAAAGGTGCCTTGATGAGTGCCGTGACCGTTGATCCGTCGCCGGCAATGATCGCCTTATAGCCCCGAGGGATCGTCAGCTCTTTGCCATCGCGGTTCCGATGGATGATGAGCTTACCATCTCCCTCCTGGGGGTTGACCTCGAAGACCGTGAACTTACCGTCTGGCGTCAACTGGGTGGATGACACGCTCTGCCACCCGTCATAGACGGAATGGTCGAGTGACCGTTTTTGCCCCATCATCGATAAGGGGAAAAGAAAAAGGAACAGGAAAAGATAATTCCGCATAATCTTGTTCATTACAATTAAAAATAGTTTGGTGACCCGTCAGAGACCAGCCACCAAACCTTCACTTCATTATTTTTACTAACATGGAACCGTATTTCTATTCATCGGCTAAGATGGCAGAATTGTAATCTGCTTCCTTATTCGGAATCGCCCAGATCCACCTCGTGTCATCATCCGCAGGGATGGTAATGGCGAAAGTGGAGCCGAAGCTACCGGGAGAAGCCAAGCCTGCGCTGACCTTCAATTCCTTACGAGCAATGTCTTTCTTCCAGCGCTTGCAGTCGGTCCAGTCGAACCCTTCACCGAAGAGATCGAACCTCCGATAGGTGGTCACCTCATTGAGCAAGTCAGTGCCCGTCTTAGTGCTCAGAACATAACTGGCATCGTAAGGATGCACGACATCATAGAGCAACTGGCGTGCCTCAGCCTCCTTGCCCAAGTGGCAATCGGCTTCCGCCTCGGTATAGTACATCTCTGCCGCACGGAACAGGTTGAAGGAACCACCACCCGGCATGAAGGATGCACGCAACTTGAACTGCATATAGCCATAGACACGACTGGTTGCATAGAGATAGCCACTATTGACCGCACGCTGATACATCGAACCTTTCGTCACACGTCCCACCGAAGACATCGTCTTGAACTCCGCGTCTGACTGAGGCACGAGATAAAGGTCACGGCGCACATCGGTCGTAGGGATCTTATCGATCAACTCCTTGCTGATAGCAAGAGGATAGTTGCGGCCCTGACTACCAGAAGCGTTAGAGCCGATGTAAGCAAAGTAGCTGTAATAGTGAAGTGTCTGGTCCTCAGCCTCATAGACACCCCAGATCCACTCATCGTTCGGGCTGTTGAATCCTGCTCCATAGGCTTTCTCTCCCATGAGGGAGTAGCCTGAGCGAGCCTTGGCTGCACAGTCAGCGGCTGTCTGCCAGTCTTCGCGATAGAGGGCGGCACGTGCCTTGACAGCATAGGCAACGCTGAGGTCGGGCAGGTAGAACTCGCTCGACGAGCGTTTTTCTGAACTGGAAGAGAACAGAGAGATGGCCTGATCGAGGTCGGCATAGATTTGTTGGAAGGTCTCTGCCAACGTAGCCTGTGCCTGACCCTGGTCTTCTGTCGGGTCGGTAGCCTTCAGGCGCAGCACGATACCATGGGATGCTCCGTTGTTGCTGTCGCACCAACGCTTGCTGTACAAGGTAGAAAGCCGATAGAAGCTATAGGCACGATAGACCAAGGCCTGTGCCTTGATGAAAGCCTTCTCCGACTCTGTCCCCTCCGCGTTATCCACTGCATCGATGATGGCATTGGCATTGCCGATCAGCTTATAGTAGTAATACCACGGATAATAAGTGTAGAGGGATGTTTTGCTCGTCTTGAAGGAAGCGAGGTTGTTCCACAGACTTGACCATCCGGTCTGCACACACTTCTGGTGGTCGTTGCCATTGAAGTTATTGTACCAGTTGAGGATCGTACCCTCCCCATTGAGACCCTGGACTCCCAGATATTGGTTGGTCATCTGTTTGGCAAGGCCATTCACCGCCAAGGCGCAATTTTTTGTCGTAGAGAAAGCCGTAGAACGGGAGATGGCGTCATTGGGGGTCGTATCCAAATAGTCGCTGCCACAAGAGGTAAAGCCAAGAGTCGTGGCAGCTGCCAAAATCAATATATATTTCTTCATATTCCTTATCGATAAAATTAGAACTTAACATTGAGACCGAAAGAGAACACGCGTGGTGTCACGAGGTAGTTGTATTGGGTACCATTAAATGTCTGCTGTGGGTTCATACCCTTCCGAGCCGTGCTCGTAAAGAGGTTCTCACAGGTCAGGGAGAGCCCAACGTCCTCAAGGTCTAACTTCTTCACCCATACTTTCGGCAACTTATAGGACAGGTTGATGTTTTTCAGAATGAGGTACCTTGCCGAGGTCAGATAGCGCGAAGAGGTCGCGTTATAATAGGTATTGACATCGTAGTTGATCAAAGGCACCTTTCCGCTCCAGATGGCACTTTCCGCTGTGGCATCATTGATGGTCCATGCATCGAGGATATCTTTATGGAAGCTACTGGGCGAAGAGCCTGCCGACATCATGGAGCTGTAGTTGTAATCGAGTACCTTGCCGCCGAGCTGGTAGGTGAAGAGCGTGCTCAGCGTGAGGTTTCTCCAGGAGACGTTAAGGTTGAAACTGCCATAGAACTTAGGCATGGCAGAGCCGTGGAACTCACGTTTTGCATAATTCGTGGAATAGGAATAGGGCTTGCCATTGATGACCGTGATGAACTCATTCACCTGTGCACTGGTCAGGAGCGTTCCTTTGTAGTTGCCGTTGGCATCCTGCGACCAGTCACCATACTGTACGCCATCCTTCTCAAAGCGGTAGCTGTTGCCCTGTGCGTCACCATCGTTGAACTTATAGAGAGAGTATCCGTTCTTGGAGTCAACGCCTTCCCATGTATAGGTATAGAACTCATAGCGCGACTTGCCTTCGACAATGTACTTCGATCCGTCGATAATGCCATCCTTGTTCTGCTCTGGCAACTTCGTCACTTTATTCTTGACGTGCGTGATATTTGCACCGACATTGATCTTCCAGTTCTTGTCCCTGAAGACATCGACATCAAAGGAAGCCTCGAAACCACGGTTGGAGATCGTACCGATATTCCGTGTCACTACCGACTCTGCGGAACTCGATGACGTAGCACCGGATGACAAGGGGAGGTAGACATCAAAGAGAAGGTCCTTGTTGCGCTTGTCGAAATACTCGATATTGAAGTTCAAGCGGTTGAAGAGGCGGCTCTCAATGCCAATGCCCCATGACTGCCCGGTCTCCCACTTCAAGTTGGTATTCGGGAATTGGCTCAGGTAGATGGCTCCCTTGTTTTGGTTTTGCTCAAGGGTATAGAGTGCTTGGGAAGCATAGTAGCCTGCACCAGCATCGTTACCCACCTCACCGTAGTCGGCACGGAGCTTGAGGTAGTTGACCCATTTCACGTCTTTCATGAAGGCCTCGTTGTAGATATTCCAGTTGGCACCTATTGACCAGAAGTTTCCCCAACGTGAGTCCTTGTAGAATCGGGATGAACCGTCGCGGCGGAAACTTGCCTCCACGTTGTAACGGTCGTCATAGCCGTAACGCACGCGACCGAGGTAGGACTCTGTCCGGTAGGTGTTATCGTAGCCATCCAAGCTGGTGATCGAAGTGAAGTTGGAGAGGTTACCCCATCCGGCAATGGTCTCCTTGGTCTTGTATCCATAGAGCCTGTTATACTTATAAGCATAGTTTTCATGCCCCACCAATGCGTCGATGGAGTGCTTCCCATACTCTTGTCTCCAGGCAAGCTGCTGCTGGAAGGTATAGTTCTTGTAATTATACTCGTCACGCTTGGCACGACCCTCCGAGCCCTTGCCATCACCGATCACCGCACTGTTATAGGTCTCGTTGCGGTTCGAGCGCAGATTGAGGTTCCCCTTTACCGTGAACGTGAAGCCATAAGGCAAGTAGAGATCTATATAAGCGGTACTGTTCAGGGTATTGCGCACCGTCCTGTCGTAGTTGAGCTCATTCTCCCACATCACATGGCGGTCGACATACTGGTTTCGCGTATCCACCTGCACGCCGTCGGCGTTGGTGTAGTAGCCCGGATCATACTGCTTGTTGCCATCGCTGTCGAGGATATACTCGCCGGTATTCACGTCATGGATATGGACGGGATAGATCGGCGCAATGTTACGGCAATACATGAACACATTGGTAAAAGAAGCATCAGACCCACCATTGGTGTTGGTGAACTTCTGGTGGGAAGCGTTGACAGAGAGTCCTGTCTTGAACCACTTCTTCGGTTGCACGTTCACGGCAAGCGCACCAGTCAGGCGCTCGAAGCCGGAGTCCTTCAGGTAACCGTTCTCATCCAAGTAACCAACGGAGAAACGATAGTCCGACTTATCGGTAGACCCATTTGCCGAGAGGTTGTACTCCTGGCGGTATCCATTGCGGACAGCCTGGTCGTACCAGTCGAGGTCGTCCAAGTATCCCGGCAGGATAGAGGCATCGCTGACCATCTTGCCATTCGAGTCGAAGAGCGCGTCATCAGCTTTGTTGAAGATGTTCAGCAAGGCAATGTCGCTCACCACATGGGCTCCTGCGTATGCGGCAGCCGTGGCAGCATCTTCCTTATTGGTATACATCCTATGGTTCATCAAGTTCTGGTATTCCACTTCCATCCATTGTTTTGCGTTGACGCGGTCATATTCAGGGATACCTCGGCTATACGTACCTTGTTTAATATCAAGGTTGACATTCAGCCTGCCCATCTTGCCTTTCTTGGTCGTGATCATGATCACGCCATTGGAAGCCCGGTTACCATACAAGGCAGCAGAAGCAGCGTCCTTCAGCACGGATACCGACTCGATATCGGCAGGGTTCAGGTCGGACACATTCCCACCGAAAGGCACGCCGTCGAGGACATACAAGGGAGAGGTACTGCCGTTCACGGTGCCGATACCGCGGATGCGGATACTGGGATCCGAACCCGGAGCTCCATATGTAGAATTGATCTGCACGCCAGATACCTTGCCCTCAAGGGCACTGGCCACGCTGGAGGTAGGGCGAAGGCTGATGTCCTCGCTCTTCACCGACGCGATGGCACCTGTCAACGAGGTCTTCTTCTGCGTACCATAGGCAACGACCACGACATCGTCGAGCCCAGACTCATCCAGGTCGAGGGCTGTCTTGACATTGCGCCCTGCCGTGATGGTCTTCGTTACCATACCGATATAAGAAATTTCAAGTTTTGTTGAGCCCGCAGGCATGACAACCGAGTACTTACCATCCGCATCCGTGACGGTCCCGGTCTTCGTTCCTACAACTCGGATAGTGGCTCCCACAAGCGGTTCGTCGTTCTCACTGGAGACGACAACTCCTGAGGCTGTGTTTTGCGCGAACGACATGCCCCCCCCAAGGAGGCAAAACAGGCTGATCAACATCAGCAATAGTCTTTTTTCCATAAGCAACATTCATTAAATTAATATTAGCAAGGGATATCGCCACAAATATAAGCATTTTTATCTTAATTTCTGTTATCGCGCTTTAAAAATTTTCAGATTGTTTATACATTTAACATTTCCAGGTCAAAAAAAGACCATTCATCTTCACAATAAGAACAATTTTTCTTTCCTGTATAGACCACTTCTTTGGTCTAAGTATTTAAATCCATTAAAAAAGTACCATTGCCTGTCATTTGAGTAGGTCATCTTTCTTCTTTTGAGGAGGTCATCTCCTGTCGCCCAAAAGGTCATCTCCCGCCGCCCAACTGGTCATCTATAGCAAGGCGAAAGGTCATCTCCTGCAAAGCCTGAAGGAGCTTTGCGGAAAGCCGTCCCACAAGTGGGATCCTAAGGAATGACCTTCCGCCAGTTTCCTGAAGGGTCCTCATCAGGGGTAAAATGCTTTATTTATGTCAATAAAATTTAATAAAACTCTTTCATTTGCTTTCTTAAAAAAGTTAATTAACTTTGCAGCTTGTTATAACTAAAAACAACCAAAGACATGGAAAACAAGAAGCATGATAGGCTGTGCCTATCCTTGACTAACTTTTTCGTTGTGGCATCGTTGTTGACTCCCCTCCCTTCACTTGGGGGTGGCTTATGAAAGAAAGCAGAACTATGCACAGTTAGCTATCCAGCATCATGGAGACAAGCTGACCTGCACGGAATCCCCCTCAGCGGATAGGATTCCCCATCCGGAGCTCTTAACCCAGAAAGAGGCTTTCCTGGAAATTATCCTGCAATTCCTTTGTTATTCCATTGATTTGCAGTACCTTTGCACCCAATAACGCATCTGCTGCCCGTGGCATCCTGTCTAGATACCCCGTCCAGTCAGGTTGACGGATAAAAAGGTTGTATCGATGAGTCTCGTCCAATTGTTCAAGAAATGGTCATTGCTCTGCGCGATCGCAGTGGGGATGACAGTGTACTGCATATTCGCCTACGTCCCTGCCCTCCAGCCGGTGGGCAACGTGGCAGGTCCTTTCCTGCAGGGCATCATGCCCATCTGCTTGTTCCTCATCCTCTATGTTACTTTCTGCAAGATAGAAGTCAAGGAACTACGTCCCCGCGCCTGGCATTTCATCCTTCAGGGGATCAGGATTCTCCTCTCAGGGTTGTTGGTGCTTGTGATCATGCACGTGACCAACCCGGAAGTGAAGCTCATTTGGGAGGGATGTTTCATCTGTGTGATCTGTCCGACCGCAGCCGCGGCAGCAGTGATCTCGGAAAAGTTAGGGGGCAGCATCACGTCGCTGACCATTTACACGATCATTGCCAACTGCGTGACAAGCGTGATCATTCCCCTGTTCTTCCCATTAGTCGAGAAATCCGCCGACATCCCTTTCTTCGTCATGTCGTTCATGATCTTGAAAAGGGTGTTCACAGTGCTGGTCATCCCCTTGCTCTTGGCGTTCATCACCCGGAAATACTTCCATCGCCTTGCCGACAAGATCCGTTCCACCAAGAATCTCGGGTTCTACCTTTGGTGCTTTAACCTGAGCATTGTCAGTGGGGTGACCATGCACAATATCCTGGCATCCACGGTATCGGGCATTACCTTATGGGCACTTCTCGTCCTCCCGCTGTTCATCTCCATCTTGCAATTCGCGATTGGGAAAGCTGTTGGAATGCCTTACGGAGAGAGCATCACCGCAGGGCAGGCACTTGGACAGAAGAATACGGTGGTAGGTATCTGGCTGACCATTACCTTCCTGAACCCCTTAGCTGCCATTGGAGCTGGCGGTTACTTAGTCTGGCAGAACATCATCAATGCCCTCCAGATCTGGTATAAAGAGAAGTATGGATATCTGAAATGGTAAGTGCCTATATCTGGTCTAATCCTTTTCTCGTGTTTTTTTCCAAGGTCTTGAATTGGGTCGGGGTCATTCCCGTCACCTGCTTGAACTGTGAAGACAGATAAGCCACGCTACTATAGTTGGTTTTCAACGCGATTTGGGTCAGGGACAGCTCATCATAAGTCAGGAGTTCCTTCACGCGTTCCACGCGCTGAAGGATGTAATAATGCTCGATGGTCATGCTGGTAAACTCGCTGAACAACTTGCTGATTGTACTGTAGTCCATGTGGAGTTGTGAAACAAGATAGTCGGACAGGTTGACAGTGGAATTGTTATCCCGGTAATGCACGAGTTGGATGATCAGGCTCTTGACCCTGTCGATGGCCTGTTGCCGCCTGTCGTCCAAGAGCTCGAACCCCAATTGCCGGAGGTTGCTGCGCAGTTCCTCCTTTTTCTCATCCGACACCTTTCCTTCGACGACTGCAATGCCCAAGTCTACGTTCAACGGTCGCAGCTGAGCCTTTTCCAAGGTCTGCCTCACCGCCATCTTACAACGGTCACAGACCATATTCTTAATATAGAGCGTTGTATCCATTTTGCCTTTCTTCTTATCTCATTTGATCAAACAAGGACTGATGCATAGTTCTTCTCTTGGCGTTCCCATCTCCTCGATCAGCCCGGTTTCCAGCCGTCATGCCTTCCAGTCGAGGAGAATCTGCACGATCCGCTCTGCACTGCGACCATCCCAACGGTCGGGAATTTGACTTCTTTTCCAAACGCCATCGACCATCTCCTTAACCTTCTCAGCCAACAAGCCGGCATCCTCCCCGACCAAGACGTTCGTTCCCACCTTTACGGTCTCTATATGTTCCGTATAGCTATTCAGGGTAATACAAGGGACTCCATTAAACGTTGCTTCCTCAGCCACGTTGCCTGAGTCGGTGATGATCCCCTTGGCATGCGCAGTCAGGTAGCTGAAGGCGAGATAGCCTTGCGGTTCGGTCAGATGGAAACGGGAGGGACTGACCTGATGATGATGCAGGATCTTCCCCACGATTGCCATTGCCTTCCCGCGCAGGGGAGCTATGACGGGGACATTGCCCGCGTTATTGACGATTGCCAAGACCATCGCCGTCAGGTTCTCCTCATTTGCGATCAAGACCTTCCGGTTCAGGGTGAAGACCAGATATCCCCCCTCCTGGATGCCGATTGCCTGCATGAGGGAAGGTCGCTTGACCTTATCACGCAGGAAGCGGATATTGTCGATGAGGATATTCCCCACCATGTAGACCTTAGATAGTTCTGCTCCCTCGCGGTTGGCAATGCTGTTATTGGAGATGCCCGCCGTGAAGAGAATATCAGACAGCCCGTCGATCACCAACCGGTTGATCTCTTTCGGCATGGAGATATCAAAGGAACGCGTGCCTGCTGCGATATGTGCCAAGAGCACCCCTTGCTTTTTCGTGACGATCGCCGTTGCCATGGTAGATGCCAAGTCATCAACCACGATGACCACATCCGTATGGCGGCGTTGGAGATAATGCTCAAATTGGGACATCACCTGACCCGTCAACTCATTCAGGTTCTCACAGTCTACATCCAGGCAGACATCCGGTCGGTTGATCTCCAGGTCATCGAACAAGGAATCCTCAAGGGTAGGCTCATCCCCTCGCCCAGTATAGACGAGGTTGAAGTTGACCTCTTTGCCCCCTTCTTGCATTTTCCGGAGGACTCGAATCATCGGGGCTACCTTGATGAAGTTCGGTCGCGCCCCTGCTACAATACAAATATTCATCTCTTAGTCTTTAAAAAGATCCTTGATGCCACCGATGGATCCCATCAGGTTTGTTGCCTCATACGGCAGGTAGACAGTCTTCGTCTTGTCCCCTTGAGCCACCTCTTGCAGCATCTGGATATATTTTTGTGCCAACAGATAGTTGGCTGGATTGGTACACTTCCCTACGGCTTCCGTGATCTTCTGGATGGCGATTGCCTCGGCTTCTGCCTTACGGATGCGAGCCTGCGCCTCGCCCTCAGCATGTAAGATCTCCTGTTGTTTCACTGCCTCTGCCCGGTTGATCGTCGAGGTCTTCTCTCCCTCCGACTGAAGGATGGCAGCCTGCTTCTCGCCCTCGCTGGTCAGGATGGTAGCACGTTTGTTCCGCTCCGCCTGCATTTGCTTCTCCATTGCCTGGAGAACGCTCGAAGGCGGGATGATATCCTGAAGCTCGACACGGTTGACCTTGATGCCCCACTTATTGGTAGCATCATCGAGCACAGCCCGGAGCTTGGTATTGATCGTATCGCGAGAGGTCAGCGTCTGGTCGAGCTCCATCTCGCCGATGATATTACGCAAGGTCGTCTGCGTCAACTTCTCAATGGCATTGGGCAGGTTGTTGATTTCGTAGACAGCCTTGAACGGGTCTACGATCTGGAAATACAGCAGCGCATTGATCTGCATCTGGATGTTATCCTTGGTAATCACGTTCTGTTTGTCAAAGTCGTACACTTGCTCACGAAGGTCGATCGTGTTGCTATAGATATATCGCCCGCGGTTTAAGGTCACGATGACCTT
This sequence comes from uncultured Prevotella sp., assembly GCA_900316015.1. Lineage (GTDB taxonomy): Bacteria > Bacteroidota > Bacteroidia > Bacteroidales > Bacteroidaceae > Prevotella. The sequence goes on along the minus strand of ONBG01000009.1, from coordinate 11,195 downwards.
GGCCCTGTCGATAAGCGGAATGATAATATTGATGCCCGGTTTCAGGGTCGCGTAATACTTCCCAAGACGCTCAATGATCTTTGTTTCCGACTGTGGGATGATGACTACAGCCATCTTCACGAAAATGAGTGCCAATATGACAATGGCGATTAAGACATAAGTTAACATATTCCTTCAGGTTTTTAGATTTTGACTACAATAACAACAATACTCTCCATGCTGACGACCCTCACCTGTTCGCCCTTTGCGACAGGCGATCCATCCTGGGTGACAGCCTTCCATACGTCACCATCGATCTTGACATATCCGCTTCCGTTTTGCACAATAGGTTCCACTACCGTGCCCTCTCTGCCCAATAAGGCATCTGCATTGCTGGGCCGGTCCTCCCCACCCGCATGCAGGCACTTTAGCAGTTTAGGACGGATGAACCAGATACTGAGCACGGAACAGATGGCAAAGACCACCACTTGAACCCAGAAAGGAGTGCCTAACAACGAGGCAACCAAGGCGCACAGACCACCCATGGCAAAACAAGTAACGAAGAAATCACCCGAACTGAGCTCGAGGATCAGGCATACAACGGCAATGATGAGCCAGAATAGCCAAAAATTAGATGTGATATACTCCAGCATGGTATTCCTGTTTTTTCTGTCCCAAAGATACATCTTTTTTTCGAAACCCCAATAAAAAACTTGCATTATTCATTCTTTTTTACTATTTTAGCCCCAAGATGTTGAATCAAGACAGTATTGTCATATTGTTGATTGCTATCATGATGATGAGTACAAATTCATGTAGTGGCACCGAGCCCAAGACGGGCGAGGCTGTCAGACCCATGGCGGTGGCTGGTCAATTTTACTCCGCCGACCGGAATGAACTTCTCCGGGATGTTTCCAAAGCTTATCAGGCAGCAGGGAAGGATTGCCTCATGCCTGCGCCCCAAGCCACGCCTTCTGTCGTGCAGGCTGTCATCGTGCCGCATGCGGGGTATGTTTTCTCTGCGGAAGTGGCTGCTTCTGCGTTCCAGCAGATCCCAGAAAACGCAGCATACGACCATATCTTCCTCTTAGGTCCCAGTCATCACGTTGCCATGAAGGGGGCCTCCGTATGCAATGCCTTCGATGCCTACGCCACCCCTTTGGGGAAGGTGGAAGTAGACCGGGAGCTTTGCGACTCCCTGATCGACCTTCATACGGTCTTCTCTTATGAAGAAGCCGCCCACACGAAAGAGCACTGCCTCGAAGTGCAATTGCCGCTCCTGCAATACAGGTTGAAGAAAATGCCCAAGATCGTGCCGATCATTATTGGCACGCAAGACTTCCACGTGCTCCGGAAGATAGCACAAGGACTGAAGCCCTACTTTACAGGCAATAACCTGTTTGTCATCAGCAGTGACTTCAGCCACTATCCTTCCTATGAAGATGCCAACAGGGTGGACAAGCACACGGGTGATGCCGTGGCAACAGGTTCATTGACGGCTTTCGTCAAGGCGATCGTCGACAACAGCACGTCGCAAGTGCGCAATTTGGCAACAAGTGCCTGTGGGCAATGCGCGATCGCTGTCCTGATGATGCTCAGCGAGGATGACAGCGCGATCAAGATCCACCATACAATGTACCGCAACTCAGGTGACTCACCCTATGGAGGGAAGAGGGAGGTGGTAGGCTACCATGGTTTCGTGGTAACGAGGGAAACCCATCCTGCACGCCCTGCTGCAACCCCACAAGACGGCTATGCCCTCACTGAAGGCGAGAAGCAACAATTGCTGACCTGGGCACGCCAGACCATCCAATCACATTTCACCCATGAGAAGGTAGCCCTGGATAAAACGCAACTGCCTCCAGCCCTAAAAGAGAGATGCGGGGCATTCGTCACGCTCTCCGAAAAAGGAAGGCTGAGAGGTTGTATCGGCAGGTTTGGCGCGGCACAACCTCTCTACGAGGTCGTTGAGGAGATGGCATCCGCGGCGGCTTTCGAAGACCCACGGTTTCAGCCTGTGCGGGAAGACGAGATGAAGGACATCGTGATCGAGATCAGCGTCCTCACGCCGTTGAAGCGCATACAGAGCGCCGACGAGTTCCAATATGGAAAACAAGGTATCTACATGCGCAAAGGATACCATAGCGGCACCTTCCTTCCCCAGGTTGCCCAGGAAGTGAACTGGACGAAAGAAGAGTTCTTAGGTCATTGCGCCCAAGACAAGGCTGGCTTGGGATGGGACGGTTGGAAAGACGCTGAGCTCTATACCTACGAGGCGATTGTCTTCCATGAATAAAGGAAAGGAGGCTATCATGCATATCGCATCATATTGGCATGGCTTGGATAACGGGAGAGTGGCATGCGACCTATGCCCTCATCATTGCAAGATCCCTGAGGGGAAAAGAGGGATTTGTCGAAATAGGACCAACCAGGACGGCACCCTCTATTCTGAGGTATATGGCCATCCCTGCGCCCTTGCCATCGACCCTATCGAAAAGAAGCCCTTGCTGCATTTCCATCCAGGCTCGCAATGCCTGTCCATCGCTTGCACGGGATGTAATTTCAGGTGCAAGAACTGCCAGAACTACGAGATATCGCAATCTCTCCCCGATCAGGTGCCCTGGGAGGAGTCATCGCCAGAAGATATCATCCACATCGCCCAACGGTACCATCAAGACCAGATCGCGTATACCTATACGGAGCCATTGACCTACTTTGAATACGTGCGGGACATCGCCTGTTTAGCTCATGAGAATGGGATGCGCAACATCTTGGTCTCTGCCGGTTATATCAACCCAGAGCCTCTGAAGGAACTCTCCCCCTTGTTGGATGCGGCCAACATCGATCTCAAGTCGTTCAGCGACACCCTCTATCAGGAAGTGAGCGGAGGGCACTTAGCCCCTGTCTTAGACACGCTCCTGACCTTAAAGAATGCTGGCGTATGGTTGGAGATCACCCATCTGCTCATCCCTACGGTCAACGATGACATGGAAATGTTCAGGAAGATGTGCCAATGGTTGGTAGGCAATGGGTTCAAGGACACGCCCTTGCATATCAGTCGTTTCTTCCCCCTTTACAAGATGGAATCCCTTTCCCCTACTCCTCTCCGGTTGATGAAAGAGGCAGAAAGGATCGCAAGGGAAGAAGGGATCCGGTGGGTCCATTTAGGCAACGTATGACCTGCCTGCGCCGTGAAACAAGAAAGCCGGGGCAAAAGGAACATGATCCTTCCTGCCCCGGCTTTTCGCATGACGCTATATCAACCGTCTACCGTCTCTTGCTGGACTTCCGGCTACTGGTCGTCCGTTTCTTCGTTGCCGAAGAGGTTGCCTTCTTGGCATAACCACTTGCCTGGTAATATTTCTCTGCCTCAGGCAATTCCTTTTGGATGGCTGCGATACGCTTGGCATCCGAGGGGTGATCGCTAAAGATATCATTATCATTGCTACTGCTACCGCTTGCAGCAGCCATCCGCTGCCAGAACGGGATGGCCACAGCTGGATCGTAACCTGCCATGGCTGCGAAGATGAGTCCCATGTGGTCTGCCTCACTCTCGTTGTCCCTGGAATACTTCAGGTTACGGAACTGGAAGCCACTGGCTGCGATCTGCTCGAGCAGAGACGTGGTGGAAGAGCTGACGCCCGCTGCCTGCAGGATCGCCCCACCGATCTGCGTGCCATATTGTTGCCGCATCTGCTTGGACATTTGCTCTGCAGAATGCTTGGCTACTGCATGGGCAATCTCATGACCGAGCACGATAGCAAGGGATGCTTCGTCCTTGGTCACGGGAAGTAAGCCTTCGTATACGACGATCTTACCACCCGGCATACAGAACGCGTTTATGCTCTTGTCCTGGACAAGGTTAAACTCCCAATTGAAGTTCTTGCACTCAGAGGCCATCCCGTTATTCTTCAGGTAAGTCTCCACCGCATTCGCCAATCGTGTCCCTACCCTTCTCACCATGGCTGTATTCGTAGCATCGGTAGAAGGCTTGGCAGTCTTCATGTATTTCGTATACTCCTGGTTGCTCAGGCTCAAGACCTGTTCGTCTGAAACCAGCAACGTGTGCTTACGCCCTGTGATGGGCACTGTAGATGTTGTACCGCAGGCAATGAGCATTGCGGTCAGCATCGTCATCATCAAGAAACGAATCTTTTTCATATCTTATCTATATTTATATAGGCTTCTACTAAATCGCGGCAAAGATACATCAACTTAGGAAACTGACAAAGAAAAAATGGAGAATTTTCATGCAAATTCTCCATTTTTCCCGATCCTTGGTGACTACTATTAAAGCGTGAGCTCAACGATATAGTCGATGTCCTTGGGGACAACGGGCAAGTTCAAGGTATATCCACTCCCACTCTTGGTGAAAGAAACCGGTTTGCCGCCATCGAACAACTTCGCTTTCTTGATCTTCGCTTTCAGTGGAATGAACAGGCTGGAATCCTGCAGGTTCAGTATATGGATATACAATTTGTTACCTTTCTGGGTGCTGACGCCCCACTCATGAGGCTCGATCACGCCACCCCTTGTGCCATAGATGGTCTCCCCATACTTAGCCAGCCAGGTTCCCATTTCCTTCATCCGCTCTACGGCTTGCTGAGGGAGTTCGCCACCTGGTTCCGGACCGATGTTCAGCAACAGGTTAGAGTTTCTTCCGGCAGCTCCCACCAACATCTGGATGAGTTGTTTCGTCGACTTATACCGATTGTCTGTGATATCAAACCCCCAGTTGTCATTGATGGTCTGACAAGACTCCAGGGGCAATTTGCTGACATCCTGACCAGAAAGCCCTGCCTTGTTCTCGCCAGGCAGGTCACGCTCGAAGAACTGGATGTCCTCCCCGTCGAATGGGGTGACATGATGGTTGTTACCCACCAAGCATGCAGGCTGCAACTGATGGATCAAGCGGTATTGGTTCTCCAATTCCCAGTCAAACGGTTTCGCATCCTGGTCATGGTCCCACCAGCCATCAAACCAGATACATCCAATCGGTCCGTAGTTAGTCAGGAGTTCCGTCAACTGCGTGTTCATGAAGTTGTAATAGCTCTTCCAGTTCTGCTGGTCGGTCGGCCTTCCCAGCTTCCTTCCCGTGCGCCCCAATGGATAATCGGTGCGATGCCAGTCTAAATGGGAGTAATACAAATGGAGCTTGATGCCCTGTTTCCGACAAGCCTCAGCCAATTCCTTGATGATATCCCGCTTGAAGGGCGTACCGTCCACCACATTGTAGTCGCTGGTCTGGGTCTTGAACAAGGAGAACCCATCATGATGCCTTGACGTGATCGTAATATACTTGGCACCACTTGCCTTGATCTGAGCCACCCATTTGTCTGCGTCGAAATGGGAAGGATAGAAGGTCTGTGCCAACACCTGGTATTCCTTGTAGTTGATATTCCTGTTGTTCATCACCCATTCCCCATTTCCCATCATGGAATAGAGCCCCCAGTGCAGGAAGATACCAAACTTCTCATCCTGGAATTCTTTACGTGCCTTCAGGTTCTCTTCTGTAGGCTGATAAGTACGCTGTGCCCATCCTGACAAACACATCAGGGACAGAGCCAATGAAATAACTGTTTTTCTCATATTTATTACTAACTTGGTTAAATTCTGATGATTGTAGATCCCGTGAGCTCCCGCTTGCCGCCATTCACCTGGACGATGTAAACCCCAACAGGGAGCATACTGAGGTCGAGTTCCAAGGTAGCGGTATCTCTCCATGATTGCTGCCGCAACAGGGTACCTGAGGTGGCATATACGGATACAGTCAGCCCGTGGGCTGGGATTTCCGGAAGCGAGATACCCACTCTCCTGTCTGCCAATACCCTGATCTTGACAAGGGCAGGCTGCGTCGTGGAGATCCCTTGGATGCCGGTAACGCCCAAGATATCCAACAAACCGCGATAGATATCGATCTGTCCATATCCATATTCATTGTTCGGATAGGAAAGGGAATCCACTGGATGGGTGGATGTGCGGCGGATGACCTCCATCACCTGCGCTGGGGTCAGGCTGGGATTGGCCTCCAACCAAAGAGCGATTGCGCCCGCCACGACTGGCGTGGACATTGACGTTCCAGAACCGGCGGTCCATCCATAGACACGTCCGTTGTAATCAAAATGCGCGACATTCGACTCCAATTCCGTCGACTGGGGATTCTTCTCCAAGAAAAAACTGTTGAAGGCAGACACGATGTTCATGCCCGGGGCCATCACATCCGGCTTGACCCGTTCGTCAAAAGTGGGTCCCACGGAGGAATACACAGAGCGCAGTCCATGGCTCCCGCCATCGAAGCGCATCACTTTCCCCTTGTAATTTGTGTACTGGGTACGGTAAGCCGTTGCCCCGACGCACACGACGGCTGGGGCTGCCCCAGGACTGAGGATGCCATGGTTGTATTCCCCAGCGTGCAAAGAAGCATCCTTCGCATGGGTTGTCCACTCGCCAACGACCTGATAAGCCTCAACATCTGCGTCTGATCCTACCACCTCGAAGGACACAGGGACATCAAAGCCCAATCTCGACGGTCCCTGCACGACCACCTCATAGGCAAAGTCATCAGGGTCATAGCAAGAAGGATAGCCAGTCATCAGGATGATATAGGGAACGGAATCCACGAAGAGGGTATCCCGATAAAGCGAGTCCGGATAGGAAAAGAGTTGGGAAGAAAGGATGGATATCGTGTCCGTTTTCTGTTCTTCGTACAGTTTCAGGCGCAAGGTGAACGGACGTTTGCTTTTCAGGTAGACAGCCAACTGCTTGCCATACGTATAGAAGAACGTTCCTTCCGAAGCCACCCCTGCCGGCTTCCGGAAATAAGTCTTTAGCCTTCCCTGGTTGCCCGCAGACGAAACGAGGATCCGTCCCAGACCCACCAAACTGTCCAAGACGGCATAGAACAACTGATGGTCGCCATAGAAATCATCCGATGCACCCTCACTAAAGGAGATCACGCAGGGCTTGCCGACACTTTGGGCATAATCGAAGATATACTTGAATCCTAAGGCGTCGGTCGCCGTTGTGTACTTATAGTAATCCGCAGAGTCAACCAGTGCCGCATTGTTACTGGTCGCATTAGCTACCAAGCAGATATCGCTTTCGAACGCGATGCCCCGATAAGGCGACTGATATCCACTGCCTGCCGCGATGCCGGAGGTATGGGTACCGTGCGTCACGATGGATCCATCACGGGAATGGGCATAGCCGAGCACTGCCTCCTGCCCCCGATAATCATTCCCCACATAATAATGGCTTCCCACCGTATCTGTGGAAAGCTGGTCCCAAATCCGCTGGATCCGATAATGAGTAGCCGTGGAATCGAAGAAAGTGGGATGGGTCAGGTCGAAGCCTATATCCTGGATGCCGACCACAACGCCCTTCCCCGTATAGGCCTGAGGCAGCGATACCCCCTGATAGGCTGGGACTCCGTCAACCTCAAGAGCGGCTGAATCCAACTGTACTCGGCAAGGGCGGTTAGCCTCAATACGCAATACCCTTGGGTCGGCAGACAAGGACGGCAGCCTGTCAACAGGGATACTCGCGATGTATATATCCCCGAAACGAGCCATGACACGACAATCTTGATCTGAGAGAGAGCGTTCCGATTCCGCACGGACAAAGGCACATAGCTCCCGATGCGGACGAACCGTCTTGCCCCAAGCCATCCTGCGCCCACTTGCCTTCTGCTGAAGGGTGAGCGCCCTGACCCAAGACGACATCTTGGAAAGACGTACATTCTGGCCGTCAGCACATAGGGCGATCATGGTTAGTAGTAAAATGGCGACCGTTTTTCTCATGTCGCAAAAATAACAAAATTCCCTGAAACTCCCAAAAGAATTCAAGGGAAGGAATAAAAAAAACTGCTGACCTCCTAATGGGAAGCCAGCAGTCTCTTGACTTATTCTCTCTTATATATCATTTTGCGTTCACGCGGATACCACGGTTGTTGAGCGTGGCATTCAGGACAGTCAGGTACTTGCGGTACTGATCGTTATCCAAGATAGAGTGCATGTACCTCAGGTCCTTGACCACAGCCTTGTTCAACATCTCCTGGCGCTCATCCTTCGATGCAGTTGCTGCATTCATCATGTCAGCGCAGAAGCTCTTGTGTACATCCTCTACAGCCTCAGCCTGGTCCATGGAGAGTTCCAGATACGATGCTAACTTGTCCATGTTCACGTTCATGTTGTAAGCCTGAACGTAATTGACGGCGTTTGTCTTCTCCTCATCTGCAAATACTGACGTTAAGCTCAGCAATGCAACCAATGTCAAAACAATCTTTTTCATCATCTTTTTACCTTTCTTTTTACTAAGGGCTTGTGTTTGAAGCCCGTGTTTGTTATTATCCTTTTGTCTGATTGACAATGCAAAGATAAGCGTTCAACCCTAAATGCACAACAATCTGAAAGTATAATTGGCAATTTCCTTTCATTTCTTGACATATGTCAAATATCTATTAAAGATCTGAAAGTACATTCCCTTCCATGCAACAAGGCACATATTATAAACGATCATTTGTAGCATTGGATATTTTTTTGTACCTTTGCCTGCATAATTCATAAATGAAAGAGAAATATGGAAAAAGCACCCAACAAGTACATAGCCGTGGCTTACAAGCTCTATACAGTTGCTGACGGCGCGTCAGACTTTATTGAGGAAGCCCCGGCAGGCAAGCCTTTTGTTTTCATCAGTGGCATGGGCATTACCCTTCCTGCCTTCGAGCAAGCGATCCTTCCACTCGAACAGGACGTGGAGTTTGACTTCACCTTGGCGGAAAAGGATGCCTACGGGGAATATGTCCCCTCTCGTGTCATCGACCTGGACCGTGAGATTTTCTGCATCAACGGGAAATTCGATGGGCAGCACATCGTCAAGGATGCCATCATCCCCCTGCAAAATGAGGACGGCAACCGTTTCATGGGCAGAGTGTTAGAGGTGGGCGACCAGAAAGTAAAGGTTGACCTGAACCATCCCTTGGCAGGCAAGCAGCTCCATTTCGTAGGCCATGTCGTGGAAAGTCGCGAGGCTACGAATGAGGAAATCCAGCAGATGATCAACCAGCTGAACGGAGAAGGCGGTTGTGGAAGTTGCGGCGGAGACTGTGGCGGAGGCTGCGGCGGATGTCATAGTGAAGAAGGTGATTGCTGCGGACATTGTGGAAAGTAATCAAGTCAGTCAATGAAAAATACGTTTGGTAACATATTCACCCTGACCACCTTCGGGGAAAGTCATGGGGAAGCTATTGGCGGCGTCGTCGACGGTTATCCTGCTGGCATCGACATCGACATGGAGTTCATTCAAAGTGAGTTAAACCGTCGTCGCCCAGGTCAGAGCCTTCTGACCACCAGCAGGAAAGAGCCCGACCATGTAGAGTTCTTGAGCGGCATCTATGAAGGTAAGTCGACAGGCTGCCCAATCGGTTTCATCATCAGGAACACGAATCCACACTCACAGGATTACGAGAACATGAGGAACCTGTTCCGCCCTTCCCATGCCGATTACACTTATTTTTCCAAATACGGCATCCGCGACCATCGAGGAGGCGGACGGTCGTCGGCACGGATCACCATCAGCAGATGCGTTGCCGGTGCCTTGGCGAAATTAGCGCTGAGGAAAGAAGGCATCTCCATCCAGGCATACACCTCACAGGTGGGTAACATTGCATTAGACCGCGATTACCGCAAGTACGACCTCAGCAAGACAGAAGAGAGCCCGGTACGCTGCCCTGACGAGCGCAAGTCGAAGGAGATGGAGTCCCTGATCATGAAGGTAAAGGCCGATGGGGACACGATCGGTGGCGTGATCGCCTGTGTCATCAAAGGCTGTCCGGTGGGATTAGGAGAACCGGAATTCGGGAAGCTCCATGCCCAGTTAGGGGCTGCCATGCTCAGCATCAATGCTGTGAAAGGTTTCGAATACGGTGAAGGCTTCAACGGAGTATCTGCTCGAGGAAGTGAGCAAAACGATGTGTTCACCAGTCAGGATGGGAAGATCACAACCCTCACCAATCATAGCGGAGGCATCCAAGGAGGAATCAGCAACGGCCAGGACATTTATTTCCGCGTGGCGTTCAAGCCTGTGGCTACCTTGCTTCGGGAGCAAGACACGGTTGACTTGGAAGGCAATCCCACGACCTTGAAGGCAAGGGGCCGTCACGACTCCTGTGTCCTGCCCAGGGCAGTTCCCATCGTAGAGTCCATGGCTGCCATGGTCATATTGGACAATTTATTGCTGAAAAGAGCCAATACCCTATAGAATTGAATGACATAAGCTTACGTGCAAATGAAGGTATTATCTCTTTTGTTGGTCTTTGCACTTGTCTCCTATGATGCCTTTGCCCAAGGAAAATATAACGAGATAGACAATGTTTCCTATATCAGTCCCCGTAATACATCCGCATACAGGCAGGAGCGTTGTAAGTTGGATATCTACTATCCAGCAGACACCAGAAAACCATTCAAGACTGTCGTTTGGTTCCATGGCGGTGGTCTAACGATGGGGCAAAAGGAAATTCCTGGCGACCTAAAAGGTAAGGGTATCGCGGTCGTTGCGCCTAACTATCGACTTTATCCACGGGCCCATAATCCACAATATACTGAGGATGCAGCCGAGGCTGTCGCTTGGGTGATAAAGCACATCAAGGAATACGGTGGCGACCCAAGCCAGATTTATGTCTCCGGTCATTCTGCAGGCGGCTATCTTACCCTGATGCTTTGCCTCGATAAAAGTTATCTCGGCAAGTTTGGAGTTGATGCAGACAGCATCAAGGGATATTTCCCTATTGGTGGTCAGACTGCCACACACTACACGATACGTCGGGAGAGAGGTATTTCATTCACTTCCCCGATCGTAGACAAGTACGCTCCACTGAACAACGTCCGTAAACTCAACACAAGACTCGTGCTGATCACCGGTGACAGGAAGTTAGAACAGATGGGGCGTTATGAGGAAAATCTTTATTTGAAAGCAGTCCTCGAAGGGATCGGCAACTCAGAGATTCCCATCCACGAGCTCAGTGGTTTTGACCATGGTGGTGCAGGGTGGCCAGGCAGAATCCTCATGATGCAGTATCTGAAGTAAACATGTCAAAGAGCGACGTGCGAAAAGGCAATCTCACGTCTGACAGGAGATATCCTTTCAGAGGACAATTGATGACCTTTCGCCTCACAGGAGATAACCTTTCAGGCTCTCTCAGATGACCTTTCGCAAGGCAG
>ONBG01000020.1 GCA_900316015.1 uncultured Prevotella sp. | reverse complement strand
CGGGAGAGTAGGTAGCCGCCTCCTTTGACAAGGGCCCTGGGGATGCAATATCCCCGGGGCCCTTGCGTTTTATACACGTATGGAATGGACTGACAGAATTGTAAGGGTAGCCTATTGCCTTCTCCGTTCCCATGCGTTCGGTGTGTAGTCGCCATTTTCGTAATTGGGTTCTTATTAATATCAGTTTGTATTTGTTTACAATCTATACTGATTAATATTTGTTTAATTGCTGATTCTCAACTGGTTAACTTCTATGATAGTTTTCTTAAAAATAGTCAACTATTCGTCTGCTTTTTTTGTTTTCTCGATAATTTTTTGTACTTTTGCAAATGATAATTATATGAGTGTTTCATCAGATTTTTACTGGTTTGGTGTCTCTCATGAAAGTATCTAACGGAATTTAGGCTATTTGTTCATTCTCTTTTCGACAATAGTCGCGGGCTCTTTCTTTGCTCAGGTTCCATAAATGATTTGTTATGAAGAGAATATTTAGATTGGTATTTTTATGTTTTTCTTTTTTGTTGATTAATCCTACTATTGCGTCTGCGGTTGTTAATGATGATATCAGTGACTCAACAACTGCATTCGATTGGACTCCAGTGATGGATGCAATTATTAAGGTAGAAAGTGAAGGTAATCCACGTGCAAAGAGTGGAAATTCAGTTGGGGCTATGCAGATCACTCCTATTTTGGTGGCTGAATGTAATCAGATTCTAAAAAGGAGGAAAAGTACGAAAAGATTCAAACTATCTGATAGATTTAGTATAGCGAAATCTAAAGAGATGTTTCTGCTCTTTCAATCGGCTTATAATCCACTTAATAGTATAGAAAAGGCCATTCGAGCGTGGAACGGAGGGCTTCGATATAGCGTAAAGCGCACTCAGCGTTATTTTGAAAAAGTGATGAACGCTATGAATTAAGGTAATTGTCCGGTAACAGTCTTTTTCTTTCTGTTGCCGGATTTTTATTTCAATTTACTAACGAATGGGTTATATAGATTTGCTTTTTTTGCTCCATCATCATACTTGCTCAGTTTTTTTATTTAAATTTGCAGTACGTTTAATTCTATAGATTAGTCAGTATGTATAAATTTCTATTATCTTTCTTCCTCTTCTTGATTTGTCTTCAAATCAACAGCCAACAGATTTTTTCTTCCCATCATATAGAAAGAGTTCGAGAATTTGATACCATGCGTCCTATTGATAGTACTGATGTTGTTATGTTAGGTGGTAGTGAGATAGAGTATGCTGGAGATTGGAGTAAGTTGTTAGGCTTGAAGCATATTAGAAATAGAGGGATTGCAGGTGATCGAGTGATGAGCGTTTACTCTCGACTGGGGCAGATCCTTCCAGGAAAACCGAAGGCCATTGTACTTTTAATGGGCTTAGATGATTTAGCTCAAGGGCAGTCACCACAGCAGGTAGTCAGTGCTTTTAGACACGTGATTTCTAAAATTTGTTCAGACTCGCCTACCACGAAATTATATGTTCACACGCTGTTCCCAATAAATGACGTTTCTTTTGAGATTGATGGTCAATTGAAGAACAAATCTAATGATTTGTTGCAGTTGAATCACTTGTCGCATATCTATTGCAAGCAACATGATGTTGGATTTATCAATTTATATTCGAAATTTCTTCGCCACGGTTCTTCACAGTTGCTTCCATCCATGACTTCTGATGGCATTCATCTATCTCCTTTCGGATATAAAGTCTGGGCTTTCCACCTTAGAAAGTACGTTCAATATTAGAATGATATTTCTATTTGGGTATTGTAAGGTCCCATTGAGATCTCAATTTCTTCATTGTCACCTGTAATTGAATATGAGCTGGTCCTATTTCCTGGTGTTTAAATAAAAAACGTAATCTGCTGCACATTCAGCAAATTACGTTTGAAGAGTTGCGGAGGCAGGACTCGAACGTGCGACCTCCAGGTTATGAGCCTGGCGAGCTACCAACTGCTCCACTCCGCGATGTTAGGATTATATTATCCTCTTAATTGCGAGTGCAAAGGTACTGCTTTTTATTGAAATATCCAAATCTTAGGGATAATATTTTTTGTTTTCAGCCTTCAAAGACCTATTTTTATGAATTGTCAATAAAATAATTTGTTTATTTCAAATAAATGTAATACTTTTGCACATGGAAACTTGGTTGTGCAATTTTGAAAGAATGGAGGAACAATAATATGTCAATATCCAAAACAAGGCAGAAATTAGTAGACGTAGCAAGACAATTGTTCGCCAAAAATGGAATCGCCAATACAACGATGAACGATATTGCCGTGGCTTCTGGCAAGGGGCGTCGCACTCTATATACTTATTTTAGTAGGAAAGAAGACGTTTATTCTGCGGTAATAGAGTCGGAACTTGAGCGTCTCTCTGACAAGCTTGATGAAGTGGCAGCGATGAAGATCCGTCCTCAAGATAAAATCATTGAGCTTATTTATACCCATTTAAGTATGATTAAAGAGACGGTTGTCCGAAATGGAAACCTGAGGGCAGAGTTCTTCCGTAATATTTGGATGGTAGAAAAAGTTCGTAAGAATTTCGATGAAGATGAAATAGAACTTTTCCGTAGGGTATATGCTGAGGGAAAGGAAGATGGCGAGTTTGATATTGATAATGTTGAACTTGTAGCGGATATTACTCACTATTGTATTAAAGGTCTTGAAGTTCCGTTTATTTATGGAAGACTGGGTCATGGCTTGACAACAGAATCCAGCAAGCCTCTTGTGGCGAAGGTGGTTTATGGCGCTTTAGGAAAAAGCACGAGTAAGATGTGAATGAAATTAGAAAATCATACATAAATTTAAATCATATTAGAACATGGGAATTTTAAGTGGTAAAACGGCCCTTATTACAGGTGCTGCACGTGGTATTGGTAAAGCTATTGCATTGAAGTTTGCGTCTGAAGGAGCTAATATCGCCTTTACAGATCTCTTTATAGATGAAGAGCATGGAGGGCTTGCTACGGAAAAAGAAATTGTAGCTTTGGGCGTGAAATGTAAAGGCTATGCCAGCAATGCTGCAGATTTTGCACAGACAGAAGAGGTCGTAAAAAAGGTAAAGGATGAGTTTGGGAGCATAGATATCCTTGTCAACAATGCTGGCATCACGAAAGATGGTCTTATGCTTCGGATGACAGAACAACAGTGGGATGCTGTGATTGCAGTCAATTTGAAGAGTGCTTTTAATTTTATTCATGCTTGCATTCCTGTCATGATGCGTCAGCGTAAAGGCTCAATTATCAATATGGCATCTGTTGTGGGCGTCCATGGAAATGCTGGTCAGTGCAATTATGCTGCTTCAAAGGCTGGCTTGATCGCTTTGGCTAAGAGTATTGGTCAGGAAATGGGACCTAAGGGAATTCGGGCGAATGCAATTGCTCCAGGGTTCATTGATACGGCAATGACGCAGGCTTTGCCTGAAGATATTCGTAAGCAGTGGATTAACAGAATTCCATTGCGTCGTGGAGGAACTGTGGATGATATCGCTAATACTGCATTATATCTGGCATCAGATCTTTCAAGCTATGTAAGTGGTCAGGTGATCCAAGTTGATGGTGGAATGAATATGTAATAGATGTTAGTCGTTTACGAGGATAACCATCTTATCATTGTCTCTAAAGACAGTGGAGAAATCGTGCAAGGGGACAAAACCGGAGATGTTCCATTGTCGGAGACCGTGAAGGATTATATAAAGACGAAGTACCACAAGCCCGGGAATGTTTTCCTGGGCGTGGTACATCGCCTTGACCGTCCAGTTTCTGGCTTGGTAGTTTTTGCCAAGACGTCTAAGGCTTTGACAAGGCTTAATAAAATGTTTCGTGATGGGGATATTCAGAAAACGTATTGGGCAATTACCCAGAATCATCCACCCAAGTTGGAGGGCACGTTGACTGATTGGCTCGTGCGGAATGAAAAGCAAAACAAAAGTTATGCTTATGATCATGAAGTGCCTAACTCGAAGAAAGCTATGCTTACCTATCGCGTCATAGGTCAGAGTGATCACTATACGTTATTGGAAGTGCACCTGATGACAGGGCGGCATCACCAGATTCGATGTCAGTTAGCCCAAATTGGATGCCCCATCAAGGGTGATTTAAAATACGGGGCAAGACGTTCAAACCCGGATGGAAGTATTTCTCTATTGTCTCATGATGTAACGTTTATCCATCCTGTTTCCAAGGAAGTCGTTCATGTGACAGCTCCTGTGCCAGAAGACAGATTATGGAAAGAGATCGTGGAAACAATAAAAAAATAAGGAAAATAGAACATTTTTAGTACCTAAATCTCATTTTATTCACGAAAAATTGCTTACTTTGCAAGCAATAAACAACCAGAACACGTGGTTGAATCCTTCGGATGCGTATGAAAAAGCTTGTTAAGTGGGGCGGTATTGTTTTATTAACGCCTGTTCTACTTTTCGCTGTATGTGCTTTGTTGCTTTATTTCCCTCCTTTTCAGAATTGGGCAATAAAGCAAGTTACTGCGTATGCATCAGAGAAAACAGGTATGGAAATATCCATTGGGCATGTACATTTGGTCTTTCCCCTTAATTTGGGGATGGAAGAAGTCCGAGTTCTCCAACAGAATGACTCCTTACCACAAGTGAAAGATACGGTTGCCAATATACGTAAGTTGGTAGCAAATGTGCAATTATTGCCTTTGTTCACAAAGAATATTGAAGTGGATGAACTTTTATTTCGTGACATGAAAGTGAACACGACTCATTTTATCCATCAGGCACGAATTAAAGGTTTTGTAGGCGCTCTTCAGGTCCAAAGCCATGGAATCGATTTGGGAAAAGAGATCCTAAAGGTGAACAAGAGTCATCTGGCAGACGCACGGTTGGATATTCAATTAAGTGATACGGTCCCTCCGGATACATCTAAGAAAGAAAATTTCTGGAAAATTTATGTCAATGGACTGGATCTTAAAAAGACGGCGGTAACGGTTCATATGCCGGGAGATACGCTTCAGGTCTATGCCTATTTGGATAAGTTTGCTGCAGAGCATGGATTTTTTGATCTATATAAAGGTATCTATCGTGTTAATAGAGTTGATTGGCAACAAGGGCAACTGGCTTATGACAATCATTTCAAGACTCGTTCAAAAGGATTGGACTTGAATCACATCGCCTTGAGCAGAATTGTCTTGGGAGTAGATTCTTTCTTTTATTGCAAGCCGAAACTCTCATTCAAGTTAAGGACTTGTGGTTTTGTAGAAAAGTCAGGTATTGAAGTCTCAAATTTAACGGGTCCGGTTTCCTTGGATTCAACAAAGTTGATATTGCCAGCACTCAGCATTCGGACGCCAGAATCGAATTTGACAGCGCGAGTGGATTTCGACTTGAATACTTTTGCCGACCGAAATCCTGGGCATTTGAAGGCCATTGTCCATGGATCTTTTGGCAAGCAAGACCTATTAAGGTTCTTGGGGGGAATGCCACCGCTTTTTATGAAGAAGTATCCCAATTATCCACTAAAAGTAGATGGGGTTGTAAATGGAAATATGAACAGGGTCCACTTTACCGGGCTTTCGGTTTCTTTGCCAACGGCATTCAGGCTGAAAGCGACAGGGCATGCTGAAAATCTTTCGGACCTTAAGCATCTTCGTGCCCATGTGAACGTTGGTGCACAAACTTACAATTTGGATTTTGTCACTTCATTCCTAAGCAAGGACATGTCAGAACTCGTTCGAATTCCTTCTGGAATTAATCTTAAGGGTATTTTTGATATGGACGGATCTAAATATGGAGCTAAGTTCGTGGTACAGGAGGGAGGCGGCAATATTCGTGGAATGGCATCACTTGACTCTAAGCGTATGGCATATGTCGCCAAGTTATCGGCGAATCATTTCCCGTTGCAACACTTTCTTCCTCGAAAAGGATTGAATCCTTTTACTGGGTATATTGATGCAAAGGGGGTTGGTACAGATTTCTTAGCTCCAAGTACCTATCTTCATGCAAAAGCCAATATTGGGAACTTTCATTATCAAGGATATGATCTTAGCCATATCCATGCAACAGCTTCAATCCGTCGTGGCGTTGTCCATGCTTTCGTAGATAGCCATAATCCCCTTCTGAAAGGCGTGATGACACTTGATGCCCTGACAGGCAAGCGAAGGCTACAGGCTACCGTCGTTTGCGATTTAAGCAAGGCTGACTTATATCATCTCCGGATCACCGACCAGCCTATGATTGCTTCGGGGTGTGGGAAGTTGGATATCACGAGTGACTTGCGCGACTATTTCCAAGTCAATGGCAATGTGGGCGATATGGCCATTCAAGATAAAGAGAAATTGTATCGTCCAGATGATATTGATTTAGACGTCATTACCAGTCGGGATACAACCCATGCAATTGCTAACTGTGGCGATTTCCACTTGAATATGGATGCGAAAGGCGGTTATAGGAAATTGCTACAGACCGGCAACAGGCTGTTAGCTGCCATCAAGGCACAGATCAACAACCGAACGATTGATCAGATACAGCTGCGTAAGCGGTTGCCCTTGGCGCGCATCTATCTGACCAGTGGCAAAGATAATTTCTTCATGGATCTATTGCATAAGAATTTTGGAATAGAGGCCCATGATGTCTATATGAACATGACATCATCTCCGCTCAATGGCCTGAATGGGAAAATGGAGATTACTTCCCTTGTCGTGGACAGCGTCTTGTTGGATACTGTAAAGATAAATCTACGTTCGGATAAAAACCAGATGACATATAGTGGACAAATCCGAAACAATCAAGATAATCCTCAATATACCTTTAATGCCTTGTTTGATGGGGGACTGTCCTCAAATGGGGTTAACCTTTCCACTAAGATCTATGATGGAAAGGATAAATTGGGAATAGGGTTGGGTATTGCAGGCCATTTAGAGCCTCATGGACTTCGCTTTAGGTTCGTAGGAGATGACCCGGTCTTAGGTTATAAAACATTTCATGTCAATGATGATAATTATGTTTTCTTAGAGGATGACAGACGGGTATCAGCCCAGATCAAGTTAAAAGCGAATGATGGTACGGGAGTGATGGTGTATACAAATGATAGTAATAAGGAAGCTATGCAAGACATTACCTTCACGCTAAATCAGTTTGATCTGGAAAAAGTAATGAGCGTACTTCCGTATACCCCACAGATATCTGGTACCATGAATGGTGACTTCCACCTGATCCAAACGAAAGAACAAACCTCCATATCATCCGACCTATCGGTAGATAACATGGTTTACGAACATTGTCCCATGGGAGATATTGGGACGGAGTTCGTTTATATGCCGAAAGCAGACGGCTCCCATTATGTAGATGGGATGTTGACAAGTAGTGGCGTGGAAGTGGCTACGCTCAAGGGTACTTATCAATCGTCTGGCGGTGGGTATCTTGATGCGACGCTCGGCATGGATCGTACTCCTCTGTCGTTGATCAATGGATTGATCCCCAAGCAAATCATTGGATTGAAAGGATATGGGGAAGGAAATCTAACAGTTAAGGGACCTTTGTCAGCTCCTCAGGTAGATGGCGAGGTTTACTTAGATTCTGCATACCTCTTTAGTATGCCTTACGGTGTGGAACTGCGTTTTGATAATGACCCGGTCCGTATCGTGGGAAGCCATCTTCTCTTCGAGAACTTCTCCATGTATGCTCATAATGACAGTCCTTTGGATATATATGGCTATTTAGATTTTTCTCATTTGGATAACATGTATTTGGATGTTAAGATGAGGGCAAAGAATTATGAGCTGATTGATTCCAAAGAGAATTTACGCTCAGAAGCATATGGAAAGGCGTATGTCGATTATTTCGGCATCATACAAGGTCCTGTTTCTGCCTTGAAAATGAGAGGAAAATTAGATGTCTTAGGGGCAACCGATATGACCTATGTGCTCCGAGACTCTCCATTGTCTACGGATAACCGACTCGATGGATTAGTGGAGTTCACCAGCTTTAGTGATTCTACGGCAGAAGTTGCGAAGCGTCCTGAGTTGGATGGGCTTGACATGGACATGCAAATTGGTATTGACGAGAGTGCCCACATCTTTTGTTCCTTGAACAGCGATAGGTCCAATTATGTGGACTTGATCGGGGGAGGGAACTTGAGGTTGCAATATAATCCGATAGACGAGCTTCGCCTGACAGGCAAATATACTTTAAGCAATGGCGAGATGAAGTATTCCCTGCCTGTCATTCCATTGAAAACCTTTACAATCCAGGATGGTAGCTATATTGAGTTTACGGGCGACCCTTACAATCCTCGGCTGAATATTACGGCAACAGAAAGGACAAAGGCACCTGTTTCAGGTGACGGTGGGGCAAGTAGATCCGTGACCTTCGATTGTGGCGTGGTGATCACGAAAACCCTGAAAGATATGGGTTTGCAGTTTGTTATCGATGCCCCGGAGGATTTGTCTCTGCATAATGAACTTCAAACAATGTCGGTAGAAGATAGAGGAAAGCTTGCTGTTACCATGCTGACTACTGGAATGTATTTGGCTGATGGCAATACCAGTGGCTTTACGTTGAACAGTGCTTTGAGCTCGTTCTTGCAGAACCAGATCAATAATATCTCTGGGAATGCCTTAAAGACCTTGGATATCAGCTTCGGGTTGGACAATACAACGGATGTGAATGGCATCATGCACACTGATTATTCCTTTAAGTTCGCCAAGCGTTTTTGGAATAATAGGCTACGCATAGTCGTGGGAGGAAAGGTGTCAACAGGCAATGATGTCTCGTCGCAGGATCAGTCATTCTTTGATAATGTCACCTTTGAGTACCGCATGAGTCAGGCATCCAATAAATATCTCAAGCTCTTCTATGAACGTGACAGCTATGACTGGCTTGAGGGATACGTGAGCGAGTTTGGCGCAGGTTTCTTGTGGAGGCGCAAACTGCAGCATTTTAAAGATCTGTTCAGGTTTGGGAATGACTCACAAACAGTGCCCCCAGCATCTATGGGTGATTCTATAAAAATTACGAATCATGAGTATAAGAAATAAGTTCTATTCCTATTCGGCATCTGTCATTGCGATTGTCCTGCTGTGTGCGTGTTCTTCCACGAGCAAGGTACCGGAAGGGGATCGCCTGTACATTGGTATGGAAAAGATCAAGTATGAGAATTATGAACGTAATGAACATGCCGTGGCTACCCAAGAGGAGATCGAGGCTGCCTTGGCGGCAGCTCCGAATGGTGCTCTTTTTGGCAGTAGCTATTATCGTACGCCGTTCCCCTACGCACTTTGGATTTACAATGCCTTTTCGGATTCCAAGGGCGGCTTGGGTAAATGGATGGCAAAGAGCTTTGGGAAAAAGCCAGTGCTGATGAGTTGGGTAAATCCAGAGCTGAGGGCTTCTGTCGCCCAACAGGTCCTGATCGCACATGGCTATTTCAGGGGGAAGGTCTCTTACCAAGAAATCAAGCAGCGGAATCCCAAGGAGTCGAAAATTGGATACACCGTTAACATGGGGCATCTCTTCCAGATAGATTCCTTGGCTTATATTAACTTCCCGGCGAGCGCGGACAGCCTGATACAGGTCTCTCGTCGAAATGCTAAGATCAAGAATGGGGATCCCTTTGATGTCAATGCATTGGAGGCGGAAAGGACCCGTTTGACCAATCTGTTCCGTAACCATGGCTATTATTATTACCAGAATGGATATGCTTCTTATTTCGCAGATACCGTTACTGTGCCTGGCAAGGCTTTGTTGCATTTCCAAATGGCTGATGGCATTCCTGAGAGTGCGCAGCATAAGTGGTATATCGGGAAGGTGGGACTTCAATTGAGAAAGTCGTTCATGGAACCGCTTCGTGATACTGTCACAAGAGGGGGAGTGACGGTTTCTTTTCATGGGAAACGGCCCCCAATCCGACCGCATGTAATCCTGAAAAACGTTAAGGTCCATCCAGGTAGTCCTTACCGTTATCAGGATTATCTCCAGTCTGCTGACAAGCTGTCAAGCATGGGATTGTTCACGATGGTGGATTTTAAATATACTCCTAAGGACAGTACGCAGAATGGCGACACGTTGGATTTGGCGTTAAACTGTATCTTAGACAAGCCCTATGACTTTTATGTTGAAACCAATATGAAAGGCAAGACCAGTGGAAGTTTAGGTCCTGAGGTCGTTGTCGGCCTTACCAAAAGGAATGCTTTCCGTGGGGGAGAGAAGTTGGATGTCAAGTTAAACGGGATGTATGAATGGCAGACAAGTCATGGGGATGACAATGATGGTTCAAAAATCCATTCTTATGAGTATGGAGCCAGTGCTTCCTTGGAGCTCCCACGGTTGCTTCTGCCCTTTCATGATCGGCATCCTTGGTTCACAACGCCCTCTACGATATTGAAAGTTTCTTCCGATGTCCTGAACAGAAGAAAGTATTTCAAGCGTCATGTCGTTTCTGGAGAATTCACTTATCGCTTCCAGTCGTCTGCGAACAGTGTCCATGAGTTGAGTCCTTTGGTCTTGTCTTATGAATATATGAAGCATACGACAGATACCTTTCAGGTCATTATGTCAGAGAACCCGTACTTGCTTCGTGCCATGGAAGACCAATTCGTCCCTAAGATGCGGTATAGCTATACATATACCAGTCCGGCGACATATAAGAATCCGATCTATTGGAACTTTGTCATCAGCGAGGCTTCCAATCTTATCTCCTTGGGATATATGGCTGCTGGGAAGAAATGGGGGCAGTCAGGAAAGAAGATGTTCAAGAATCCTTATGCTCAATTTGTTAAGTTAGAGACCGACTTTTCCAAATCTTGGGCAATCGGAGAGCATAGCTCCTTTGTGGCACATGCTGCCGGTGGGGTGATCTGGTCTTATGGCAATTCCCTTGCTGCGCCCTATAGCGAACAGTTCTATGTGGGTGGCGCCAATAGCATCCGTGCTTTTACGGTGAGGAGTTTGGGACCTGGCAGTTACCATACGGATTCCAAGGGCATGTCCTATTTGGATCAGACGGGTGACATCAAGGTCGTTGGTAATCTGGAATATCGCCCTCGGCTTTTTGGAAATCTGTATGGAGCTATTTTCTTGGATGCCGGAAATATTTGGGCTATCCATGATGATAATTACCGGGAGGGGTCTAAGTTTGAGATGCGGCATCTCCTGAAAGAGATGGCATTAGGTACAGGCGTGGGGATTCGGTATGACCTTGACTATTTCGTGATCCGACTGGACTGGGGCGTAGGCTTGCATGTTCCCTACAAGAGTGGGTTTTATAATATTGGAAAATTTAAGGATGGACAAAGCATCCATCTTGCCATCGGATATCCTTTCTGATTAAAAAACAATTAAAATACGCGCATTCTCTTCTAATTTATTGATGCGAACGGGTCATTTGTCATGAAAAAGGGTTACCTTTGCAGGTATAAATTGCTAATCAATTAAATATAAATTGTTATGAAACCTACATTATTACTTCTTGCAGCGGGAATGGGTAGCCGCTACGGGGGCTTGAAACAATTGGACGGCCTGGGCCCAAATGGTGAGACGATTATGGATTATTCCATATATGATGCTATCAAAGCTGGCTTCGGGAAGATCGTTTTCGTGATCCGTAAGGATTTCGAGCAGGATTTCCGAGAGAAGATCTTATCAAAATATGAGGGCCATATCCCTGCAGAACTTTGCTTCCAGGCATTGGATGACCTGCCAGAAGGCTTCTCGGTTCCAGAAGGTCGGGTTAAGCCTTGGGGCACGAACCATGCCGTATTGATGGCCAAGAATGTTATCCATGAGCCATTCTGTGTCATCAATTGTGATGATTTCTATAACCGGGATGCCTTTATGGTGATTGGCAAGTTCCTCGCCGACCTCCCTGAGGGCAGCAAAGACCAATATGCAATGGTGGGCTTCCGCATCGGAAACACCTTAAGTGAGAATGGTACGGTGGCTCGTGGTATCTGCTCGAAGGATGAGAATGATCACCTGACAACTGTCGTGGAGCGCACAGAGATCGTTCGCTGCGAGGCAGATGGTTCCCATGCAGGTGCTGCCAACGAGCCAGTGCGCTATAAGGATGAGAATGGGAAATGGAATGCTGTGGCTGATAATACTCCGGTTTCTATGAACATGTGGGGCTTTACGCCTGATTACTTTGTTCATAGTGAGGAATATTTCAAGGAGTTCCTTTCTGATCCCAAGAACATCACAAACCTGAAAGCTGAGTATTTTATTCCTCTGATGGTGAACAAGCTCATCAACGATAAGACATCCAGCGTCAAGGTGTTGGATACAACCAGCAAGTGGTTTGGTGTCACTTATGCTGCCGACCGCCAGAGCGTCGTTGATAAGATCCAGCACTTGGTAGATGAGGGTGTTTATCCTGCCAAGTTGTTCTAAGGCTTGATATCACAACTTCATTCAAATAGGAGCAGGCGCACTTTTTCGTGCGCCTTTTTTTGTGTAATCGGGCGAAATGAAGTACCTTTGCACCCACTATGCAAATTGACATCTTAACAGAAGAGGAGCAAGCCTCCTTGCAATCTCTTATCTCAGAGGCAAACCGTATTGCTATCTGTTGTCATAAATCGCCGGACGGAGATGCCTTAGGCTCTTGTTTGGCTTGGGCAGAATACCTTCGCATGCGGGGTAAGGAAACGATGGTTGTCGTACCTGACGCCTTCCCTGATTTCCTGCATTGGTTGCCGAATGTGGAGAGAATCGTGCGTTTCGACAAACATCCGGATACGGTAGGGAACGAGTTCGAGCGGGCTGACCTTGTCTTCTGCTTGGATTTCAATAGTGCAGACCGTGTGGACGAAATGAAGGATCTCTTGCTCAAGGCTCCTGGAAAGAAGGTGATGATCGACCATCATCTGAACCCTTCGATGGACACAATCTTGACCATCTCTCACCCAGAGATGAGCAGTACCTCAGAGATTATTTTCAGAATCCTATGGCAATTGAATGAATTTGACAATATTACCAGGAAGATGGCTGTCCCTATTTACTGTGGAATGATGACAGATACGGGTGGGTTCACCTATAATTCCAATCGCCCGGAGATCTTTTTCATCGTCAGTCAGCTGTTGACGAAGGGGATTGATAAGGATAAGATCTATCGTAATGTATTTAATAACTACAGCTCTTGGGCCATACGGCTGCGGGGATATATGATGTACCAGAAGCTGAATGTCTTGGCGGATTGCCATGCCTCTTATTTCACGATTACCAGGAAGGATATGGTCACTTTCCACTATATCAAGGGTGATGCCGAAGGATTGGTCAATGAGCCACTGAAAATCAAGGGGATGAAGTTATCCATCTCCTTGCGCGAGGACGATCGTAGGGATAACTTGATCTGGGTCAGCCTGAGGTCGGTGGACGATTTCCCCTGCAACGAGATGGCAGAGCAGTTCTTCAATGGCGGGGGACATCTGAATGCCAGCGGTGGAAGACTCCTATGCTCCATGGAAGAGGCAGAGAAGATCGTCAGGCAAGCAATCCTGCATTACAAGGAACGGTTACAGAAATAGGCAGTCGGTCCTCCTTCTGGCATATCGTCTACTGCCTGGCAGGGATGGGTATACCAAGAGTACCTAAATCGTGTTAAATATTAGAAAAAAGGAAGATACCCTTCTCTTTCTCTCTTCTCTTTTTATTAACTTTGTCGAGAATTTGATAACAGAATATGAGAAAGTTAATTTATGCCCTTTTAGTGCTTGTTCTCGCAGTGGTTTCATTCGCTTCTTGTAACGATGGTGAGACCTATGCCGACCAGAAGAAAAAGGAGAATGCGGCTATCAATGCTTATATCAAGGATTCAGCAGTGAAGGTGATCTCTGAATCTGAATTCAAGGCACAGGACTCTACGACAGACGTGAGCAAGAATGAGTTCGTCCTTTTTGAATCGACAGGTGTCTATATGCAAATTATTCGGAAAGGATGTGGCAAAAAGATCAAAAGCGGAGAGACTGCAACTGTCTTATGTCGGTTTGATGAATATAATTTGTTGACGGATTCATTGATACTTTCCAATAATGTCCTATATTATTCTTCAATCGTCGACAAGATGACAGTGACTAACACGTCGGGCACCTATACGGGCGTGTTTATCAGTGGATCCAGCATCATGGCATCTGTATATAGTAGCACTGCTGTCCCCTCTGGATGGCTGGCAGCCCTGCCTTTCGTCAATATAGGGCGACCCTCCAAGGATGGGGATGAGATCGCGAAGGTCAAGTTGATCGTGCCTTCACCCCAAGGTCAGGCCAGTGCTATGTCAAGTGTTTATCCTTGCTTGTATGAGATAACATTTGAACGAGGGCGGTAATTTTTTCTTTTAGTTAACTGATATGACACTTATTAAATCTATTTCTGGTATCCGCGGAACCAT
Source organism: uncultured Prevotella sp. (assembly GCA_900316015.1). GTDB lineage: Bacteria > Bacteroidota > Bacteroidia > Bacteroidales > Bacteroidaceae > Prevotella. Next base: position 38,201 of record ONBG01000020.1, on the reverse strand, counting down.
TGGCGGACACACGGGGGACACCTTGAACCCTTTGGACATCGTGAAGTTTACTACGGCTTATGCTACTTTTATCCGTCGTAGCGGAAAGTCGGAAAGTAATAAAATCGTTGTCGGACGTGACGCCCGCATCTCTGGCTTGATGGTAAAGAATGTCGTTTGCGGTACGCTCATGGGCATGGGATATGATGTCATCAATATCGGTCTGGCAACGACACCTACGACGGAGTTGGCCGTCAGGATGTCTGGCGCTGCTGGTGGCATCATCATTACGGCAAGCCATAACCCTCGTCATTGGAATGCTCTGAAACTTCTGAATAAGGAAGGGGAGTTCCTGACGAAAGCTGATGGAAACGAAGTGTTGGAAATCGCTGACAAGGAGGATTTCGAATACGCTGACGTTGACCATTTAGGCAGTTACACGGATGATAATACGTTTAACCAAAAGCATATTGACAGCGTGCTTGCCTTGAAGCTCGTGGATGTAGAAGCCATCAAGAACGCGCATTTCAAGGTGATCGTTGATAGCATTAATTCTGTGGGTGGTATCATCCTCCCTGAGCTTTTGAAGGCTTTAGGGGTAGAATACAAGTTCCTAAATGGGGAGCCTAATGGTGATTTCGCCCATAACCCAGAGCCATTGGAGAAGAACTTAGGCGGTATCATGGATGAGATCGCCAAGGGCGGGTATGACTTGGGCATTGTCGTTGACCCGGATGTCGACAGGCTCGCGTTTATTTGTGAGGATGGGAAGATGTTTGGCGAGGAATATACCTTGGTCAGTGTTGCTGATTACGTCCTTTCTCATACGCCAGGGAATACGGTCTCTAATTTGAGTTCTACACGTGCCCTTCGGGATGTTACCGAGAAGCACGGAGGTGTTTATACGCCAGCCGCCGTTGGCGAGGTGAATGTGACGACCAAGATGAAGGAGGTTCATGCCGTGATCGGTGGAGAAGGCAATGGCGGAGTGATCTATCCAGAAAGCCATTACGGACGGGATGCCTTGGTGGGTATCGCCCTTTTCTTGAGCAGCTTGGCTCAAAAAGGCTGCAAGGTGAGTGAGCTGAGGAAAACATTCCCCAATTACTTCATCGCCAAGAACCGGATTGACTTGACACCGGAAACGGATGTAGATGCGATCTTGAACAAGGTCAAGGACATGTACAAGGATGAACAGATCACGGATATCGACGGCGTTAAGATAGATTTCCCGGATAAATGGGTTCACCTTCGCAAGAGCAATACAGAGCCGATCATCCGCGTTTACAGCGAGGCGAAGACGATGGAAGAGGCTGATGCCTTAGGCAAGCAACTCATGCAGGTTGTCTATGATATGCAGAAATAAAGTGATTCTATTAATAATAAAAGCGGTATCGGAGGTTCTTCTGATACCGCTTTTTTTGATGGGCTTGCCGAGGGCTTGGGCAGGAGATGACCTTTCACGTGCCGTTAGATGATCTTTTAGGCTTCATTAGATGACCTATTAGGAGGCTGGAGATGATCTTTTGCAAGACGGGAGGTTACCTCTTGCCAAGAGCGTTCATTTTTTCTTTTCTACCGCATGTATGTTCCTCATGAGACCGGCGTATTTCGCCCTTTTGACGGCACTGCCCCGAAAGAGTGCGCGATATTCCTCTTCCGTCAGGTTCTGCCACTTTTCTTTTGTCATGTTCATCAGCTCGGGCCTGGGCTGAAGCTCTGGTGTGTGATTGGGTTGGGCAAAATGATTCCACGGACACGCTTGCTGGCATCTGTCGCAACCATAGATTGTGTTCCCCATTTTGGCTGCTACTTCCGGCGAGATGTCACCCCGGTTCTCAATGGTGAGGTACGAAAGGCATCTCCTGGCATCCATACATTCTCCTTCCTTTAATGCCTGCGTAGGACAGGCATCTATGCAACGATGGCATCTCCCACATCTGCTCTTCATGGGCTGGTCGTACTCAAGTTCTATGTCTAAGAAGAGTTCGCCTAAGACGAACATGGTGCCAGCCTGGGGAATGATCAGTTGCTGGCTCTTCCCTTTCCAACCAATCCCGGCCCGTACGGCCCAATATCTTTCCAAGATAGGGGCGCTATCGCAGAACACTCGGTAATGGATGTTTCCGTCATCAATTGGGGTTCCTTTGCTATCCATGCATTCAAATCCAAATCGGGAGGCCAATTGCCTTAGTTTGTTCTTTACGATATCGTGATAGTCCTGACCATAGGCATAAGCCGCCAATTGATATTCATTGTCTGGCATTCGCTCGGCTGGGGCATAGTTGAGGGCCACGCACACGATGCTCTTCAGCCCAGTCATGAGGAGCCTGGGATCCAAGCGCTTGTCCGTGTAGTTGTTCAGATAAGCCATGTCTGCGTTCTTTCCTTGGGCAAGCCAATCTTGAAACCTTGTTGCTGTCTCGTTGTCCACGGCATCAGCCTTGGCAATTCCACAAGCATAAAAGCCGAGACTTTTAGCCTCGGCTTTTATATGATTCGAAAGTTCTGAATTCATATCCTTGTTCTCTTAGCCATTCCAACGCTTCCGGCAACGCATAGTGTAGCTTGTCTATGCTCTTTAACGAATCGTGGAAAGTGATGATGGAACCGTTGCGGGTATATCTCTTTACGTTATTGAGGATGTCCTTTCCCGTCATCCATTTGGAATAGTCGCGGGTCACTAAGTCCCACATGATGATCTTGTATTTCCTTCCTAACCACGCATATTGGTCGTGCCTCATCCATCCATGGGGTGGGCGGAAGAGGTTGGTATGAAGCAATTCGTTCGCCTGGTCCACATTCTTAATGTATGTATGGATCGTATGCTTGGCTCCACCGATATGGTTGAAGGTGTGATTCCCGACCTGATGCCCAGCTTTTACGATCTCATGATAGAGGTCGTGATAGCGGAGGACATTCTCTCCGACCATGAAGAAGGTGGCTTTTGCATCATATTCAGCGAGCGTCTTTAGGATAAAAGGGGTCGACTCGGGGATAGGACCGTCATCGAACGTCAGGTAAACTGCATGTTCGTTCTTGTCCATTCTCCAAGTCGCCCTGGGATATAACCAGCGCAACCATTTAGCAGGTTGCTCAATGATCATTACTCTTCCGGGATTTGACCACCTTTCCCACGATACCTGTTATAGAAAGCATTGAATTCTTTCTCCTGCTTTGCAGCGAGATTAGTATCAAAGAGTCGGGTAATCTGGTTCAACTGCTGCATGATATACATCTGTTTGATGCAATCATTCATGGATCCTTGGAAATTGCTCCCATCCAAAGCGAGATACCAGTTCCAGTATTGGGAGGCTGTCTTCCATAGGATGTCCACGATGTGTTTGGCCTTTGCCTTTTCCCCTAAGACGGCATAGGCACGTGCCAAATCCATGCTGCCACTGTCAAACTTGTGAGGGATATTATATTCTGGAAGTTCCTTCTCCTCTTTGTCCAACACTTTCTTTGCCTTGTCTAACTTGTGTTCTGCAATGAGCTGCAAGGCAAGTTGCGCGAACAAGTTGCGGTGGGTGTAGCACATTCTCATGACGGTCTCATCGATGTACAGCCCAGGCTTCCTCAGTCCACCATACTTATACCGGAACATGACGTTGCGGTATGTCTTTTCTGTGTCGAAGTTCTTGACGCCAGGATTCTTGGTTGTGAACGGCGTGATACGGTTGGCGAGTCCTTCTTGCACAAAGTTATCACCCAGGTTCATGTAGTTTTCCTGTCCCACCGTGAGTGCCACGTAGATCGGACGTGTCCAATTGCTTTGTGCGAGCATTTCAAGCATCATGAGATCGCCTTTGTAGAGGGCGTTCTTGCCTGCCAAGGAGATGACCATCTTGTCAGGAATCGTATCGCCAGCCATGAGCATGCCACTCTTCTTGACTGCATTCTTGTCGATGGTGATGTATAAGGTGTCGGTCGGGATGAAGTGCATGTTGGGATCTTTCGACCGAACCCAATATTTCATGATGTTCTTCACCTCAAACGGATTGTCACCAAATTGTGCCTTGGCCTGTGCCGGATTCTGCTTGTAGAAGTCCAGGATCTGTTGCTTGGCTTCCGCATTGATCTCAACGTATTCGTTCGTTCCAGAGCAGTAATCGAGTCGAGGCCAGGAGATAGGCAGTGATGGCGAGTTATAGGCGGGACGCTTCATCTGGTCGATATACCAGTCAGTCTGCAAGTAACTCAGGTTGCAGACGCGGGCATCCGTGCGCACTCCTTCCACATCTTGGTTGTACCACAAGGGGAAGGTGTCGTTATCACCGTTTGTGAAGAGGATCGGAGCTCCCTTGTCCTGCAAGGTCATCAGGTAGTTCTGACCAAAGTCACGGCAGGTGTATCGTCCACTTCTGTCATGGTCATCCCATGTTTGGGATACCATTTGGATAGGTACTAACAGGCAGAGAATGGCGACAATGGTCGCGATGGCGATGCCATCGACATGCAGGTATTTCTTGATCAGGTCGAGAATAGCAGCAACGCCGATGCCGCACCAGATAGCGAATGCATAGAAAGATCCCGCATACGCATAGTCTCGTTCACGTGGCTGTGCAGGAGTCTGGTTCAAATAGATGACGATTGCGAGTCCCGTCATGAAGAACAGGAAGAAAACCACCCAGAATTGGCGGATCCCACGTTGTCCCCGGAATGCCTGCCAGAAAAATCCGATGAGTCCCAGCAGCAAGGGAAGGCAATAAAAGACATTATGCCCCTTGTTCTCCTTGAGCTCATCCGGCAACTTGCTTTGGTCGCCCAAACGGGCATTGTCGATGAACGGAATACCTGTGATCCAGTTGCCTTTCTCTAATTCTCCACTGCTTTGGAGGTCATTTTGCCTGCCGGCAAAGTTCCACATGAAGTAGCGCCAATACATGAAATTGCATTGATAGGAGAGGAAGAAGCGGATGTTTTCCAACTGGGTAGGCATCTTTACCTGTACGGTCTCCCCACAACGGTCGTATGTCGTCTGGTAACCATCTACGCCTCCCATCCAACTTTCATAGTCTTTGGCATGCGAAGAGTCATACATACGCGGGAATATCATGTTCTGCGCATAGATGTATTTGTTCTTATGACTGACCACGAAGTAGGAATCCTTCTCGTCCTTGGACGACTTTTCCTTCCGCTGATAAATAGGAGCTCCTTCTGATATGTCTGGTTTGCAGAAGTTACCATCCTGGATCAGCTTGACCTGAGATGTATATGCCTGACCGTAGAATAGAGGTCGGTCGCCATATTGGTCACGGCTTAGGTAGCTGCCTAGCGTGAAGATATCCTCTGGGGAGTTCTGGTCCATAGGAGGGTTGGCAGAGGAACGGATGACGATCAGCGCATAGCTGGAATATCCAATCATCAGCATGAGCATGCAAAGCAGTGCCGTATTCTTGACACGGGCACTAACGAGCAATTTCTTCGGTGATTTCTTGTCTACCTTCACTTGGTAATTGAGCAAGAACCACAAGATCGCGAGAATGACGATACCGATGGCAACGCTGCTCCATCCATAACCGTAGAAGGGAATACCTAACATACCTACGGCAAGGAGGAAGGAGATATTCTCTCTCTTCTGGCTCTTGTCAACATAGCTCTCGTATATCGCCCAGATCACGGATGCCACAAGCAGGATGATATAAATGATCTCTCCCGTGTTGAATGGGCATCCTAAGACGTTGACGAAAAAGAGCTCAAACCAGCCTCCCACCGTGATGATGCCTGGTACGACACCGTATAGCACTCCGGCTACGACCAGGAATGAGATGAAGAGGGCAACTAAGGAGCCTTTCAGTTCCACCTGTGGGAATTTCCGATAGACGAATACCAGCACGATGGCCGGAATACAAAGCAAGTTCAGCAGGTGAACGCCAATCGACAGACCGGTCATGTAAAAGATCAGCACAAGATAGCGGTCGGAATGAGGCTCATCCGCATGGTCTTCCCATTTCAGGATCAGCCAGAACACGACAGCAGTAAAGGCCGAGGAGAAGGCATATACTTCACCCTCAACGGCACTGAACCAGAAGGTGTCGCTCCAGGTATAGATCAACGCGCCAACCAAACCAGATGCCTCGATGGCAATCAGCTTGCTGGTTGTCAATGAATCCCAATCTTTTAAGATCAACTTGCGTGTGAGATGGGTGATCGTCCAAAACAGGAACATGATCGTGGCTGCACTCAACAGTGCACTCATCGTGTTGATCATCATGGCCACATGGGAATTGTCACTCGCAAAATGGGTGAACAGATTGCCGGCGAGCATGAAGAATGGAGCACCAGGTGGATGACCGATCTCTTGCTTGAAGGCTGTTGTAATAAATTCAGGACAGTCCCAGAAACTGGCTGTCGGCTCAATGGTGGAGCAATAAGTGAATGCTGCGATGACAAATGCAATCCATCCCAGCACATTGTCCACTAATTTGTACTGTTTCATTTATTAAAATCAATAAGTGTTATTTCGAAATATAGTTGCAAAGATAGTGCTTTCTGTTGAATTTAGGAAATCGAAAAAGGAAAAATATATTAATTTAGTTCTATATCGCGATTCACCCATATAAGATGCTTTGCTCTTTCCTTGACATGGGATGTGACTTGACTGATGATGATCAAGGAGCAATCCCTAAGAGGACGCGTTGTAGTTGTCCCCCACTTCATGAGACAATCGCTTGTTGCTTTAAAGCCGTTCTCCCGAGGTGATGATGGGACGCATACGGGTCTACTTAAGTTTTTCTGCAATACCAATCATTTCTTTCTCCCAATCATAGCTCAAGGGATTGATGGGAACCGTCTCAGCCCCTACGCTTTTGGCAATGATTTTCGTGTTGCGGTTTGCAAAGTCCTTTTGCAAGAACAATGTCCTCACTTGTTTCTTCTTTGCCATTGTGATGATTTCCTTGAGCTGGATGGGACCAGGTTCTCTGCCTTCCTCTTCGATGGGGATTTGGTTCAGGCCATACTCTTGGGCATAATAGGAGAGTGCCGGATGATTGATCAGGAAAGAAGTGTGCTTGTCTTTCGTGATGTTTTCCCTCACTTTGGTGTTCGTTTCCCGTATAGTGGAGATGAGTTCTTCCAAGTTCTTCTTAAAGTATAGGCTGTCTTTACTGTCTATCTCTGCAAGAGACTGATAGATATTCCTGGCCATGATAACAGCGTTGACGCAACTCATCCAGGTGTGGGGGTCTTCAATGCCATTCATCGTTCTTATCGGGATGATCCCATCTGATGAATTGATGATGATGGTATGGGGCGCATTGGCTTCGATTTTTTTCATCCAGGTACGTTCGAACCCTAATCCTCCTATCTTGATAAACAAGTCACTCTTGGCGAGAGCCATCATCTGTTGTGCTGTGGGTTCATAGGTCTCGGGATTGTTCCCGGGTTGTACCATGGTGTAGACCTCGAACTTGTCTCCCGCGATCTGATTCGTGAAATAACGTAAGGGTTCAATAGAAACCATGATTACCCTCTTGTTGGATGCCGTAGGACCGCAAGATGCGAGCAAGATACTGACCAAACCGATCAAGAAAAATCTTTTCATACGCTATAAAAATAAATTTACCCCGAAAACTAATAATATATATCGAATGGCTTTGCCTAAGGTGATGCTGATCAGAGAGATCATGATGTTTGACCTCATCAGACCTAATACGATGGTAATGGCACTCCCTAAAATGGGGATAAAAGCAAAGAAACCCATCCAAGCACCATGTCCTGCCATGAATCTCTGGGCTTGGTCCAACTTGTCTTTCTTGACATGTAAGTACTTCTCTATCCAAACGGTCTTTCCTAACCTACCCACTCCATAGTTGAACATGGAACCCGCTACATTGCCTACAGTTCCATAAACCACTAAGGGAACAGGATTTAAGCCTACTGCCATTAATCCTAACATGACAGCCTCGCTACTGAAGGGAACGAAGCTGCCGGCTAAGAAAGCCGCAATGAGCATTCCCCAGTAGCCATAATTCATTAAAAAATCAACGAAGGCACCCATAGGTTATAAGCGGTTACCAGTAATGACAATAGAAGAATGGCGAAGAACGCGATGTTGGTGACCTTCGTTCTCGTTAATGCTAAGAAATGCCCGATGAGTGGAGACGTACAGATGATCAGGATACGCATGAGCTCATCGTAATGCTGAGGCTGTAAGACGAGGAACGCTATGTCGCATAAGCTGATGATGATAAAAATCTCATATAGCATGCGAGTGCGTATCTTGTCTTTATAGCTATTCCGTAAAAAATGGATCGTGCCAGTCAGCAACAAAATGAAGACATAGGAAAAGCTGACGATCTGGTGTTCCGATAGAAGGCTTAAGTCGCACATTGGCTGGAGGTTTGCAATCGTTAGGAAATGCTCTAAATGCTCTTGGTATTGCCCTGTGTAAACATAATATCCACCCACAAACCAATAAGGAATGATCAAGCCTAAGATAGATGCCCAGAAATTCTTGCCACTGAATGCCATGATCTTGAACTTGAGCAAGATCCATAGAATGGGTACGAAGTAGAGAATCTGAACAAACAGAAGAGAAGACAATCCCAGACAGAGGAAAGCATAGAAGACCCAAATGGTGGCTGACTTATCCTGATAAGCATGGAAGAATGACAGTAGAAAGGCAATGAAGCAGAGCTCTGTGATTCCTCCCTCTACAGATGGGAATAGTAAGTTCGTCGCGCAGCATAATACCATGAACGAGCAGGATACCATCCGACTGTATATCCGGATCAGTGCGTTGGTGTTGTTTAGTCCGATCATGAGGAATGTCGAAACCGCTAAGCATCCAAATTGTAGCCACCAATGGTTTTCCACCATGCCACCGAGTATGCAAACGACAGTCGCATACACTGCAGTGATTGGCATGGTATACCTGCTTTCGGCGATTTTGTTTTGTACTCTCTTAATAGACATGTATCATTTTCCTCATAGATTGGACAGGGTCAAGACCGTTTAAAGGTCCTGACCGATGTCACTGCGAAAATATTTATCCTTGAATTGTATCTTCTGGGCTTCTTGGAAACTTTTTTCCAAGGCACTTTCCTTGGTCTTCCCATAGCTGCTGACGGCAATGACACGCCCGCCATTGGTTACGATGCTTCCATCTTTCAGACTGGTGCCGCTATGGAAAACGATGCTATCTTCTACTTGGTCCAGTCCTGTGATGGGATAGCCCTTCACATATTTTTGGGGATAACCACCACTTACCAACATCACACAGACTGCAGAACGGTCATCAAATTCAATGGGACGCTGGTCTAAGTCTCCTTTAACGACTCCCTCGAATAGATCGACAATATCACTTTTCAGTCGCAACATGACGGTCTCGGTTTCTGGGTCGCCCATACGGCAGTTGTATTCAATGACCATTGGATCTCCCTTCACGTTGATCAATCCGAAGAATATGAATCCCTTGTAGTCGATATGCTCTTCTGCAAGACCTTCCACTGTAGGACGGATGATGCGGTCTTCTACTTTCTTCATCCAAGCTTGATCAGCGAAGGGAACTGGGGATACACTTCCCATTCCACCGGTGTTTAATCCTGTGTCATGCTCCCCGATACGCTTATAGTCTTTTGCTTCTGGCAATATCTTGTAGTGTTTCCCATCGGTGAGGACGAATACGGAGCATTCAATGCCACTTAAGAATTCTTCAATGACTACACTTGCTGAGGCGTTCCCAAACATCCCGTGTAGCATATCCTGGAATTCTTTCTTGGCTTCTTCGAGGGTGGGCACGATCAAGACACCCTTGCCGGCGCAAAGTCCGTCTGCCTTCAGTACGTAAGGTGGCTGAAGTGTTTCCAAGAATTTCAGTCCTTCGTTGATGGTTGTGCCGTTGAAGGTATGGTATTTCGCTGTTGGGATATGATGGCGCTGCATGAATCCTTTGGCGAAATCTTTTGATCCCTCTAAGACCGCTCCCTGCTTGGAGGGACCAATTACAGGGATGTCCTTGGTACGGGTGTCGTTCTTGAACTCATCATAGATCCCTTTTACTAAGGGGTCTTCTGGTCCAACGACAACCATGTCGATCTGATGGCCAACGGCAAATTCCTTGATCCGTTCGAAATCATCGACATCAATGTCAACGTTCTCGCCCACATTAGCCGTGCCGGCATTGCCTGGCGCAATGAACAATTGGTCTACCTTCTTGCTCTGTGCGATCTTCCATGCCAAGGCATGCTCGCGACCGCCTCCTCCTAACAGTAATATCTTCATGATGATGCTTATTTTAAATAATCAAAGAAATATTGTGAGATTTTCTCATGTAGGTGAGTACTCTGATGGCCGCGCATGTTATGCGGCTCACCGGGATATACGAAGAAGTCTGGCTGTGTTCCAGCCTGGATGCAAGCGGACAAGAATGACAGACAGTGCTGGGGAACGACGGTCTTATCATTGTATCCAGTGATAATCAATAACTTGCCTTTCAGGTCCTTTGCCTTATGCAACAGAGAGGTCTTCTCATATCCTTCTGGATTGGTCTGGGGCGTATCCATGTAACGCTCACCGTACATAACCTCGTACCACTTCCAATCGATGACAGGTCCTCCGGCAACTCCTACTTTAAATACATCAGGATAGTTAGTCATCAGCGAAATCGTCATGAACCCGCCGAAACTCCATCCGTGAACGCCGATCTTGTCAGAATCAACGTAAGGGAGTGATTTCAAGTATTCAACCCCTTTCATTTGGTCTTTCATCTCTGTCTGTCCTAACTGCCGGAATGTAGCCTGTTCGAAGGCTTTCCCTCTGTTCTCAGAGCCTCTGTTATCGAGGATGAACAGTAAATAGCCTTTCTGTGCCATGTAGGTTTCCCATCCTCTGCTGCTATAATGCCATCGCGCGTCGACGTTGTGGGCATGTGGCCCTCCATAGACATATACGATAGTGGGATATTTCTTGGAAGGATCAAAGTTGATAGGCTTCACCATCCGATAGTACAGGTCAGTAACGCCATCCGCGGCTTTGATCGTCCCGCAGGAGTATTCTGGTACATTGTAACCCTTCCAAGGGTCTTCAGCCTTGAAAAACCGGGTTCGCTTTCCGTTGTTGATGTTGATAATGGCAATGTTACGGGGGATGGTTGGAGTAGAGTAGCTGTCAACGAAGTATTGTCCACTTTCGCTCAGTATGCCATTATGCCAGCCTTTTCCATTGTCATCCATCAGAGCCCGCTTGTTGTTGTCAACGTTGACGACAAAGATGTTTTGCTGGATAGGGCTCAACTCATTGGATTGGTAGATAATGCTATGATGCTTCTTGTCAAATCCGAGAACGTCCATGACAACCCATTTCCCCTGGGTAATCTGCTTCAGTTCCTTGCCTTCTTTCGTAAAGAGGTAAAGATGGTTATATCCATCCTTCTGACTTTGCATGATAAATTTGCTGTTGTCCCAAGGCAAAAATTGGATCGGATGGAGGGGCTCTACATATTTACTGTCTTTCTCTTCATAGATCACGCCGAGCTTGTTGCCGGTTTCCGCATCATAGCTAATCAACTGACAAACGTTTTGGTCGCGGTTAAGTTCAAATATATAGATCGTCTTGTTATCTGGACTCCAGGCTATATTGGTAAAATATCGATCGGTAGGGTCTCCTGCTTTCAGGTAAAGGGTCTGTCCTGTCTTGACATCATAGACTCCTACGGTCACCTGGTGGCTGGTCATACCAGCCATTGGATATTTGTCGGGCTCGTATTGTGCTTCACGTGCAAAGATATTCACTTGCGGATAATCTGCTACCATGCTTTGATCCATCCGATAGAAAGCCAACTTCTGCCCGTCGTTGTCCCAGAATGTTCCTTTGCTAATGCCGAATTCATCGCGGTGAACGCTTTGTCCATAAACAATTTCACGACTGCCGTCTGTTGTTAACTGCTTTGTTTTTCCATTAGCCTGAGCTACGAACAACTGATGGTCCTTGACAAATGCAACATTCCTGCTGGTCGGGTTAAAGTCAGCAAATTGTTGCCCTTCAGCAGGTTGCCCCCATATTTTCTTTCCTTTCTTCCAATCAACTAAGATCCGATCTTTCCCACTTCTGAGCAAGACATAGGTCTGTTTTGCATACGGGAACTTGGCACTGTAACAAGAGTAGATCTTATTGGAATCGTTGGTGCCAACCATCTTATTGAGCTCTTCAAGGGTGAAGAGTTTCCTTTCCTTGCCCGTGTTCTTATCCACGATGAAGCATTCCTCTGGTTCCAAATGAATCAACTCATCACCCCACCAAGTCGTATAGCGATACTTCGGAACCATTTGATGGTAGTTCGTGCCTCCGAAGTTCAAGTCTTCCAGTGTGAATTCTTTTTGAGCTTTCATCTGATTGCTACAGAAACATGCTAAGAAAACGAGTCCTAAAAATGGAATAACAGCATTAATCTTCATCATCATACCTCCTATATTTTTTACCATAGTCACGTCCATTGCCACGCTTTCCGCCTTTGTCGAAGCGCTTTCCACCTCGGTCATCGTCACGCCTGCTGCTTCTTCGGTCGTCTCTTCTCCGGTCATCGCGCCGGTCTTTGTGGTTACCTTTGTCAAAGGTATGGAATTTAAAGGAACGGATATCGCCTTCCTCATTCTCCTCTTCTTCTTCCAGTCGTTTTTTAAACTCACGGTTTTTCTTGAACCTGTGCTTCTCTGCCATCTGCTTTTTCTCTTCGTCCGTCTTGACAATGCCTCCTTCGCTGCGGAATTCTTTCAACTTCCCATTGAACATGGAATATTTCCGGAATTCGCATTCTAATGACCCGTTATACAAGGGAATCTTGATAGAAGGCTTTAGTCCGATTTGGTCGAAGCATTCTTCACGGTAACTTAGGATCCATGCATTATTGCCCATGAATTGATGCTTTAATCGTTCGCCGATCATTTTGTAGGTCCCTAACAGATTCGGCGTAGAGATGCGCTCCCCATAGGGCGGGTTCGTAACCATGATCGCTTTCTCCTGAGGTTGCTTGAAATCCTTAAAGTCTTGTTGTTCTACAGAGATGTCATTAGACAAACCAGCAGCCTTGACATTTAGTCTGGCAGTGTTGACAGCTTTCATGTCTACGTCATATCCATAGATATGGTGGGTGAACTCACGCTCTTTAGAGTCGTCATTGTAGATGCTGTCAAAGAGATCAGGGTCGTAATCTGCCCATTTTTCGAATGCAAATTCCTTCCGGAAAATGCCTGGACTCATGTTATGTGCGATAAGAGCTGCTTCAATCAGGAGGGTTCCAGACCCGCACATAGGATCAATGAAGTCGGTTTCTCCCTTCCAACCGGTCATCAGGATCATGCCTGCTGCTAAAACTTCGTTCAAGGGAGCCTCTACGCTCTCCTGTCTATAGCCACGGCGATGAAGGCTTTCTCCACTGGAGTCCAAGCTCAAGGTTGCATTATCTTCTGCAATGTGTATGTTCAAGCGAATGTCTGGATTGGAGACAGAGATGTTAGGACGTTCCCCGGTCTTTTCCCTGAATTGGTCTACAATGGCATCTTTAACTTTATAGGTCACAAAGCGTGAGTTGCGGAATTCCTCAGAATAGACGACAGAGTCAACTGAGAAAGTCTTTCCTTTCTCGATATATTGGGACCAATCGATCTTCTTGATCTCCTCATACACTTCATCCGCAGAGCGTGCTTTGAAGTGCTTGATAGGTTTTAGAATACGAATGGCTGTGTGCAACTGGAAGTTGGCACGATACATCATTTCCTTATTACCAGAGAAAGACACCATGCGGCGTCCGATTTGAACATTGTTTGCACCCAGTTGGGTAAGCTCCTGTGCCAAAACGGGCTCCAGTCCCATAAATGTCTTGGCGATGAGTTCGAATTCCATTTTTAGTTAAATATCTATTAAGTTTATAATTTCTTTGTAGGATCAACTTTTCTTGTATTTCTTGGTTTGGGGCTCCATGTCTTCTGTGACCCAAACATTCGCTCCGACGACACACCCGTCACCAATGTGTATCCTTCCTAAAACTGTGGCATTGGCATAGATTACGACGTTGTCACCGATAATGGGATGACGGGGGATTCCCTTGATGGGGTTCCCGTTTTCATCAAGTGGAAAGCTTTTGGCACCCAAGGTGACGCCTTGGTAAAGCTTAACATTATTGCCAATTACACAGGTGGCACCAATCACAACCCCAGTCCCATGGTCAATTGTAAAATAGTTGCCGATCGTGGCTGCCGGGTGAATATCGACACCGGTCTCAGAATGCGCGATCTCCGTCATCATCCTGGAGATAAGTGGAACTTTCAACGATACCAGTTCATGGGCAACTCGATAGATGGTCAGCACCTTGATAATCGGATAACAGGAGATGATTTCTCCTAAACTCTCCGCTGCAGGATCACCATTGTAGGCTGCGATGACATCGGTAGCAAGTACCTTGCGGATTTTCGGCAGACGCGAAATGAGCTCTGCAGACAATGCTCGTGACTGCTCTTTCAAGGATGAAAGGGATAGGGGGGCATCCTTATTTTCATTATCGGAAGAGCAAAAGCAGAGTCCTGCCAAGATCTGTTCTGAGAGCAGCTGATGCAACTTCTCAACATTGACGCCAATATTGTATTTGATGGTCTTCGTATTAACCGAAGATTTTCCATAGTAACCAGGGAAAAGGATGGCTCTTGACAATTCAATGATCTCTTCAAGCGCCTTGCCTGAAGGAAGCGGTGTTCCGTCCTGATGCTGGTGGAAGAGACCTTTCAATGATTCTGGTTGAGATAGTTCTTCTACCGTTTGTGTCAATAATTGAGTCAAGCCCTGAGTATTCATCTCCTTTACTCGTTATACGGGTACAAAATTACGAATAATAATTGAGAATCAAAAAATAATTTTTGATTATTATCATGAAATTTTGTTGAGGCTCCTAAACGGCAATATTATCCAAGAACAAGAGCAGTCGATTTGTTACATTGACTGTGCTGACACCACTATCAAAATCGAGTGAGACGAGGTTGAGCTCCGGATACAGCTCATGGAGCCGCTTCTCGATCCCTTTTGAAATGATATGGTTGGCGATACAACCGAACGGTTGTAGGGAAATAATGTTGTAGACCCCACTCTTTACTAAGGAGATAATGTCTGCAGGAAGCAACCAGCCTTCCCCAAATTGAGCGGCAAGAGATACGACCTGGTTCTCTTCAACGGCTTTTGCTTCATCGAAAATGTTGGTGAAGGGGCGGAAATAACGGAATGATCCCGCTACTTTGTTGACTTTCTTCATGCGCCGGTTGATGAGCCCATAGAGTCCTTTGACGATCCAGTCTGGAGCCTTCGAGCAGGAGAGACCTAAGTGCTTTTGAACGATCACATTAACGAATTCCTGGAGAAAGAACGGAGAAATGAGCGGAGGAATGATTTCAAGGCCTTTGCTGATGATATTCTTTTCAAGATATTGATGTGCGAATGGGTTGAACTTTAGGAATATCTCACCAACGATCCCAACAGCGGGTACTTCTTTGTCGGCGGTAATCGCATCAAATTCCTTTGCAGCATCTTCTATCAAATCCATGATGCCGTTTGTGTCATTCCTGCGGATGCGGTTATCGGCTGCTTTGAGGTATTTGTCCCTTAGGCCAGCTGCCAATCCAGGAGAGGCCTCTCTAATGATGGCAGCATGGTACATCTTAGAAATCGTATCGCAATACAACAGGGATGTAACGATTATGCCTGCATATTTCAGCCACGGTATATTGAATCCTTCTTGTTCGTTCTCGCCATCTCCTTGTGAGGTGACACCTATGGTGATGAGGGGAATATCTTTGAAGCCGGTAGCAACCATCGCTCTTTTGATCAGTCCCGCATAATTGGTTGCACGGCATTGACCACCTGTTTGGGTCATGGCAATGGCAATGTCTTCCCTGTCATATCTGCCGGATTGTAAGGCTTTCACAATGTCCCCAACAATCAAGGTAGCAGGGTAGCATACTTCATTGTTGGCGTATTTCAGTCCTAATTGTGCACTCTCTTCGTCGCTGGGTGGCAATACTTGGAGGTCATAGCCTGCGAGGTAGAGCAACGGAGAGAGGATCGGGGTGAGGTATTCTGTCATATACGGTGCTAAGATCTTGCGATGTACGTCTTCCTTCCGATAGACCTTAGGCTGCTCAAAGGGAATAGCATGCTGCCGATACTGGTAATCATGCAGGCTTTCAATAAGGGAACGGACGCGGAGTTTCAAGGATCCGATGTTGCTTACATCATCTATTTTCAATAAGGTAAATGGCTTTCCATGCCTTCGAAGGATATCTCTAATCTCGTCTTGGATGAAGGAGTCAGGACCGCAACCAAATGATGTCATCTGGATGAAATGGATCCTTCCTCCTTGGATAGCTGCCCATTGACCTGCTTTGATGATCCTGTTCATGTATGCCCATTGCTTGACGAGATAGGTCTCACCGCTGTCTGTCTCGTTGTCGCCACGTACGATGTCATCACTGATGACGTCAACCCCTAA
Source organism: uncultured Prevotella sp. (assembly GCA_900316015.1). GTDB lineage: Bacteria > Bacteroidota > Bacteroidia > Bacteroidales > Bacteroidaceae > Prevotella. The sequence goes on along the minus strand of ONBG01000020.1, from coordinate 21,748 downwards.
GGTGGCAATCATCTCACTTAGCTTATGCTGGACGAGAGGGTCTGTATGGTAAGGACGACCTGCTAACAGAATGGTAATCCTTCCTGCGTTCTGGCTCTCTTTCAGGATTCTTTCTGCTTCTCCCTTGATCTCGTTGGCATAATCTTCCTGTGCTTCCCATGCAGCATTGAAGGCACGTTCTATTGTGTTTTCGCCAATGCCAAGGGCTTGTAGGTAATGGCTGACCTGCTTCCTGAGAAGTTTCTGGTTGGAAAAATTGATCACAGGAGCATCTAATGGGACCGACAAGTCCATGGAACTCCTAACTACATCAGAGTAGGCAGAGACAATCGGACAGTTGTAGGAGTTGATCGTGCGTTCGTCATCGTTCTTCTCGTAGATCACATAAGGCATGAAAATGCGTTCCACGTCTTTTCCCTCCAATTCTTGGATGTGGGAATGTACTAACTTCGCCGGGAAGCAAATGTTGTCACTCATAACGCTCCCTAAGGCTCGTTCGTATTTAGTGAAGGTAGACTTTTCGCTTAATACGACTTCAAATCCGCATGTTGTGAGCAATTTGTTCCAAAAGGGATAGTCCTCATACATATTCAATACCCTGGGAATACCGATACGGCGATGGATGCTTCCTTCTTTTTCAGTCGTCGGACGATCGAAGAGCAATTTGTATTTGATATCATAGATATTCTCGCCATGGACATGGTTCTCTCCTTTATTGTTGAAAACTTTTTCGCATTTGTTCCCAGAATAGAAATTGTGGTCTTTGAATTTGTATCGGCTTACTAAACATTGGTTTTCACATCCCTTGCACTGCAGCATGCGGGTTTCATAGGTCGCTCCAGCTAATAGGTCGTCTAATGATCGCGCTGTGGCTTGGTGGTGGGCTGCGGAAAGGGCACAGCCATAGGCTCCCATCATCTCGGGGATATTGCTTCGAGCCACCTTTGTTTGGGTGAGCAGTTCAAAAGCCCGGACAACAGAATCGTTTTTCATGGTCCCTCCTTGTACGACGATATGCTGTCCCAGTGTATCGTTGCCCCGGAGCTTCAGTACCTTGTATAAACAATTCTTAATCACGGAATAGGCCAATCCTGCGGAGATATCCGCAACGGTGGCTCCTTCCCGCATTACCTGTTTCACTTTTGAATTCATGAAGACGGTGCACCGTGTGCCGAGGTCGCAAGGGGCGGGTGCCGTGCATGCTATCTTAGCAAAGTCGGCTATGCCGTATTCCAAGTTTCTTGCAAAGGTTTGGATAAAGGTCCCACATCCAGATGAACAGGCTTCGTTGAGTTCCATCCTGACCACGGCTCCATGCTCCACGAAGATGGCTTTCATGTCCTGTCCGCCAATATCGAGGATAAAGGACACGTCAGGCATCAGATGTGAGGCAGCGCGGTAATGTGCCATGGTCTCAATGATACCTGCGTCTAAGTTAAAGGCTGCCTTGATCAGTTCCTCTCCATAGCCTGTGGAACAACTTCCTACAATCTCTATCTCACAGTTTGCCTTCACCGTTTGCTCCTTCAGTTCATAGAGTCCTTTCTTCACTGCAGTGATAGGATTGCCGAGATTGGGCGCGTAATAAGTGAAGAGAATGTCCCCATTAGGACGTGTTGCGATAATTTTCGTGGTTGTAGATCCACTGTCAATACCGATGATAACCTTTTCCTTACCTGCTTTCAATCCAAGAATGGGCGTGGCATATTTCTGTTTCTCTGCAAGCCACTGTGCATGGTCGTCTTCCGAAAGGAAAAGAGGCTGGAGTGCACTCTTCCACGTCTGGATCTCCTTTCGTTGCAGTCGCTCCTGCAATTGGGGAAGGCGGATGCCTTCACCCTTGCTTCTTAGGGCACATCCCATGGCAGGTATCAAGTTGCTAAAGGTTGAAGTGATGAAATCTTTCTCTCCATCCATCTGCAGATAGTCTGCAAATGCCTTTCTCAGAGCAGGCATGAATGTCAAGGGACCGCCGCAGAGCAAGATGGGCGCAGTGAAGGTACAACCATGGGAAAGGGTCGTTACCGTTTGCACGGCGATGGAGTGGAAGATGGAGGCGGCGATGTTTTCTTCAGGAAGGTTCCTCGACATCAGGTTCTGGACGTCAGTCTTTGCAAAGACACCGCACCGAGCAGCCATCGGATAGACACGGGTGGCACTCATAGCTCGTTGGCTCATCTCATGGTTACTGATGCCCATGAGGACAGACATTTGGTCAATGAAGGCTCCCGTTCCTCCTGCGCAGTTGCCGTTCATCCTTAGTTCCATGTTCTTTCCATTGAAGAAAACAACCTTCGCGTCCTCACCACCGATATCGATCAATGCCTTCGCCTGGGGATAGCGTGCCTTCGCAAACACAGTCGCGGCAACTACTTCCTGTACGAACTCCGCATGAAGTTGCTCTGCAGTAGACATGCCTACAGAGCCGGTCACGCAAATCGTGCACTTAATATCTCCCAACTTTTGTTGGATGCTATTGAAATATTGGCTGACCAATTCCTTGACATGGGCGTGGTGGCGTTCATAATTTGAATAAGCGATATTGCCGTTTTCGTCTAAGACAACGATTTTCGCTGTTGTCGATCCAACGTCCAATCCCACTCGATAATAGGTTGCGTTCATCTTTCTTTCTCCAAATTGACATGCAAATTTAATAACTTTTATCTTCCTGAGAAAATAAAATATGTTTTTATTTATTAAATAGGTGAATTAGCAAATAACGAATTGCGATGAATGAAACTTGATGGACCGATCTCACAAAAGTGTTAAATATTTCAAGATTTCTCTTTGTATGCAACTTCTTGCAGTAACTCTTCGTCAAAGGAATAAATCAAGAAAGGAAGCAAATGAAGAAATTAGGGATTATATTAATGGTTGCATTCGTTGCCTTAGTGGTTATTGCCGGGTTCTTTACTTATTTCGATAGGAGTGCGGTCAGGAGGGCATCAGAAGTGGAGGTTACAAGGACTGTCCATCCGAGAGCGTTCTACAAGATTGATGTCCGTGCTGCCTGTGACGTGGAATTTGTCCAAGGAAACACATATTCGGTCCGGTTGCAGGGGACGAAGAACCAGATTGATAATTTGACATTGAGCGTGGAGGATGGGACGCTGATGGTGCGTGATAAGGGGCTTCGTTTCTTTCTAGACCGCAATTCCTCGCATTTCGTACGGTTATTGGTGTCTTCTCCAGACTTGACAGACGTCGTTATGTGCGGACCCGGTGATTTTGAATCGCTCCGCAGGTTGGATACGGATGTCTTGCGCATTACGCTGAACGGTAATGGAGACATCCATTTGGCAGACGTCATCTGCGATAAGGCTGGGTTTGAAATGAATGGCAGCGGGGATATAGAGTTCGATCGCCTGGAATGCCAGGAAAGTTCTATCCGGCTGGCAGGCTCTGGAGATGTCGATGCTAAGTTGGTGAATGTGGATAAAAGCACAGTGGAACTGTTTGGCGCAGGCGACATTTCCGTTGACTTCCAACATTGCGGATATGCGAATTGCCGGCTGTTTGGCACAGGAGATATCACGTTGACCGGCGACCTCAAACGCTTGAATAAGGAAGTGAAGGGGGCCGGTGATTTTAGCATAGATGCGTTAAACCTTCAGCAATAAAACAAATTTCTGCTAAAAAGATTTCCTATTTCACCTATTATATGTACCTTTACCGACCAATTTCGATAAAGGTACATTTTTGATTGAATTCTATTAAGGAAAAATGAAGTATGCAATCATCGCGGCAGGGGAAGGATCCAGGTTGGCTTCCGAAGGTATTCAGGTCCCTAAGCCGTTGGTTCAAGTCGAAGGAGAGCATCTGATTGATAGGTTGATGAGGATTTTCATGGAGAACCATGCCGATGAGATTGACGTCATTTGCAATGATCTCACGCCTTATGTCAGTCAGCATCTTCGACGAATACAGGATGAAGGGTTGAATGGGATCCCAGTCCCTTTGAAATATATTGTCCAGAGTACACCCAGTTCTATGCACAGCTTCTTCGCGCTGAGCAGGCTCTTGGGGAACTCTCCTTTCGTGTTGACCACAGTGGACACGATCTTCCGAGAGCGTGAATTCTCTCAGTATGTGGCCTCTTTTCAAGAGAGTATGTCTCACGGTTGGGATGGAATGATGGGCGTGACGGATTTCATTGACGACGAGAAACCGCTGTATGTGGGTACGGACGAGCACATGCAGGTCACGGGGTTCTATGATACGAACACTGCCCATTGTACTTATATCTCGGGCGGTATCTATGGATTGGTCCCGAACGCACTGCTTACTTTGGAGGCTTGCATGGAAAGGGGGGAGTCGAGAATGCGTAATTTCCAAAGGGGATTGATTCGAGACGGCAGGAAACTGAAAGCCTATGCCTTCTCGAAGGTGCTTGACATCGACCATGCATCGGATATCCAGAAAGCAGAGGAGTTTATCCATGGTTAACATCCTTGCCATCCGACGCGACGATACCTTTTCTCCTCATTCCATAGAGAAGGACAAGGCTATCCTCATGGCTGTCTTGCAGCGCATGGGTGACTATCTGTTGATGGATGAGAGGGCATTCGACAATGCGTTAGAGATCCCGGAGGCAGATGTCTATTTGTCAATGGGACGTTTCCCGAAGACCTTGGAACGGTTGTCCCTAATCGGGAGAGAGGGGAAGATCGTCGTCAATCGTGGGGATTCGGTGCGCCCTCGTTACGTGTTGGAGGATTTGATGAGAAAGCATCATATTGCCATGCCACCAGAGAAAGGATGCCATGGATACTGGCTGAAGAATGGGGGATGGGCGACAGGAAAGGATGACGTGGTCTTTTGCCAGGGCGAACTACAGCTCCAAGAGGCACTTGCCCGTTACCGGGAGCGTGGCATCGCTCATCAGGTGGTGAGTGCCCATGTGGTAGGCGACCTGGTAAAATGGTATGCGGTAGGGGATGGATTCTTCCGCTATTACTATCCGAGTGATGACGGTATCTCGAAATTCGGGGATGAAAGTCGTAACGGACAGGCTCACCATTATCCGTTTGACGTTGAGGCACTCCACCAGGAAGTGGTCAAGGTGGCTCACCTGACGGGAATCGATGTCTATGGTGGGGATGCCATCATTGATCAGGATGGGAACTATTATGTGATTGATTTTAATGACTGGCCCAGTTTTAGCAGGTGCCGCGAGCAAGCGGCTGATGCCATCGCAGACTTGGTCGGCCGCTATGTAAACGAAAAATAACGCTGCACAATAGTGCTAAAGATATGTCAACATTTAAGGAATTATTACAGTCTTCATTGAAATCGAATGATACGGAGGAATGGCTTGACGTTCATTTTACACGTCCCATTGGTCTGGTTTTTGCGCTCTTGTGGGACCGAATGAACATCCATCCGAATGTCATTACGATCATCTCTTTCTTCTTAGGGGGTGCTGCTGGGTACATGTTCTCGTTCACCGACCTGTACCATAATCTCTATGGTGTTCTCTTCTTGATGCTTGCTAATTTCTGCGATTCTACCGATGGGCAGATGGCACGGCTCACAGGGAAGAAGACCTTGTTAGGACGCGTGCTCGATGGATTCTCCGGGGACGTGTGGTTCTTTTGCATCTATGTCGCCATTTGCTTACGACTGATGGGACAGAACATACCTGGATTGGACATGAAGTGGGGTATCCTGATCTGGATCTTGGCTATTCTTGCCGGGGTGATGAGCCACTCTCCACAAAGCTCCCTTGCCGATTACTATCGTCAGATCCATCTCTTTTTCCTGAAAGGTAAGGAGGGAAGCGAATTGGATAATTACGCTCAGCAGCATGCGATCTTAGAGAGCTTGCCGAAGAAGGATTGGTTCGGTCGTCTATTCTATTCTTCCTATTCCAAGTACTGCAGGAGTCAGGAGAGGCGCACACCGTGTTTCCAGAAATTCTTCCCTTGGTACAAAGGGCTTCAGGATGCGGAACAGAAAGAACAGGTGCGGCAGGCGTTCCTGGCAGGGAGCCGTCCCTTGATGAAATATACCAACTGGCTGACTTTCAATGTGCGTGCCATTGTCATCTATTTCACTTGCCTGTTGAACTGTCCTTGGGTGTATTTGCTTTTTGAGATTATCGTATTGAACATTCTTTATGTATATATGCACAAGCGGCATGAGCACTTGTGCGCTCACTTAATGAACCAAACAACATGATTAGAGGATATATATTTGATTATGGTGGCACCCTTGATACCCATGGTTGCCATTGGGGAAAGATGCTGTGGCATGCGTATCAGCGCCAGCAGATACCGGTTTCCGAGGAGGCTTTCCGAGAGGCTTATGTCTATGCAGAGCGGACCTTGGGCAGAACCCCAATCATCCAAAGCGACTATACGTTCTATAAGACCCTGCAAACCAAGATCCGCATTGAGATGGAACACCTGTGTACAGTCGGTGCATGGGATGCTGACGAACCAGGTTTTAAGGCTGGTCTGCAGCAGGTCCTTGATGACTTGTATGCGAAGGTGAAGGAAATCACAGCTCATAGCAAGCAGGTCCTTGAGACCTTGCACGAGAAATTCCCGATGGTTTTGGTCAGTAACTTTTATGGGAATATCCATACTGTCCTGTCGGAGTTCGGGTTGGACGGCTTATTCCAGGACGTGATAGAATCGGCTGTGGTAGGTATTCGGAAGCCGAACCCTAAGATCTTCACTTTGGGCGTTGAGGCTTTGGGACTGAAACCGGATGAATGCGTCGTCGTAGGCGATAGCTTTTTCAAGGATATCGAGCCAGCCCGACAGGCGGGATGCAAGACCGTTTGGTTCAAGGGAGAAGGTTGGACGGACCAGTCGTATGATGAAACAGTGCCCGACCGGGTGATCACAGACTTGGACCAGCTTCTCTAAGAGCACATTACATGACAAGAAGAGATCTATTCAGGATCAATAAACACATTTATGAAGAATCAAATAAAGATTGTAGGGATCATTGTCGCACTGTGGGTGATTGCGGTCTCCGCGTCTGCCCAGATCACAGGCGTTATCACCGATGCCCAGACCGGCGATACCTTGTTTTATCCGAGCGCAGCTTATACGGGCCATCATGTCGCAGTTAGTGGCAATGCGCAAGGACAATACAAGATAGAGCGGCACGAGGGCTGGTACTTGACGTTCAGCTCTGTCGGCTATAAATCGCAGACGGTGCTGATCAAGGCGAATACGCCCAATGTCCTGAACATTAAGTTGAGACCGGACACAAAGCAATTGGCTGAGGTGGTCATCCGGCATAAGCGCGCGCGTTATTCCAGAAAGAATAACCCTGCCGTCGAGTTGATGAGGCGCGTGATCGCCGCCAAGAAGAAGACGGACCTGACGAACCATCCTTATCTGCAATATACCAAATATCAGAAGATTACTTTTGCACTGAACGACCTGAAGCCATCCGACTTAGACAGTGGCTTCTTCGCCAAGAAGAAATGGCTGCTCGACCAGGTGGAGGTAAGCCCATATAATCAAAAGCTGACCCTGCCGCTGACCATTGACGAGACGGTTACACAGCATCTCTACCGCAAAGAACCCAAATCGGAAAAGGATATCATTATCGGGCAGAACTCACAGGGTATCAACCAGTTGTTCCAGACGGGTGATATCGCAACGGTTGCCTTGAAGGACGTCTTCACGGATGTCGACATCTATGATGATCAGGTGCGACTGCTCCAATATCCTTTCACAAGTCCAATCGGAAAGGATGCTATTAACTTCTACCGCTATTATATAGAGGATACTGTATATGTGGATAGGGATCTATGTTATCATTTGCAGTTCCTACCCAACAACCAGCAAGATTTTGGATTCCGTGGGGAGCTGTATATCCTGGCCGACTCTTCCTTGCATGTCAAGCGATGCAACCTGACAATCCCCAAGCGAAGTGACGTGAACTTCGTGGATCATCTCCAAATCCAACAGGAATATACCCGGTTGCCGGATGGGGAATGGGCACTGACCGTCGACGACATGATCGCGGAGATGTCACTTGCCAAATTCCTCCAGAAAGTGTTGGTGGTCAGGACTACACGGTTGACCGACTATGCCTTTGATGAACTGCCTAAGAAACTGTTCAAGGGGAAAGCAAAGGAGAAACGGGAGGCGGATGCCCAGATGCGTGATGAGGCTTTCTGGAATAAGTACCGTACCGTGGAACTGACGAAGAGCGAGTCTTCGATGGATGCCTTTATCCATAGAATCGAACAGCTGAAAGGCTTTAAGTATGTGATCTTTGGGGCAAAAGCCTTGATCGAGAACTTCGTCGAGACCGGTGATGAGAACCATCCGAGTAAGGTGGACATCGGACCTGTCAATACGATGGTTACCAAAAACTTCATCGATGGATGGCGAACGAGAATCACCGCGCAGACCACCGCTAACCTGAATAAGCATTGGTTTGCCTCTGGATATTATGCGCGGGGATGGAAGAGTGACAAGAATTACTATAAGGCCGATCTGACCTATTCCTTCAATAAGAAGGATTATCTGCCCCGCGAGTTCCCCAAGCGAACCCTTTCTTTCACGTCTGAGTATGATATCATGGCTCCCTCGGATAAGTTCATCCATACCGATAAGGATAATATGTTCACGGCCTTCAAATGGACAACGGTGGACAAGATGATGTTCTATAACCGACAGACCCTGAAATTTGAACGTGAGGAGGAATGGGGCTTCAAAACAACGGTGGCACTGAAGACGGAAGAGAACGAGGCTGCAGGCTCTTTGTTCTTCCAGTCGTTGGCTCATCCCGACCCGCAACGTGCAGAGATCATGTCGCATTTGGATAACTATGACCCGGGATTCTTGACCCATAATGGCAAAATACGTACCACCGAGGCGATGTTCGGAATCGAGATCGCACCGGGACGGACTTATATCAACACCAAGCAGCGCAGGGTTCCCATCAACTTAGATGCTCCAGTATTTGGGATTACCCATACGGTGGGAGTCAAGGGCGTCCTTGGCGGCGAATATAATTACAACTTCACCGAGGCAAATATCTATAAGCGTTTCTGGCTGAAAAGCTGGGGAAAGATGGACTTTTACCTCAAAGGTGGGATCGAATGGAACAAAGTTCCCTTCCCCTTGCTCATCATGCCAGCAGCCAACCTATCTTACATCATTGAGGATGAGACGTTCAACATGATCAATAACATGGAGTTTCTCAACGACCGTTATGCGTCTTTGGACGCTTCTTGGGACATGAACGGGAAGATCTTCAATCGTATCCCTTTGCTGAAGAAGTTGAAGTGGCGTGAGTTCATTGGGATCAAGTGCCTGTGGGGAAAGCTTTCTGACAAGAATAACCCCACCCTTGCTGAGAACGCCCATGACCCCATCCTCATGCAATTCCCAAATGGGAGTTCGGTGATGGACCCCAAACGTCCCTATGTCGAACTGGTCTTCGGCATCCACAACATATTCAAGTTCTTGCATATCGAGTGGGTTCACCGCTGCAATTACAATTACCTGCCATCAGCACCCAGCAAAAACGGCATCCGTGCCATGCTCCGCATGACCTTCTAAGAGGGTGTCCCGTGCTTGATATAGACGACATCAACATCCTGTAAGGTGATGAGACAGCCTTTCGGTTGCTCATCCAACAGGGGTTTGATGGTCTGAAGGTAGTCGTTGATGGGTGCCTCGTCGTCGATGATCTCTACGGTGACAGGCACTTTCTCGGCAAACTCCCAAAGTGAAGGCGAGGTAAAATCACTGCTGGTCCCATAGCCCATTACCCCTTTGTAGATCGTCGCCCCCGACATGCCTAACTCTCTTGCCGTCCGGGCCAGGTACTGATAGAGCGGCTCGTGCTTGTATTTGTCCGTATTGCTGACATAGATTCTTAGCTTTTTGGCCTTGCTGTTTATTTCCATGGTCATTCCTTTCTTTTCGATCGTCTGACAAAGATAGTGCTTTTTTCCGTAACTTTCCTCATTTTCATGTAAAATCATGTCCTTTCCCGTCGGATTCTGTGCCACGCAGGTTAGATGGTGAAGGGGAAGATAGATGGAATCTTACAATTCTTTAAAAGAAAACATAATTTTGTGACGGTCTTTGCGCAGGATTGGATAATTTTATGTAAGTTTGCACCGTGAAGTTACGAAAAGAGTGTAATTTATTGGAAATGAGCGGAGGTTAATTGCTCTTGATAGTAATAGGTTACGATTTAGTTAGTTATCTACTGCATTATTCCTCTGCACATTGCGTAACCTTCAAAGAACTCTTTGTATGCAAAAGTAGCTATTTAATCCGAGATTTTGATATAAATTCCCGGATTTTTTATTCTCTCATTCATAAGTTTTTCCGTAAAAGCTATTTTAACGTGAGTTCGATATAAGGAATCAGAACAAAGTAAGCTGATTGTCGAAAACGTATTCCAAAGAAATAGATGGTTTCTTAGGAAAGAAACAGTAAGCCGCAATAGCACTCAGGGCATTGGTAATAAAGTTTGTGAACGACCTGTGCCTTGAGTGTTCTATTTGTGCGATATTCTTCAGCTCGTCATTGACAGACTCTACAAGAGCGCGTTTTCGCAGCATGATCTTGTCAGCGACAGACATAAGTGAATTTCTCATATTGCTCTTGACTTTTGTCACAAGCTGTATTCCGTTCATGAACAGGAACTCAAAGAGTTGTTTGCCTATATATCCCTTGTCACCGCAGAGTTTTCCTTTGACATTCCCGATGAATGACTCCGAGTACAATGGCTCGCGGTCATCGACATTGCCGGGTGTGAACATGAAGCTCAGAATCTCGCCGCGATCATTTATTATCAGGTGCAGCTTGAAACCGAAGAACCATCCCATTGAACATTTGCCACGTTCCGCCAATCCCTTGAATGTCTTATGTATTGGAATCCGCTGGTGCTTGCAGACTCTGAGCGGAGTGGAATCAACATAGGCAACTCCGGTGCACGTTCCCAACAGAACTTCCTTGATGAACATAGTCAAATGCAGAACCACTGATTTCTGTAATTCCACGAAACGGTTATATGATACGGTTTGCGGAAACAGGTGTCGCATATGCTTGCACACATACTGCGTATAAAAGTGTTTGAGGCATCTGAATCCCTTGCTGTGGAATAGTATGAGGATTGTAATCACCTCGGCTTCCGAGAGTTTGCAGGACTTGTTCCGATGCTTTTTACCGTCAGCTATCTGATGTTTCTTCAGCTCTGATGAAAAATACTTGCAAAAGTCGTCTGCGATACAGAAAATTTCCGTAATTTTGTCTTCGGTAATCATGATATAAATTCTTGTAAATCTTGTAATTAGTCACTATAAATTTACGGATTTTATCTGAGATTACCAAGAAAATCAGCCACTTAGTTTGATGCTAAATGGCTGATTGTTTTATTATTGTAACTGTAAATCCTTATATCGAACTCACGTTATTTTATCTATCGGTGCACCATCGACCAAAACAAGTTTTAGACGTGTGCCGACTATCGCATAGCTGGAGAAAAGGATATCCCTCACGCCTAAACGATGTTTAGACAGATGATGCAATGCCCCTTTCTTTTGCGGCTATGCCAAGAGGTGCTTTTATGGGTTTTCTGATGGTTTTTCTTTTTTGCTGTTCATTTGTACCGAAACGGAAAGTATGCCGAGTGTGTTAGCTTGCCCCATGCATGAAGCAAGCGGCCACACACAGCCGGGCAAACCGGGCAGAATGACTGTTGCCGTCCGGCTGAACAAGTTCCGTCGGATCGGAAACATTCATTCTGCCTATATGGCACAGAGCAACATCTGGTTTCCATAACAGGCGGCTCACCTCGTCCCAGAACAGTGACTACCCTTTACCTCTTGAAAATACCCTACTATTGTACAGTTCGCCTCCGTAATCGTACCTTTGACGTATCCGATAAGGTGGACAGTGCTAGTTGTACGAAGAGCTAAACGTAGTGCTCCACTACAAAGGATTTGACGAAAGACATTCTTTGATCGCGCGGGTGATAGGCAATATATTTCCAGCCCATGCCATTCCTGCCTGGCATCAGCATGACTAAATCGGTGGACATAATCATCCTTAATCGTTTCGAGCCATTACATAGATTAATTTGTCCTTATGAAATATTAATAGGCTTGCCTTCAAACTTGATTCGGTTTTCTGCACTTAGAGTAGGTACATTGATAAACAATCGTTTAATCGCACGACTGGCAGCTACATAATATACGCGATGCGCATTGTTACCATTCAGATCTGGTGTCAGCAAGAATTCTATGTCATCTTCTTCTTTCAGAACGACAAACACGTTATCATACTCCTCTCCTTTTGACTTATGGATAGTCTTATGCTTGTCGTTTGAATCACCATACTTCACCCCAAGGGCAGCATCGGCATATGTATGGTTCATGTAGAAATCCTTAATTGTTTTCTTTTTTATCTTAGGCATCTTGACATGTAAATCATTCACTATAAAATTGTAGAAATCCATCACACTTCCGTCTTTGTAATCCTTATAGCCATTCAGCAAGTGTCTTAGAAGCACAATAGTTAGTGACCTTTCGCGATCTATAATGTCTAACTGATGCCAAGCATTTCGCAAGTCGTTCATTCTTGTGTATTCCACGGCTTTTATCAACGCCTTTATCACCATCTGACGCTCGACGTTGCTGTCAAAATCCATCTCTAATATTTTCTCAGCCTCGCGCATCCCATTCTTATTACGCATCGAATTAGCAAGTACGTTTTGAAAGGCAAGCGATTGAATTTCGTCAGTCCCACTTTTTTCTATGCTCTGTTGGTAACAATTAAGCATGTCGCCTACAAGCAATTCTGGCACCATCCCTTCTGACCCATTCAGCCAGTCTTGCGAGAAATCAGCCCTAATGGTATTCAGCAATTTTATTATTTGCTTCGTACTACGTCTATTCCCTCGTATCTCATACTCCTGTATCCCAGGAACAACGAAATTGTTAAATTGCTGCACTGTAGCACCGAGAAAGTCATAGATTGATTGAGCTTTGTCGCCAGCCACACCCACAATCACCCCTTCATTGCCTAGTTGTGCCAAAAAGTCAACCACAAAAGGAATTGTATCTTGAAACTCATCTACAAAAATATATGGGTATCTAGCCTTTATCAATTTGAATATGTTGGAGTATCTCGAAAGCAAAATATAGGAAAAATATAAAATGTCATCAAAAGACATATACCCTCCACTCCATAGCCATCTTTTGAATTCCATATACCAGTCATTACCTACATATCGCTTGCCACTTTTTAGTTCATAGGTCTGTGGGTAATTGGGTTTGTAATGTTTGTACTCATGGTTTTCATAACGCCACATGGCTTTCGTCAAGCCTTTCAGATAGATTTTGGCATCTAACCATGATTTACCAATACGCTTTAATACGATTGCAGCTGTTCCTTCTGATTTAAAATTAGAGTCATCTATAACCACGAGATCGTCCAACTTCAGCCCGAAATCTTTAGATACCAGATGAATATAGGGTTTTACCACATTGGCATACAAAAAACTGTGAATTGTACATACCTCAACTACGTCATTCCCTATATCCAGACGTGATGTAATGGTATCGGTACCCACGTTGGTATAGGTAATACAAGCCACCTTTTTCACCACATCAAGTTTGTTACTGTTTGACACTACATTCTTGATATGACTTATCAACCAATGCGTCTTTCCTGCACCAGGCCCAGCACTCACCTTAAACGGTTCGTCTATAGGTATGGTTTGTTCTGATGTTATGATAATAGCCATGTTAAAGCGTCAACAATATATTGGGGAACGTGGAACTCTTTTCTATCTGCTGCTGGTTCCTCCAGATTAGCCATAAGCGCCACGTTTAGTTCCAGCGCATTGCTACCTTTTGAAACAGAGTTCAAATAACGTGATGCAAGTAAGGCTTTTCGTTTTTCTTCATCCGTCCACCCCGATGCACCTATGGATGTCTTGATACGGGTATTAGCCTCACTGTTTCGCATTTTACTCATCATTTTGTTCACATCCCGTTCTGCCATCATTGCTTTTATTTCCTTCAAGTTGGAAACAGAGTTAGTCAGCAACAGTTCACAATCGGGGTTTTCACGCATTATGTCATACTCCAGCGTTTTTCCATATGTCACATCTTGCCTATAGAACCTAATATTGGGATGGGTTGCATATTTAGCTACCACAGCATCCGCATGATGCTTATAGTCGTAGTTATCTGTATCTATATTGTACTCGTATGGGTAGCAGGCTTCGTATTCCTCATCAGGTCCGTTCTTTTTCCGGCAGGGGTCAACGTCAGTTAGACAGACTATTTTTTTGTTGATGGTGTATGGATTGTTCGTATCAAACAACTTTAGGAAGTGGTTGAAATAACGCCCACCCATATTCACCACCAGCACATGCTCATCTGTAAGGCTCTTATTCAAATATCTAGCAAAGACAGGGAGCAACAATTCCTCTGCAACGCCCTCAACGAATATCAATTTGTTGGCAAAGAACATATCCGCCTTGGTTGCATCCAGAAATCTTTGAACGTATTGCTTGGATACCATATCATCCGCATTATCTTCTCGATAAATGACACGTGGATATCCAACATTAATCTGCCCTAATACAGGTGAAGTTAGACAAATCAAGTCATCCAGTTTCACAGCTGAAGCAATCTGGGTAGAATGTGAAGTCATGAATATCTGGCGTACATGTCCATTGGCTTTATTGTCCTGTAGAAACTGTAGGAACTTGTACTGCATAGCTGGATGCAAATGTGCTTCACATTCTTCCACAGCAAGGAATGAGAGAACCTTTGCATTGCGTTTCATATAGGTGATGTTACTGTCCGCCTGCATCTTTGCAAGCAAAAGCGACATATAAATTAGATTGTTATAGCCTAACCCATTATACGTTGCGGGTACTTCTATACCAACAGCATACTTGATAATCATTCTTAATACTGCAAACATCTCATTCTCCGTAACCTCTCCATCAAAATCTGGCACGGCTCCGTTGAATGTTGCGCCTGTATCGAGTGCGTACTTCAGAAACACGTTTTTGCCATTCTGCAACCTGTCTTGTAAAATTTTCATCAGTGGACCAGACTGCATGGCAAAAGCCTCTCTTAAGGCTTTCAATTCTCCCTTTATATCATCCTCTGTCTTTGTACTATCATTCTTAACCGAGTAATCAATAAAGAAGTTCAGCACATCCCTAAGGAGCGGATTATAACCGGCGTATAGGTCGTGACTGACATCACGAATGGCATCAAGAAACTGGAAATCAATCTGTCCCAAAGCATCATTGACGTTGACACCTGCAGCCGGATTACCTCCAGAGCGATTGCTCCTGTAGAGTCTGATGTAGTCATGATCTATGATTTTCCATATTTCCTTAGCGGTGGTTGCGCCAGCAACATCTGCTTTATAGTTCTCCTCTTGTGCCTCAGCCAATTTAAACTCGTAATTCAATTCTGCCTCTTCACTTAATGCTGGATCTGTCATCATACCGGAGAACAGCCCCATTTCGGCAGAATCCAGAGCTTCACCCTCGCTTCTATGGAGGACAAGTGTTATTTGGATACGCGGTGACTGCAGTTGAAGTGTTGCTACATCTGTTTCATAAAATAAGTCACTCGTACACAACCTATGACCGTCACTATAGCCAAGCACTAACCCCATAGCACGAAGCAGGTTGCTTTTTCCTGTATTATTATGTCCGATTATGACATTTACTCCTTCGTGGAAGGGAACCGAAGCAACCTTGAAGTTTCGGAAGTTTGAAATTTTAATCTCCTTAATATACATATTATATTCTTTGCCAAAACATAGTTTTCTCCACAAAATTACTAATAAACCAGGAGATTAAGATAATATCGACATGATTTTTTCACCTTAATTTAGTCGTTTTTGGGGGATATTCGTCGATACACGGTACTTATGTACTATTGTAATGCCCCTTTCTTTTGTGGCTATGCCAAGAGGTGCTTTTACGGGGTTTCAGATGATTTTTCTTTTTTCGTTGTTCCTTTTGCCGGAAGCGGAAAGTAAATGCAGAGTGTGTCAGCCCGCTCCATGAATGAAACAGGCAGCCACACACAACCGGACAAACCGGGAAGAATGCTTGTTGCCACCCGGCTGAACAAGTTCCGTCGGATCGGAAACAAGCATACTTCCTTTGTCGGGGTTTGCCCTTTTCACGCTTCCGGTGAAGTATTTTTTTTCAGACGGTTTCCTCTTTTACGGATTTTCCCCTGAAGTCTTTTTCTACCCAATCTGCCTCTGTTTTCGTTTACCTCCATTTTGCGCCTTTCTGTGAGCCGCATCAGTCAGTCATTTTCGTTCTGGGCGCAAAGGTAATTCCGGGATTGGACGGGAAAGCAAGGTCAAGCCTTCTGTTTTCTGCGGAAATCTCCAGCCCTTCGGGTAGTATTTCCCCGAAAAACCTTGCATTCCCTAATCCCTACCTTTTCAAGCACCCGAAACGAAAACGACCGATGCGACAGAAAGACGCATAAAAAAATGTCGGATAAACGAGAGGCAGATAAGATAGTTTGAAACTCAACTCCCTCAGCTCTTGAATCCGCATAAAAAACAAAAAAACAAAAACAGCGAAGATATGACGGCAACGGTAAATTTCAGACAAACGGCGCAATACATCGGGTTGGCGATATTCGGCTTGATGGTGCGCACCGCCTTCGGGGTGTTCGGCATCCTTTGGGGCATCATCAGAGAGATTGTAAACGGAGTGTTCCGAGTGGCGATAAGTGTAATCGTGGCTATCGTTTTCACCATTGCCTTCTTCGGTTTCATCCTTTGGTTATTCACCCTTTAACCCTTACCGACATGGCAAAGAGAAACAGCAAGACGGTAGCGCAGCAGTGCAGATATTACGAGGTGGACAACATCTTCGTGTATATGGTGGAAACGTACATCAACGGCAACATATCCGTGTTCCGTGAACTTTACCACGAACTGAACAAGGACGCACGGAGGGACTTCATGGACTTCCTTCTCAGTGAGGTAGAGCCGACCTATTGGAGAGAGATACTGAAACAGACAATCTAAAAATGACAGCGATATGAAAGGAACAGACCATTTCAAGAGAACCATACAGATGTATCTGGAACAGCGTGCGGAGGAAGATGCGCTTTTTGCGAAGAATTACCGCAACCCTGCCAAGAACATAGACGAATGCGTGACCTACATTCTGAACTACGTGAAGAAAAGCGGTTGCAACGGTTTCACGGACGGAGAGATTTTCGGGCAAGCCGTACACTTCTATGACGAGAACGAGATAGAGGTTGGCAAACCGATGAACTGCCAAGCGGTCGTGAACCACGTTGTGGAACTCACGGCAGAGGAAAAGGCGGAGGCACGTCAGAACGCTGTCCGCAGATACCAAGAGGAGGAACTCCGCAAGTTGCAGAACCACCACAAGCCGAGAACCGCCACCAAAGCGACCGCACAAGAAGTACAACAACCCAACCTATTCAATTTCTGATTATGAAACCGAGAACACGCATACAGCAGGAAGTCGCACGTTTGAGCAAGCGACTACCGAAATTAACCGAAGAACAAAGGGCATACGCTTTCCGCCATTGCTTCAAGCATTACGCAATCAAGAGGGCAAACGGCACGAACATCTGCACCGAGTGCGGACATTCGTGGAAGAGCGACCACGACCTTGCGGACACCGTTTGCGGATGCACCTGCCCCCGTTGCGGTATGGAGTTGGAAGCGTTACGCACCCGAAAGAGCGTTTTCAGCGATATGGAGTATTTCTCCATCGTCACCACCTGCAAGCAGTACCAAGTGGTACGTTTCTTCTCCGTCAATTCCCGATACAAGGCAGGACAGCCAGCCAAGTATTCCGTCTTTGAAGTGGTGCAGAGGTGGATTGCACCCGACGGCAGGACTACGACCGTTGCCCGTCTGCGCAGTATGTCCTTGTTCTATTACGACCTATGGAATGAATACAGCGATATGGAGGTGCGCAAGAACCAAGAAACCCGTGCATACGACATCACTCCGAGATGCACCTACCCCCGACAGCGTTTCATTCCCGAAGTGGAGCGCAACGGCTTCAAGGGTGAATACCACAATATCCTGCCTTACGACCTTTTCAAAGGCATCCTTTCCGACAGCCATGCGGAAACGCTGTTGAAGGCAGGGCAATTCCCCTTGTTGCGCTACTACTTGCACCACTCTTTCAATATCGGGGGATATTGGGCGTCAATCAAAATCTGCATCCGTAACGGCTACACCATCGCTGACGGCTCCGTGTGGCGTGACACGATAGACCTCCTGCGGCACTTCGGCAAGGACACGAACAGCCCGAAGTACGCCTGCCCCCAAGACCTCAAAGCCGAACACGACAGGTTGGTGGCAAGACGCAACCGCCAAAGGGAACGTGAACGGACGGAACGGCAACGGCAGAAAGCGGTTGAGGATGAAAAACAATATCTGAAAGCCAAAGGCATATTCTTCGGACTTGCCTTTTCCGACAACCTTATCTGCGTTAAGGTCATAGAGAGTGTGGAGGAAATGATAGAGGAAGGACGGATGATGCACCACTGCGTGGGCAGTTACCACAATCGGGAAAACTCCCTTATCCTTTCAGCGACCATTGACGGCAGACGCATAGAAACGGTGGAAGTGTCCTTGAAAACCTTTGAGGTGGTGCAGTGCCGTGGCTTATGCAACGAGAACACCGAACATCACGACCGCATCATCGCCCTTGTGAACAAGAACGCCAACCTTATCCGCGAACGGATGAAAGCGGCATAGCATCAACCCTAAAACAACGATAATATGGAAGTAAGAATTGAAAGTATGATTTGTGTGTGGGATGATAAAATCCCTGCCTTGTTCCTTGAATTTGTCAACCTCCTCACTCTCACAACGAGTGAGGGGGAATTGAGAAAGAGTGTAAAGGTGTTTGCCGAGAAACACGGACTTGATAAGTTTTTCTTCTACGGTTTCGGCTCACACCATTTCTACCTGCACCAACGCCACACAAGCAATCCCGAAATGGTGATGAAGAACAGAGTTCTGTCAGTACATTTTTAACCATCTAAAAAAACAACGATTATGGCAACACGGATGACAATCAACGGAGTAAGCACCTGCACGGAAGCAGGAAGGGAGAAATACGAGCGTTTCCAATCGGGTATCGGCAGACGCAAGCGGACACTTGTGCAGTACGACTACCGCCATACAGACGGAGAACTGTTCGCTTGTGTCAAACCCAATTTGGACGAGTGTCGAACCGCAAGGGACAAGTGGCTGAACGCAAAAGCAGGAAAGGAGGGCAACCGATGAACACGACCTATCAGACGCTGATAGTCAAATTCAGCGAGCCTATCACGGCATTGGACGGTATCTTTAACGATGCCCAAGCGTGGGGAACGGACACCCTCAAAGGGTGGATAGATGATTACGAAAGCACACGTTTCACCGCCACCGACAGCCATACGGCAGTCATCACGAGCGAGTATAATATGGAATGTGTGAAAGAGTGGCTGCAACGGCAGACACCCATTGCCGAGATGCGAGAATTTTGAACGGGTTGGCGGTGTCCGCACCGCCAACACTTAAAACCTAAAAACAAAGGATATGATAGCAAAGATGATATTACAGCAGATAGGCGGAAAACGCTTTACCGCCATGACGGGTAGCCGTGATTTCATAGATATGGGCAATGGCTTACGGATGAGCCTTACAAGGAACAAGACAAGTGCCAACCGCCTTGACATCATCTATGATGCGGGGGCAGACCTCTACAATATGCGGTTCTACCGCAGGACATTCAGCAAAAAGACTTTCGAGTGCAAGGAAAAGGACATTGCCGTACACGAGGGCATCTATTTTGATATGCTGGAAGAAATGTTCACGATGGTGACAGGACTTTACACACGCTTTTGAGTGGAGGCGGCGAGAGCCGCCCTACTTTCTTTCGGTGAGCATGATGGCGGACAAAGAAAGTAGCAAAGAAACCTCTGTGCCAATCTGCGATATTATTCACAAAAACAAGTTTTAATCATGGAATCAATCAAGCAGGACGGAAAAATCATCTTGCACGGCAACGACGGCATAAGCATAAAGATGATTTTCAAAAACCTTACGGGAAAGAATTTTCAAGGTCGGGAGTATGCGGACTATATCCGTCACATCGCAATCGGTAGCATGGGATTTACGCCCGGCAGCATCGAACTTTGCAGGAATGGTGACGTGACAGACACGGGTACAATCCCGAATGTATGAAAGGCGTAAAATCCGATGAAGTTGGCAGCTTCATCGGATTTTCGTTTACAGTCACGGTATATACAGCAACGCAAACTCCGCCTTCCTCCGTTTGAGCAGCATGGCGTGGCGTTTTCCCTTGTAGTTGCAGAAGGCGATATACTCACGGTAGATGTTCCTGTCGCCAGCCTCCAACTTCTTTATCAAGGTACTTTTGGGAATTGTCTTGCTACCTAATAATTTCGCCGGGCCCACGTTGTAAGCCAACGTGCCAAGCAAAGTAGAATCAACTCCGAATTTACGGAACATAGCGACAAATTTACGCAGGTCTTTCCGCAGGAGCGCGTCTGCCTGCCGTTTCGTCATGGTGCGTGCCGAATACCTTTCGCCCGGCAAAATTCTATGACCCCAGCCCACGTATGGGTGGTGCTTTTCCGAATGCCAGCCTTCAAAATATTTTGTGCAGCGCACAGCCCTCTCGAAAAGTGGCAGCCGGTAGATTGCCACCTGCCCGTCCGTTCCCTCTTGGCGGCTGATCCGTGCTGACACGGAACAGACCGCCAGAAGCGAACAGAGCATTGTCATGAATACACGCATCATCTTCATACACGCTTGAAACCTCCGATGGGAATGACGGTAAAGCCTTCATCCTTGATGTTCCGGTTGTTGAAGTCAAATTCCAGCTCATAGGAATTTTTGAAATTGTCCTCCACCACCACGATGAAATTATGTGCCTCGTCACCCTCCGCCGTATAGTACAGACGGAACTTTTCGTTCTCCAGCAGGTAGCGGTCGTTGGGTAGGAAGGTGATGCCGTTATCCATTTTCAACTTTCCTTCCCCCTCAAACTGGAAATAGCGGATGGTGTAAAGCGTGTTAGCGAAGTCGCCCTCCTTTTTCAGTTCACAGCGGATTTCCACCGTCTGCCCCTTTGTCACCTTGTTCGGCACGGGCATGACCTCCACCGTGAAGGGATAGGACTGTTGGATGTCCATGTCGTCGTCGCACGACAAGAGGGTGAATGACACGGCGGCTATCAGGCATAACGCCACCGCCTTAAAGATGGATGTCCTTTTGTTTCTGTTGTTCAGTATGTTCATTGTTCTTCGATTTTTAGATGATTGTTTTTCTGTTTTTTCGTTGTCCGTTGCAGGTGCTCGTCAAGCGTCCGCCGTCCGGCTTCGTCACGGTCGAGGAAGCAGCCGATGCGCCCGTATCCGTCCAGCAATCCCGCCGCCTTCTCCACGTTGGCGACGGAATTCAGCACAAGACAGTCAGCGTTACCGGTTACACCAAGCATCACGGCAGAGAGAAAGTCCATGAAGCCCTCGAACACGAGGCACTCGTCAGCCGGGATGTCATTCGCCTTTACCAGTGATACAGACTTCGGAGGTATGCAACCCTTGAAACAGCGGCTTCGGACTTCATAGCCACCTGCCATGTTCGGAAAGCCAACGGCAAAATACCGTTTCCCACGCACACCGTAGTTCAAGCGGCAGCAGTGACGGGATGCGATGGCGTAAGGGATGCCCCGTTCC
>ONBG01000019.1 GCA_900316015.1 uncultured Prevotella sp. | reverse complement strand
GAAAGGACTGTAAACTTATCCGGAACGTAGCGAATAAACGTGACAACCCATTTAGTTATTAACATCAGAAGTTGTCAACTAAATCCAGTAAACTACAGACGAGATGCAAAAGGCCATCGATCACGTTCCATGAGGTCATCTTTTAAACGGTAATAGGTTATCTATCGCATCGCAAAAGGTCATCTCTTACCATGCGGGAGCTTACCTTTTATAAAAAGTCTAACGAGACAGCTCTATACCGAGGGGCGATGCCCCAGCTAACATGCCGTCCTTTCCCTTCCTGCCTGTCGCAGGAAAAAGGACAGCCATCCGTTTCCTAACCTGAGGAACCGGATGGCTGTTATCTTCTGCCAGCATGGCTACTGGCGGATGTGCGAAGCCTTATTTCTTGGCTTTCTGAGCTTTCTTAGCGGCCTTTGCCTCTTGCTTAGCCACCTTGTCCCAGTACTTCTTGCCCTGCTCTTTCAACTTTGCTGTGAAAGCCTTGCCTGAAGCCTCTGTGGCAGCTTCCTCCTCAGGACTTGCGAAAGCATGGCGGAAGCCCTTGTCCTTGTTCCACAACCCACGGGTGAAATCAGGAACCTGAACAGGGATATTGCCATGATCCATGGAAATAGAGCCTAACTCAGCCAAGCAACACCATTCAGCCAAGTCGTAAACATCCATATCCAGAGGGAGTCCGTTACGCAAGCAGTAAACCAGTCGACTGTCCTCGATGAAGTCCATGCCACCATGGCCACCAACTTCCTTGGCTTCCTCACCATATTTCGTGATGATCGGGCTTTGGAATTTCTTCTCCAAGGCAGCCTTATCAGATGCAGAAATATAGTCGTGCCCCTCCAGGTTGTCTGCAGAAGGAGTGATACCTGCGCTCTTCATGTCATTGGAAGTAAGCGCATAGCCCTCAATAGGATACTTGTTGGCAAAGCCCTTGGTACCTGTCAACTGGTACATACGGTTGTACGGCTGAGGATCCATTACGTTATGGTGGATCTCGATCACCTTCCCACCTACGGTAGAGATCAAGGTTGTGGTAGCATCGCCATTACGGAACGTGTCACAAGGCTCGCCAGTAACCTGTTCAACCTTTGCCTTTCCATTCACTGACTTCGTGTCCATGGCAACGAGGGTCTTCATACGGTCGCCACGATGGATGTTCAGCAACTGAGCCACAGGACCCAGTCCATGGGTAGCATAGACATCGCCACGGAATTTCTTGTTGTAGTCCAAGCGCCACCCCAGCTTGTCGTTGGCATCCTTCTTCCAGTAAGCATCCCAGAAAGGAGACAGCGTATGACGGTAAGCACCGGTCACGTAAAGGATTTCACCGAACAAGCCTTTCTGTGCCATGTTCAAGGTATTCAGCTCAAAGAAGTCGTAGCAGCAGTTCTCCAGGATCATGCAATGGAGCTGTTTCGACTCAGCGAGGTTGATCAGGTCCCAGATCTCGTGGAGGTTCATGGCTGAAGGTACCTCGATGGCAACATGCTTGCCATGCTCCAGGGCGTATTTAGCCACGGGAACGTGGTGCAACCAGTCGGTAGCGATATACACCAAGTCAATATCCTTGCGCTCGCAGAGCTGCTTATAGCCATCCTCACCATAGTAGATGTCAGCCTTAGGCAAGCTGGCCTTGCGGAGGATGTTCTCGCATCTCTCTGCACGGTCTTTCTCATGATCGCAAAGGGCCATGATCTGCGTGCCAGGAATATGCGTCCAGCGTTCTACAGCACCAGGACCACGCATGCCTAATCCAACGAACCCTACGCGAACGACATCCAGTTTGGGCGTTACCAAGTTCAAGGCGTCCTTCTGTCCAGCTGGGCGAGCAGGCACATCCGTGACTGCTGTACCATTGACAATCTTGTACGGCCAATTGAATTGAGCTTTCAGACTCTGTGGCAAGATCAGAAGCATCGCCACAAGAGATAGAGACAATAATTTCTTGTTCATCATGTTTGACAGTTTATTTATATTTAATCTTACGGTTTTAGATTGGAATGAATTTACTTTCCGTCTGCAAATTTACCTTATTTTGTTGAGAATGCAAAAGAAATAGGTATTATGATATGTTAAAAGATGCAGTTTCTTATTTTTCATGAACAGATTGCTACACTCTTCCTGCCTCAGTTTTCTCGTAATCCCTAAGGGTGAGGATCTTCTTGCCCGTCCCCTCCGCGATCATGAAACATTTTTGGGAGTCGATCATCGCGGCGTGCTCATATTCCAACATATCAATCCTTTCCCCGTCTAATCGTGTGTGCCCAAAGACCTGAAAGACTTGGTCCAAGCCATAGGCAGAAGAGACATTCCGCAAGCCCAGCTCATTGACATCAGCCCAAAGTATGCTACCTGTCTTCTCTCCCATCCGCGACCTGCAGAATCCAACGATAGAGAGCATTTCCGTTCCTTGCACGGTTGAATCCAAGTCATTGATCCTGTCGATGATGTTTTGATGGGCAATGGACAACTCGTCGTCGGGAAGTTGCCAGATTTTCTCATTGACCTTGTGCAGCCAGTAAGCCGACAGTCCTGCATGGGTAAAAACATAAGGGATGCCCATGCACTCTTCCTTCCAAGCGAGTTGGAACAAATCCTCGTGCGTGGAGAAAACTTCGTGGTACTTACTCCAGTTCGACATGTCGCAACGCGTAGCCCTGGCAAGACCCCAGAATATCTGTGAACTATAATGTTCGTCATGGTTGCCCTTGAGCAAGACCACCTTGTCGGGGTTCTCCTGCTTAAGATGAATGATGTCCATCAGATTATGGAGGATCCCTTCTGGCGTGAACGACCCATCCTCCTGAGGATAGGGATCGAGGTAATCTCCCAAGAAAACGATGCGCTCAACCTCATTCACGTACTTCAGGGCAGGCTCTTTCCAAAATAAGCGTCCATGTACATCTGGTACAACCAATATATTCTTTTTCATCCCTCAATAGCTTTGGTTCTTTCCTATGCCCACAGATCAGTGAATCAATCCATAGTGATAAATAGATACTGCAATCAGAACCCTCCGGTATTCCTATGGAATGGCCGGAGGGTAACTGATAAGGTCTTATGCCATCAACTTCTTCAGTAAGCCCGGTATTTCGCAGCTCTCCGTTGCCACAGGCACCCCTGCAGCCTTAAAGGCTGCGATCTTGTCAGCGGCAGAGCCTGAGCTACTTGAGATAATAGCGCCCGCATGCCCCATCTGCTTGCCCGGAGGAGCCGTCCGCCCGTCAATGAAGGCTACGACAGGCTTGGTGACATGTGCCTTGATAAAGGCAGCAGCCCGTTCCTCCGCATCGCCTCCAATCTCACCGATGAGGGCGATAGAGTCTGTATCCGGATCCTCCTGGAACATCTGGAGCAAGTCTTCAAAGTACAGTCCCACGACAGGGTCTCCCCCAACGCCAATGGCGGTGCTCTGTCCATAACCCGCCTTGGTTAGGTTGTCCACCACCTCATAGGTAAGCGTCCCAGAGCGGCTGATCACGCCGGTATGGCCCTTCTTAAAGATGTTGGACGGCATGATGCCTACCATACTTAGTTCCGGAGAGATCAATCCCGGGCAGTTCGGGCCAATGAGGTGAGCCCCTTTCACCTGGATATAGCGTTGAGCGATCACAGCATCCTCAACGGGAATGCCCTCGGTGATGCAGACGATGAGTTTGATGCCTGCATCAGCAGCCTCCAACATAGCATCCTTGGCAAACGGTGCCGGAACGAAGATGATGGAGGTATTGGCATCCGTAGCCTCTACAGCCTCACGAACGGTATTGAAAACGGGAATGCCGTCTACTTCCTGTCCGCCCTTGCCAGGGGACGTTCCACCCACAACCTGCGTTCCATATTCTTTCATCTTGGCAGCATGGAAACTGCCATCACGACCTGTAATGCCCTGTACGATCAGTCGTGTATCCTTGTTGATCAATATGCTCATAAGAATCTTGCTTTTTAGTTGTTACATGTTATGCAATGCATCCACAGCCTTGTGCCCAGCGTCTGCCATGGTCGTGGCCACGATGAAATGAGAGCCTTGAAGCAGCCGGCGTCCTTCCTCGGCATTCGTGCCCGTCAGTCGGATGACAATCGGCATGTCTGTCTTGATGCTCTCGAAAGCCTCTAACAGTCCTTTTGCCACATCATCGCAGCGGGTGATACCTCCAAAGATATTGATCAGGATCACCTTCACGTGCTGGTCTGACAGCAACAGGTTCATGGCATCAACGATTTTCTCCGGGTTGGAGCTACCTCCGATATCCAGGAAATTCGCAGGGTTCCCCCCATATAACTTGATCATATCCATCGTAGCCATGGCGAGTCCGGCGCCATTGACCATACACCCGATGTCACCACCCAAGTTGACATAGCTGAATCCCTTGGACTTGGCATAGAGTTCCTTCTTCTCCTCTTCTGTCGGCTCATTGAGTTCGGCCACATCCGGATGGCGGTAGAGCGCATTGTTGTCAAAGGTCATCTTTGCGTCGATCGCTTTCAGCTGTCCTTCCTTTGTCAGGACAAGGGGATTGATCTCAGCCAACGAGGCATCTTTCTCAACGAAAAGCCTGTAGAGATTCTTAAAAAGAGGGACAGCCTGCTTAACCACGGCCTTGTCGTCAAACAGCTGATAAGCAGCCCGACGTGCCTGGAAATCCTCCATGCCAACCAAGGGGTCGATGACGATCTTGGCAATCTGCTCCGGCGTATTCTTCGCCACCTGCTCGATGTCCATGCCACCCGCACGGGAGAGCATCATCAAAGGCGACTTGCTTGTACGGTCGATCAAGATGCTGACATAATATTCCTTGTCAATGTTCACGGCTTCGGTGACGAGCACACGGTCGACAACGAAACCCTTGATGCTCATGCCGAGGATCTGGGAAGCCACCTTTCGCACTTCCTCTTCATAAGTGGCAAGCTTGACACCCCCAGCCTTTCCGCGCCCACCAGTATGAACCTGGGCCTTCACCATCACTCGCCCCCCGCCTATTTTATGATACGCATCGACACATTCCTCGACGCTACGGCATAGAATAGGACTATCAACGGGCAAACCATAATTGGCAAAAAATTGCTTTGCCTGATATTCGTGTACCTTCATAATAGCTTTTAGTTAATATTAAGCGGGTCCAAATATAGTCATTTCCTTGCAAATGAAAAAATAAAAATCGTATTATTTTGCATTTTGAGGCATAAAAGATGGGAACAGACCGTTTCTACCCAATTTTCTTGTCGCCGATCCCATCTTTCTGGGAGCCCTATTCGCTCAATTTAGGATTGCTTTTCCTGAAGCTTTCATCCTTGGTGGTGACAATGCCTTCTTTCAAGTCGACAGTGCCCTTGTCCTTCACCGGAGCCTCAATACCCTGGCGAACTAAGAAAATATCAGCCATGTTGCCTACCGGCTTGGCAGCCAGTTGCCAGGACGTGTAATCTGTCTTGAAGCCCTTAGAGGATACCTTTCCATCGGCAGTGAGGACTAAGGTACGCTTACTGTCATAGCTACGATATTCTCCGGCAACCTTGTTCTGGAATGCAGTGTCTACGATCTCCGTGGATTCTTTTTGCGCTTTCTGAGTGGGTTTGCTGTCGCATGCAGCCAAGCAAAGCATCCCAACAGCGGCGACCATCATGATTAATTTCTTCATCTTGTTTTCCGTTTGGTGAATATGTGGGACAAATATAAGCAAAAATCACATCATACTGATCAAAACGGGAGTACTTTTTCTTCATCTTTAACATTCTGTTAACGATGCATGTCCACCAGATTCCAAGCCTAAACAACAACCTCATTAGTTAAGAAACATTAAACAAAGTAGATGTGTTCCTATACAAACAAGTATTAGACACGATTGAACAAGCGATAATCCACGAAAAATCAGATATTTGTAAAGTTCTAATGCATATTGTAGATTTCCGAATTGACTAATTGTAAAGTAAAATTGTAAGCACCTATTTCACTGCATTCAGTGCATTTCGAGCCATCTTCAATAGGTATAAATTGATGCAATAGATGTCTTACGTGGCATTAGGACATCCTCCGGCCCTGCAGCATCATGTTGCGGGGCTCATTTTTTGAAGATCACCCGACAACAAATCAGAAACGGAAGATTACCAACTGGAACCCTCCGCGCCGCCATCCCTGTCATACAATGAGGGCGAAGCCTCATCAAAAACAAAAAATAAAAAACCATCGACGGCGACGACGGCGGACTTTTTTTCGAGTCGACGACGTCGACTCTTTTTTTCTTTATCTTTATTTATATCTCTATTTATACGCGCGCGGATATAAGGTACGCGCACGAATATTGAATTTGCATTCAATTTAGACGCATTTTTGAATGAATTCTGATTCATTTCCAAATCGTTTTTCACTCATTTCTAAATCGTTCATTTTTCGTTCCCCAACCGTTCATCTTTCATTCCCAAATCTTTTTCCATTCCATTCTAAACAAGCTATTCAACTTGCATCGAGTCCAGGGAAATGGAACCATAGGTTTCAAGGTCAACAAAGAAAAAGGGAATCACCCTTTCACAAGGTCGATCCCCTTAAAAACAGTAATTAACTCAAAATGTATTTTTTCTCACTAAATGTCAATCCTGTTCAAATTAATCTTTAACGAAACCTATCAAACTAAACCTATCTAATCAAAATTAACATCAACAAAAACTTAATCTTTAACCTTAATAATTTCTTTTTTTCGCCGGCAAAGATATGAATTTCTGTCGACTGCCGAAAATTAATTAAGTAAAATGCCTCATTTTTTCAGTAAATTTATGACCTCAGGCCAACAAATGCTACTTTTTTAACCACTCTAAATGGACGAAATGGACGAAAAAGCCCTGCCAGCCGTTGCCAACAGGTAGGGAAGTAAGGTTCCGCTACTCTCCCACCCACGACATTAACTGATGAATGATCTCAGAACGGCGTGGCTCTGGGAAGCTGTTGATACGTGTCCGATGTGATCCCTTGGGCAGGACATAGACCTTGATATTCTTTTTCTTCTTCAGGTAAGGCAACCCTTCTACGCTACTAGCCGACCAGGGATCATCTCCACCATAGATATAAATCATCTTCGGATCCTGCCGTTTCAGGAAATCCAATGTTTTCCGATATAAGGTATCGTCGAATCTGACCTGTACGAACTCCGGTCCAAGCATGATGCGATGCAGATAGTCATGAGTGGTGTTGATGCTCATCCACTGTCGGAATGGTTCCATGTCATACCCGTAATAGCCTAATTCCCGTGCGGCCTGAACGAAGAAAGGAGTGCTCGGGTTGTTCGGCGTGAAATAGCCTGGTTCGCTAATCCGCACGAAATGCTTGAACAGGACACTATCTGGAGCCGCCAACGACGGAATCTTGCTCACGGGCGTTCCCCATTGCCAAAGGGCAAAAGGATATTCTAAGACCAGATAGTCGAAGATATCCGTCAAAGGCACGCGAAAGGCATAGGCCTTCTTCTGGCAATAGTCTGTCAGCAAGGGCAATAAGGCTTGCTTGCGTTTCAACACCTCGGTCTGAAAGGCTTTGACGCTGTCTCGTTCTGCTTTCGTTCCCACCGTTTTCTCCAAGAAAGGCTGATGTCGCCCATCCTCCGTGCTACGGTTCAGCGGAGCGACATAAGGAACGCTGACATCCACATCGTTTGGAAAGAAAGCCCGATAGAACATCGTGGTCTGCCCACCTTTGCTAATCCCAGTTGCAACCCACTTTCCCGGATAGAGCGCATGGAAGGTTTGATTAACGTGATGTAAGTCGAACAAGGAGTTTTCCACCGTCAGGTAGTCCCAATTACAAGGTTCTGGCACAGATTTGGCAAAATACCGATATTCAACAGTAATGGTGTTGGCATTGAGCAGTCGGGCTACCTCATCCTGATAAGAAGGTCTCAGGGCATAATGGGCATAATAGCCCTCGGTAACAAGGACGGTAGGACGGTCGAAGCCCACATGACAAAGGATCACGCGCTGGCGGAAGGTACCCGCAGCAGGATCATGAGGGTTAACCTGTTGCGTGATATACATCACGAACTTATTGTTACAAACATCACTCTCAAGGGGTTGGACGTCGCTGATGCCCGGTAGTGACTTCAGGCATTGCTCCACAACTGGATCGCCTGCCATCAACTGCAAAGGCAGGAGCAGGGCGATCAAAAGGAATAAATGGTATCGTTTCATGTCTCTATATGATAATTAGATTGATTCAAAAGGCAGTAGGAGGTCGCTTATCGGTTACGATATTCCTTCGGGGAGCATCCCGAATGGAGCTTGAAGAAATTAGAAAAGGCACTTTGATCGTGGAAATTCAACGCATCAGAAATCTCCCCAAGCGTCATATCACTGGTCTTCAAGAGATTACACGACTCCTCATAGGCGAGCATCGTCAGGTAATTGTTCACCGTATTCCCTGTCAGTTCGCGAACAACCTTGCTCAAATAGGTTGTGGTTATATTCAGCTTATCCGCATAAAACTGGATCTGCCGCTGACAGCGGAAGTTATTATGGGCCAAGTAAAGAAAGATCTTCAGGATATCTTCCTTATGACGGAAGTCGCGCGTTACCAAATGCTGGTAATAAGGCAGCTCACTGATAAAGAGCAAGCAGACATGCACTAACGAACGCACCATCTCCATCTTATATGCATGGACATAATGGATCGCCTTGCGCACCTGTTGGAAGATCCCGCTCAATTCCGATACCTGATCCTCATTGAGGTGGTAGACAAAGGTAGTCTTCACGGGTATATTCTGCATGGAGATATCAGAATCTCGACCCATGGAGAGCAAACTTTCATAAAATTCGCCCTCAACCAGCAATCCTTCGGATACGACATCCTTGGGGAAGACACAGTCGACTGGCTGGAAAGGAGTCAATGCCAGCAAATCTCCAGGATGAACATCCATCTCATTGCCATTCAACGAGATATGTGCCACTCCTTCACGGATCAATTGAAGTTCATAACAACTAATCCTGTTGGTGACAGCCCGCAAGTCATTCTCCCCTGCTTCCTCCGAAGAGAAATAGGCGACACTTGCCCCTAAGATATCCTTGATATGATATCGCTCGGCCAACTGAGGAAGACTTAAATTACCTCGTGCAACCATCTTTCTTTATGATCTTAACCTTGCAAAGGTAGTGCAAACCCTGAAAAAAGCAAAATAAAACGGGATATTTTTTCATTTTTCATGTGTAAGGTCACAGCCCCGTCAAAGTGTAGGTTTCGATATTTGCAAAAAAATAATGGGGATTTATAAAAGAGGAAAGCAATTTTTGCCGTAACTTTGCGGCAGAAATATAAATCTAACAATCTATACGCTTCAACTTATGGCGACAACATTATTGATCATAGAACTGCTGATAGTCCTGGGATGTATTTTCTTAGGAGCCCGAACTGGGGGTATCGGCTTAGGAATCTTTGGGATGCTCGGCACGTTCATCCTTGTTTATGGCTTTGGCCTTGAGCCAGGCAAGACCCCTGTTGACGTGATGTTGATCATCCTTGCGGTGATCACGGCATCCGCGGCTTTGCAAGCCACAGGTGGCCTGGACTACTTAGTCGGCCTAACCGCCAAGTTCTTGAAAAAGCATCCAGAACACATCACCTTCTACGGTCCCCTGTGCACCTTTGCCTTTTGTGTTTTTGCAGGCACCGCCCATACCAGTTACTCTCTCTTACCGATTATCAGTGAAATTGCACAAGCAAACAAGATACGCCCCGAGCGTCCGATGAGCCTTTCAGTCATTGCCGCCTCTTTGGGAATCACGAGCAGTCCTGTCTCTGCTGCCATGGCAGCGATGATCTCTTCCGACCTATTAGGAGCGAAGGGCATAGAGTTAGGAACCATCCTCATCATTTGTCTCCCAGCCAGTCTGATCTCCATCCTCGTGGCTGCGATCATTGAGAACCATGTCGGCAAGGAACTAAAAGACGACCCGGAGTACCTGCGTCGCGTGAGGGACGGTAGGATCAATCCTGAAGAGGATGCCAAGAATCTCATGCGGGCAGAAGACAACCAAGATCCCCATGCCAAGTATTCCGTCCTTGCTTTCCTGCTCGGTGTCGTCCTCGTCATCCTGTTTGGGTTCATCCCTTCGCTCCGCCCGGAAGGAGTCAGCATGAGCGAAACCATCGAGATGGTCATGATGAGTGATGCCATCCTGATCTTGATCGTCGGCAAGACGAGTGTCTCCAAGGTGCCCAAAGGAAATATCTTCATTGCAGGCATGAACGCGGTCATCTCCATCTTTGGCATTGCATGGATGGGCTCTACCTTCTATATGGGCAATGCTGACATGATCAACCAAGCCCTCTCCGGAATGGTGTCAACGGCCCCATTCCTATTTGCCGTTGCCCTGTTCGTGATGAGCATCATGCTTTTCTCGCAGGCCGCCACGGCCACAACCCTCTACCCTGTCGGTATTGCCTTAGGTATCAACCCTTTGTTGTTGGTTGCCATGTTCCCAGCCGTCAACGGTTATTTTTTCCTGCCTAACTATCCTACGGAGGTAGCAGCCCTTGAGTTCGACCGCACGGGCAGTACCCACGTTGGCAAGTTTGTCATCAACCATTCCTTCCAATTGCCTGGCTTCGTGACGACCATCGTCTCCATTGCCATCGCCTACTTCGTGGTCGTACTGTTCTATTAAAGGATTCAACATTCATTTTAAATATTCTGATGATGGAAAAGAAAATCTTCACAATGCTATTTCTGGTCATGTTCGTGGCTGTCACCTCAGCCATGGCCAAGCCAAAGATCCGTATTATCGCCACGGGTGGAACCATCGCCGGTGTCAGCGTGTCTGCCACCAACTCTGCCTATAGTGCAGGACAAGTCGGCGTACAGGCCCTGATCCAAGCCGTCCCACAAATCTTAGACATTGCGGATGTATCGGGAGAACAATTAGTGAACATCGGGTCACAGGACATGAATGACCAAGTATGGCTTAAACTTGCCAAGCGCATCAATCAACTGCTCAACCAGGAAGGGTATGATGGCATTGTCATCACCCATGGAACCGATACCATGGAAGAGACTGCCTACTTCCTCAATCTTACGGTCCACAGCGACAAGCCAGTCATTCTTGTGGGATCCATGCGACCCTCCACGGCGATCAGTGCGGATGGTCCCGGCAATCTCTATGCCGGTGTTGTGGCTGCTGCCAGTGCCAACTCAAAAGGACGAGGCGTGATGTGCTGCATGAACAACATGCTCCTCGACGCCAAGGATGTCACGAAAACCCATACAACGGATGTTGCCACCTTCCAGGCACCCAATTTCGGGAAGGTAGGATACGTCTACAATGGGAAGGCTTTCTACAGCCGGGAGGTCACCAACCTGCATACGATACATAGCGAGTTCCATGTCGACCAGCTGACCGAGCTGCCCAAGGTGGGGATCGTCTACGGCTATGCCAATTGCTCGCCCCTGCCCATGCAAGCCTTCATGGATGCCAACTACGATGGAATCGTATTAGCAGGTGTCGGCGATGGCAATTTCTATAAAGATGTCTTTGATGTTGCCCTGAAGGCACGTGCCAAAGGAATCAACATCGTCAGGTCCAGTCGCGTGCCCTCCGGTCCCACTTGCCTAAACGGAGAGGTAGACGACAGCAAGTACCATTTTATTGCATCCCTCACCTTAAACCCACAAAAAGCACGTGTCCTGTTGATGTTAGCGCTGACCCAGACACATGACTGGCAAAAAATACAGGAGTATTTCCAGGAATATTAAACCAACAAGGATAGCCCTCACCTTCACATTTTATCATATCTCTTTCCCTATCCCCCAAGCTTTGGGGGATCAAGGGGGAGTTATAACCTCCATCCAAACCAAGAACAATGAAGAATAGAATCATGACCCTCACTACCTCGCTCACCCTTGCCTTGACGATGAACGCACAGGGCAACAATACTGGCATGGGCGGTAGTGACGGAGAATATCAAAGTCTATACGAAAGGGTCACCCAATTAGAGAAGAAAAACGACATGTTCAATGTCTATTTCAACTACGCTGCCCATTTTCAGGAAAGCAATGACGGTCATGAATGGCAGTCGGCATTCAAGAACCAACAAGCACGTCTTGAGATCAAAGGCAATCTCACCGATAAGATCTCCTATCGTTTCCGACATCGCCTGAACAAGGGCAACAATGCCCAGAGCGAGGATAATTTCGCCAAGGCCACCGACATCCTGATGATTGGCTACCAGTTCTCACCCAAGGTGGGCGTTCAAGTGGGAAAGATGTGCCAGAACTGGGGCGGTTTTGAGTTTGATGAGAACCCGATGTTCATCTATCAATATTCCGACATGGTGGACAACATGGATAACTTCATGGCAGGCATCAATATCTCTTATAAGGTCACGCCCACCCAGGAGGTTGACCTCAACATCACCGATGCCAACAATGGCAGCTTTGCAGATGAATATGGCAGCGATGCCCGTTCCGTGGAAGGAGACGGCTCCCAAACCCGAATTTTAGAGAAAGCCAACCATCCCTTGACCTACATTGTCCTGTGGAGTGGGAGTTTCTTAGGCAATAAGTTGCAGGCCCGCTGGTCGTATGGCCTACAAACACAGGCCAAGCACAAGTACAGTCGTGAGATAGCACTTGGCGAGAAGCTCAACCTCCCTACCCTGCAGTGGTATGTAGATTACATGGAAGCTTTTGATGGACTCGACCGACTGAAGATTGCTACGGGCGAAGCCATGGAAGGACTCGGCTACACCGACGCGAACCTATATTTCTCGGATGTCCATTATCAATCCTGGATCACCAAGGTCAACTGGCAGTTTGCGCCCCAATGGAACCTCATGGTCAAGGGTACGTATGAGACAGCCAACGTAAGCAAGATCGAACGGCTGAAAAACTACCGGACGTCAATTGGATATTCAGGCAGCATCGAGTATTATCCTGACAAGTCGCAGGACCTGCGCGTCTTTCTCGCCTATTTCGGGCACCAATACGACTACAGTAAAAAATGCGGGCTTTCCGACTACCATACTAACCGCATCGAGCTCGGGTTCATGTACCGTATCAAATGCTTTTAAAGGCGAGGAAACGACTTCCTGCTTCCATCTTGGATAAAAGGAATGGGGGAAGTTTCGTTATTTACAAATTATAAATCGTTTTTCGTAAACGCGAAGCGGCAAAATCATAGTATCTTTGCCCAAGTAAACAAGAACAACTTATCATTAAAAATCCAAACAAAAATGGCTGAAGAAAAGAAATTCAGAGTTGAGTCAGACCTTTTAGGCGAGCTCAAGGTACCTGCAGACGCTTACTATGGCGTGCAGACACAACGTGGTATCAACAACTATCATATTTCCCGTAAAAAGATGCGCGACTATCCCGACTACGTGATAGCCATTGCCTATGTGAAGTTGGCTGCCGTGCAGACCAACCATGCCTTAGGCACGATCAACGACGAGATAGCTGGTGCCATCTCCATGGCTTGCCGCGAGATCATCGATGGGAAATTGCACGAGAACTTCCCTATCGACATGATGCAGGGCGGTGCCGGTACATCCGTCAACATGAATGCCAATGAGGTCATTGCCAATCGCGCCTTGGAGATCATGGGACATCAGAAAGGGGAATACCAATATTGTTATCCCAACGACCATGTCAATTGCGGGCAGTCAACCAATGATGTCTACCCCACCACGATCCGTTTGGCCTTGATCCGTATGAACAAGACCTTGGTCGGCAGCTTGACTGGACTGATCTCTGCCTTCCGCTACAAGGCAGACGAATTCAAGGATGCCATCAAGATGGGACGCACGCAGTTGCAAGATGCTGTCCCCATGACTTTCGGCCAGGAATTCAATGCGTACGCAGATAACTTGGAAGAAGAAATCCTGAACTTGGAGCGTAACGTGAAACTGCTCCACGAGATCAACATGGGCGGCACGGCCATCGGCACTGGACTGAATGCTGTCCCCGGGTTCGCCAAGCTCTGTGCAGCAAACCTGAGCAAGCTGACGGGTGAGAACTTCGTTTCCTCTCCCAACCTGGTAGAGGCAACACCAGACACAGGTGCCTACGTCAGCTATTCAGGTGCCTTGAAACGCTTAGCAGTCAAGCTCTCCAAGATTTGCAACGACCTGCGGTTGATGGCCTCTGGTCCTCGTTGCGGACTCAACGAGATCAACCTGCCTCCAAAAGCACCTGGATCCAGTATCATGCCGGGAAAAGTCAATCCTGTTATTCCCGAGGTAACCAACCAGACGTGTTTCAAGGTGATCGGCAATGACACCTGCGTAACATTCGCAGCAGAGGCAGGACAATTGGAGTTGAATGTGATGGAGCCCGTGATCACGGAATGCCTCTTCGAGAGCCTGTGGTGGTTACACAATGCCATTGACACCCTGACAGAGGAATGCATTCTCGGAATCACCGTAAACAAGGAGCGCTGCTATGAGATGGTAAAGAATTCCATCGGCATTGTCACAGCCCTGAACCCTTATATCGGATACAAGAAGAGTACCAAGGTTGCTAAGGAAGCTCATGAGACCAACCGATCTGTATACGATATTGTCCTGGAACAGAAGTTGATGACAAAAGAGGAACTCGACAAGGCTCTGGATCCTAAACAGATGCTGCAATCCCATCAGTTCCTAACCAACAAATTATCATCCAACAAATAGGAGATTTCCTCTCTTCGTTGAGAATGCCAACAAAATAGCCTGACCGTGTCGGTCAGGCTATTTTGTATATGAATGGCTTTCCTTCCCAGGGCAGGAAGAAGCACATAAGACAGGAGACAAACCCCATATCAGATCAACAACAATCCCACGCGGAAGACGAGGGCAGATACAACCCATGCCAAACAAGTCGTGTAGACAGCCGTGAATGCAGCCCATTTCCACGACCCCGTTTCCCCTTTGATCGCTGCAATCGTAGCTATGCAAGGAAAATACAAAAGGACAAACAGAAGGAAGCAATAAGCCGTAAGTACGGAAATCGGTCCAGCTTCCTCTACTGAAATATGATGGGAGTCAGCGATATCCTTTGTGATGTGCATCCTGAGCTTCTCATATTTTCCTCCGGCATCATTATAATTGCTATCATCCCCGAAGCTATCATCATTCGAGTAGAGCACACCCATGGTCGAGGCAACGATTTCCTTCGCGCCCACACCAGCTACCAGTCCTACGTCTAATTTCCAGTTGAACCCTTGCGGTCTGAACACCGGCTCAATGGCCTTTCCGATCCTTCCTATATAACTTTGCTCCTGCTGCGCTTGCTGACCTAAATGCTCCTGATGTGGGAAATAGCCCAATGCCCAGATGACAATGCTCGCCACAAGAATGATACCACCCATCTTCTTCAGATATTGCTTCCCTTTCTCCCAAGTATGGCGGCAAAGAGCCTTCGCCGTCGGGAATCGGTAAGGAGGAAGTTCCATCACGAATGGCGTATCCTCCCCCTTAATCAAGAACTTAGTGAAGATCTTGCTCATGATCACCGCCATGATGATTCCGATCAGGTAAAGCGACAGCATGACGATCCATTGCATTTTCAAAGCAAAGAACGTACCGATGATCATGATATAAATAGGAATACGCGCCTCGCAGCTCATCAATGGGAGAACCAGCATCGTGACCAACCGAGACCGACGACTCTCGATGGTCCTTGTCGCCATGACGGCCGGCACGTTGCATCCGAAGCCCATGATCAATGGAATGAACGACTTGCCATGCAATCCCATCTTATGCATCAGCTTATCCATGATGAATGCTGCTCGTGACATATATCCCGAATCTTCCATAAAAGAGATAAAGAAATACAGGATCAAGATTTGCGGAAGGAAAACGATAACGGAGCCTACGCCGCCCAGCACTCCATCAATGAGCATGGCCTTTAGAGGACCCTCAGGCATATAGTGCCCGATCGTCTCACCGAGCCATGCCACCAAGTCATCAATCCAGTCCATAGGATATTGACCCAGGGAAAAGGTGACGAAGAACATCAATGCCAACAACAAGATAAAAATGGGAAAACCTATGAAATGATTGGTAAGGATCTTGTCTAAGATATGCGTCATCTTGTAGGTATCCTCATTCGACCCAGTCTCATATTCCGCTTCTTTCAGAGCCCCATGGATAAATCCATACTTAGCATCCATGATGGCGGTCTCCGCATCTTCCTTTGTTTCCTCTTTTACTCGTCGGGCGGCATCGTCGCGATGCTTGAAGATCTCATCCGCATCGGGTAACTTACGAATATAATCCTCTACTTCCTTGTCATTCTCCAAAAGCTTGATGGCCAGATAGCGTGTAGAGTAATGCTCGCGCAAGTTCGTTTCCTGCTTGAGATGTTCCTGAATATCCTTAATGCCATTCTCGATCTCATGCCCATGATTGATATGGATATGACGGAAATGGCTGTTCTCGCCCTCTGTTCCCTCATATTCCTCGATCACCGCATGGAAAAGTTCTTTCACGCCTTTCCCTGTCGTGAACACGGTGGGGCACATCGGTATGCCAAACAACTCAGACAATTTATCCAAATCGATGTTGTCACCTCGTTTCTGAGTCTCATCAAACATGTTGAGAGCAACCACCATACGCACATGCATATCAATCAACTGCGTAGTCAGATAGAGGTTCCGCTCCAAGTTGGAGGAG
Source organism: uncultured Prevotella sp. (assembly GCA_900316015.1). Classification (GTDB taxonomy): domain Bacteria; phylum Bacteroidota; class Bacteroidia; order Bacteroidales; family Bacteroidaceae; genus Prevotella. The sequence goes on along the minus strand of ONBG01000019.1, from coordinate 37,184 downwards.
TCTATCACATTAATGACAATATCCGGAGTATGCTCGATCAATTGCTTCCGAACATACAATTCCTCCGGAGAGTAAGCAGACAGGGAATAAGTGCCTGGCAGGTCGACCAAGTTGAACTGATACCCTTCATACTCAGCATGCCCCTCCTTGGCATCCACGGTCACTCCGGAATAGTTACCCACTCTTTCATGGGCACCACTAGCGAAATTGAACAAGGACGTCTTGCCACAGTTCGGATTACCGACAAGAGCCACATTGATCACCTTGCGCCTCTTCATGGCAGCATCTTTCATCTGTTCATCGGTCAAGGGACGGTCATAGATGTCGTCTGGGGCATCTGCAGTATCTGTCTCCAATGCCTGATGGGAAGCCTGTTGCCTTTCCATGGTCCTTGCCTCCGCCTCACTGAGCACTTCGATCATCTCCGCCTCACTATGGCGGAGACTGACCTCATATCCCATAATCTTATATTTGACCGGGTCCTTTAAAGGAGCATTCAACAACACCTCGACCTTCTGCCCTTTAATAAATCCCATTTCAACGACACGCTTGCGGAACCCTCCGTGTCCCATCACCTTAACGATGATGCCGCTTTGACCTGTTTCTAAATCAGATAATTTCATCTTACCAATTCAATTCTTCACCATGCAAAAGTACAATTTTCTATAGGATAACGCAATACTTAATGATGAGTATTTCACTGCTCGTCGATCCGAGTACTACCCTAAGCCCACCCAAATGGGGGATAGCGCACCTTTCACATATTTCCTGCAAAGTTAAGGAAAAAGCTTTTGCCATCCAATACCTTAAAATCATGATTTATAGCCATCCCCAATTCAAGAAGGTCATTCATCGTAGGCATCTGTCCCCACCTGGCGATCAGAACCTATTGTCAACCTCCGCAGGTCATAATAGGAACCGTTGTAGATATTGAAATCTACATATCCTTTGATACCCGGCAACCGACCTGCATCCGTATGTTGCCAAAACTTCCATTTCCCTTTGTATTCTACCTTGTCGACGTAATAATGGGCAATCCAATATGGATAATCATCAAAGACCGGAGCGTTCAGATAGGCATCCTTGAACTTATAATAAGTATAGATAATTGGCTTGACGTGATATTTGTCCTCTACGATATGCAACCAAGTCAGGACATCCATTTGAAAGTCCTCCACGGACTGGTCCTTCGGCTTATGCTCTATGTCCAAGACCGGAGGCAGGTCACCATCCTCCAAATGGACCTGTTTCAGGAAATAATAAGCTTGGTCCCTTGCGGAAGACTTGGTACTCCAGAAATGGTAAGCACCTCTGATAAAACCATATTCTCGAGCCTGGTAAAAATTATCGTTGAAGTTTTCATCCAACTTACTGGAACCTTCTGTCGACTTGATGATAATAAAGCGAACCGGGCAATTCTCAATCATGGCATTCTGCAGGGCATCCCAATCAATATTCCCCTGATAGTGTGAGATGTCAATCCCATGAATCTCATATCCTTCTGGGTAATTAGCATCCCCATACAAGGCCCTCCAACGGAATCCTGTCGGTCCGACAAAAAAATAATAAAACACCCAGATATAAAAGACGACGATACCAATCCCCCCTGCCCACCAGGCCCATCTGGGGTATTTACGAAGGAAACGGGGAACAAATGAACGTGAACGCGAAGTCGTCCTACGAGTGGTAGTCTTCCTGTTCGCAGCTATCCGTTTTCTTGTTGTCGTCCTTCTGTTCCCCATTGATGATTAAGAAAATAGCGAAAGACACGATCGCTCACGAATATTCGTCATGCGACCTTGTCTTTCACCACATGATTTATTTCTCCTGTTCCAAAGCGAGTGTACGAGTTGTACGGTCGCATACAGAAGACGGACCCCAGTATTGGATAGGACCAGGATAAACAAAGCAAGTCTCCTTTGCGAACTCATCCCGCTTTTCAGCCCATTTCTTGAATGGCTTTCCATTCAGGTCAACTAAAGCCTTACGGATAACAGGTTTCATCTCACCATTACGGCGCTCCATGTTCATCATCATTGTGATAGGCACGCCTCCAGCTTTCCATTCATCCGTAGGAGCTGTTGTATTCTTGACAATCGCCATGTAGCCCGTCTTGCCATTTGCGATCAACTGAGCTGCGCTGACACCCAGGGCATAGCAATAGTCTGCATCAAAATTAGAAGGAGCGGCACAACGACCCTCATAACCGAAGAAATGATGCAAGGCTGCGAACTTACCCACATACTTTCCTTCCTTCTTCCATTCATCCAATTTAGCACCGACCATATCCGAAAGAAGTTTCTCTGTTTCGATCAAGGACACCTGAACGTTTCCATGCGGGTCACGGTCAAGGGATAACTGGCGTGCAACCTCATAAGGCAGGGTTGCAAAGGTCTCAGCATTCTCCTTGCTCAGATGCTTCAAGATGTATTCACGCTGCGCATCCTTGTCAAGATCCTTGTAGTCCGCACCATGAGCGGCAAGAAGGTCGTTCAATTCGTCAATCAGGCGACCGATAGAAGGAATAAACTCGATCAGGCCCTCCGGGATCAAGACAACGCCGAAATTGTTACCTGCGGCAGCACGGTTGGCTACAGCCGTGGCAATCTGCTCTACAATCTGGTTCAAAGTCATGTCCTTCTCCTGTACTTCCTCAGAGATAATGCAAATATTCGGCTGGCACTGCAGGGCGCACTCCAAAGCGATATGAGACGCAGAACGACCCATCAACTTGATGAAATGCCAATACTTACGAGCAGAGTTACAATCACGCTCAATATTGCCGATAACCTCGCTATAGGTCTTAGTAGCAGTATCAAAGCCGAAAGAAGTCTCGATCTGGTCATTCTTCAAGTCACCATCGATGGTCTTAGGACAACCAATGACCTGGACGCCATATTTCTTGGCTGCATAATATTCAGCGAGGACACAAGCGTTTGTATTAGAGTCATCACCACCGATAATGGTAATGGCCTTGATATTCAACTGACGGATGATCTCCAGACCTTTCTCAAATTGATCTACTTTCTCCAATTTGGTACGACCAGAACCAATCATATCGAAACCACCGGTATTCCGGTAATCATCAATCACATCCTTCGTCAGCTCAATATATTGATGGTCAACGAGCCCACCAGGACCCATCAAGAAGCCATATAAACGGTTATTCGGGTTCATTTTCTTAATGGCATCGAAAATACCGCAGATCACGTTGTGACCACCAGGAGCCTGACCTCCGCTGAGGATAACGCCAACGTTCATGACTTGTGAGTTCTCCTGATCACCAGGAACGAATTCTACAAGAGGCATACCATAAGTATTCGGGAACAGCTTTTTGATCTCTTCCTGATCACCAACGCTTTGGGTCGGCTCACCCTCCTTAATTTTCACAGCTCCCTGAAGTCCCTTCGGCAGCTTAGGCTGGTAAGCGGCTCTCTCTTTTTGTAAAAGACTCTTTTTCATTTTACCTTTAATATTAATATGAATAATTGGAATTCTACTATTGAAACAGATGCAAATTTAATGCTTTTCCTTGATATAAGGAAAGAAAAAAGAGAGAAATGCAAGTTTCTGAACATTTTTTTTGCCATCTTCTTGCTTTTACCCATTTTTTATTTTATCTTTGACGGGAAAATGTGGCAATTATAATTTTATAAGCTATGGCTAATAAACGAACATTAAAGAAGACCATCAACTACATTTGTAGTGATTTGTTTGCAGAATGTGTGGCAGCATCCTTGTATAGTGGAAAACCAGACCAAGACGATGTCAATGCGCTACTGACATCTATTCTCAGTATCCATTCCGACTTCATCCGGAGAATCTCTCATACGGAGCCTGGAATGAAAAATAAAGTATATTTCCAGAATTTCATGAAGGATTTCAACAAGCAAGTTTCAGAAATCATCGACCAAATCGGCAACTTACACTAAAAGATCGCTATGTGGAAGAATTTTTGTCGTTGGATATTATACTCACATCTGGGGTGGAGAAAGGAAATAACCGTCTCACACCCCGACAAGTTTATTCTTTGTTTAGCTCCACATACTAGCAATTGGGACTTTATCTTAGGCAGGCTGTATGCTGGGGCTGAAGGCTTGTCGTGTAACTTTCTGATGAAGAAAGAATGGTTCGTATGGCCCCTCAGTATCCTTTTCAGACATTGGGGAGGAATACCAGTATGGAGGAATAAACATACGAGCATGACAGACAACCTTGCCCAAGAAGCAGAGAAGAGCAAGACCTTCAGGCTATGCGTAACACCAGAGGGAACACGATCGCGTAACCCGGATTGGAAAAAAGGGTTCTATTTTATTGCCCTCAAAGCCGGCATCCCTATCCTACTCTATGGCATTGATTATGAAAAGCGAATCATCCAATGCACGAAAGAGATCATTCCTAACGGGGATTATGAGCAGCAAATCAAAGAGATCAAGCAATACTATAAAGACTTCCATGGGAAGAAGCCTGAGAATTTCACAATCGGCAACGTAGAATGATGAAGGTAAAGATTGGTTTCATATTTCTCATGGCATTTCTTGTCAGGATAGAACTTGCAACAGCCCAAACGTCAACCTCTAACCCCAAGGTTGAAAGTAAGCTTATGCTCTATTTCCAGCGATATAAATATAAAAGCCAGGATTCCCACAAAACGAGATTGACAGGCTGCGAGATAAACGATAGCGCGCACACGATCACCGCTGTGGTAGATGAGTATTTCTCCACCCAGGAATTTACTCCTACCGTCGTCAACCACATCTATACGAAATTAAAGGGTGTTTTGCCCAAGCCTTACAACCGCTACAAAATCAAAGTGGTGACAAACGGGATGGCGATTGAAGACTTGATCCCGAACCGCCTGACGAAGTATGCAGATAGGGGAAGGATGTGGGGAGACATCGATTACGAAGGGGACCCATGGGTTAGAAACGTGTCCCGCCCTTTCCGGATCACCCATGGGCTCAATGGACGGCATATCTCCCTGTGGGCGAGCCATGGGCGATACTTTGACCTCAAGAGAGGCAAATGGAGCTGGCAACGCCCCCAACTATTCTGCACCACTGAAGACCTATTCACGCAGATGATCGTCGTCCCTTATTTGATCCCGATGTTAGAAAATGCGGGAGCCGTCGTGTTCACACCTCGGGAAAGAGATCCCCAAAAGAATGAATGTATCATCGACAACGATGATATACAAAAGTACCCTTATTATCAGGAGATCAACAATAACGGTCGCTGGCAGTTTACTGGGCAAAAGGGATTCGCCCGTCACAGTGGGGACTATCAGGACAATGAGAATCCCTTCGAAGCTGGGACAGCCAAGATGATTGCAACGACATCCAAGACCAAGTCTCTCAGCCAAATATCGTATCAACCATCCTTTCCGGCAAAAGGGCGCTATGCGGTCTATGTCAGCTATCAGACCCTTGACAACAGCGTCAGCGATGCGCAATACATCGTCTGCCATCAGGGACAACGCACCTACTTCCAAGTAAACCAGCAAATGGGAGGAGGAACCTGGGTGTATTTGGGCACATTCGATTTCGACAAAGGATGCAACCTTTATAATAGGGTCGTCTTGACAAACCATTCTTCACAGAAAGGTGTGGTAACAGCCGATGCTGTCCGCTTTGGAGGCGGCATGGGCAATATCATACGAGGAGAAAATACAAGTGGGCTCCCACGTTCCTTGGAAGGTGCCAGGTATTATGCGCAATGGGCAGGTGCTCCCTATTCAGTCTACAGCTCAAAGAACGGAGAGGATGACTATGGGGACGATATCAATGCACGATCGAATATGACAAACTGGTTAGGAGGAGGCTCCGTATACATGCCTTCGATAGAAGGGAAAAAGGTCCCGTTCGAATTGTCGCTGGCCATCCATAGTGATGCTGGCTATGCCGAGGATGGCAAGTCGTTGGTAGGATCGCTCGCCATTTGTACGACCGACTTTAATGATGGGAAATTAAATGCGGGTATCTCTCGCATGGCTTCGAGGGATTTTGCCGATGCCCTGTTGGCTGGGGTCAACAAGGACATTCGGTATCAATATGGGAAATGGGCACGAAGGGAACTCTTTGACAGGAACTACTCAGAGACTCGAATCCCAGAAATACCGTCAGCAATCTTAGAAACGATGTCCCATCAGAATTTCCCGGATATGAAATGGGGACAAGACCCCAACTTCCGTTTTACACTGGCTCGGTCGATCTATAAAACGATTGTAAAGTATATTAACAGCCAACATGGTCACAATTATGTGATCCAGCCTCTTGCCCCGTCTCAGTTCTCCCTCGAATTCGTAGATGGAAACAAGGTAAGACTCAGTTGGGCTGCTACCAATGATCCTCAGGAAGCGACTTCGCGGCCCAATTCGTATAATGTATATACCGCCATAGGTAAGGGAGGCTTTGACAATGGGAAAAACATGAAGGGACTTGGATATACCGTAGCCTTGGAGCCTGGCGTTGTCTATAACTTCCGGATTACTGCCGTCAACCGCGGTGGTGAGAGTTTCCCGACAGAAACGTTGAGTGCCGTATACCAGCCCGGAGCAAAGAAGACGATCTTGGTGGTCAACGGTTTCCACAGGATCTCAGCACCCGCAGTTATTGACAACGATTCCTTGCAAGGCTTTGATATGGACACAGACCCGGGCGTACCAGATGGATGGACAACAGGATGGAATGGGAGGCAAATTTGTTTCGACAAGTCCAAGATGGGTAAAGAAGGGCCCGGAGGCTTGGGATACTGCGATAATGAGCTTGCAGGGAAGTTCATTGTAGGCAACACCTTCGACTTTGTCAATACCCATGTAAGGGCCATGGCAAGCGCTAAGAAATATAATATTGTGAGTTGCACCAAAGCCTGTGTTGAAATAGGAAAAGTCAACCTGCAAAAATATGCCTGTGTGGACCTGATTCTTGGACTTGAAAAATATGACCCCAATGCCTTGAAATATTACAAGACATTCTCACCTGTACTCAGGCAGAAACTCTTGGCATATACCCAAGCCCATGGCAGGTTGATCGTAAGTGGCTCATACTTAGGTGCAGACATGACGGAAAAGGATGAGCAACAATTCCTTTCCAAGGTGTTAAAATTGCGTTATGCAGGCAATGACCATTCCAATTCTGATCCACACGTGACAGGAATGGGTATTACATTCGACTTTTACAAGTCTCTCAATGACGTGCACTATGCAGCCACCTCCCCTGATATAATCCAACCTGTTGCCCCAGCCTATTGCGCCATGCAATATAGTGACGGTACAGATGCCTGCGTAGCTTATGGAGGAGCTGATTACAGGTGCTTCACCATGGGATTCCCTTTTGAGTGTATCACTCTTGAAAAAGATAGGAATAACATCATGAGGGGCATTCTCAATTATGTGATGAAATAATAATTACAATAAATTAAAGAAATATGTATAAGATCCAAGCAAATGCTTCAGGTACCAGAAGTATTGAAGTTTCAGATGGACATCTTGAAACGATCGAGAAATATGCATTGTTAAGAAATCTCGTTGATAGCAATGGTATCATTGACGAGAATGTACTCGACAAGTTGAAATTTAACGTACGCTCCATCTTGGAGTCGGAAGCAGGCACAGACAAAGGACTTTTAGACCTTTGTTTAGATGTCATCTACAACAATAACATGAAAGCTTTTGGACTTCATCAGCTCGTACTCCTTTATATCGATTGGAAATCAAAACAACCCCAAGCATCAAATGATGACTTGGAAGTAACAGATTAAGAGTTTGGAACAACAGAAATATCCGCAAGACAACGGGCATACGCTTCAGCGTACATACCAGTTGACAGACTTTCTTCCCACAACAAAGAAGGAATGCGAATTACGAGGATGGGATCAACTGGACGTGATCCTGTTTTCTGGTGATGCCTATGTGGACCATCCTTCTTTTGGCGCGGCAGTCATTGGGCGGACCTTAGAGTCAGCAGGATATAAGGTGGCTATCGTACCCCAACCTGACTGGCATGGAGACTATCGTGATTTCAAGAAGTTAGGGCGCCCAAAATTGTTTTTTGGTATCGCTCCCGGATGCATGGACTCTATGGTGAACAAATACACTGCCAACAAACGGCTTCGTTCTGAAGATGCATACAGTCCGGATGGGCGTCACGACTGCCGCCCAGAATACCCTACCATCGTCTATACCCAGATCTTAAAGAAGTTATATCCAGATGTTCCTGTCATCTTAGGTGGGATCGAAGCATCTATGCGACGGCTCACTCACTACGATTACTGGCAGGATCGTGTGAGGAAATGCATCCTTTGTGATTCTGGAGCAGACCTGATCATCTATGGGATGGGTGAAAAACCTATTCTCGCCTTGTGCGAGGAATTAGAAGCTGGCAGAAGGATGGAGAACGCGCATGATATCCCTCAGACCGTTTTCCTTTGCAAGAAAGAACAAATCCCAGGTGGTATCAAAGATGATGACATGATCCTGCATAGCCACGAAGAATGTCTTCGTAGTAAGAAGGCTGAGGCAGATAATTTCCGACATATCGAGGAAGAGTCCAATAAGATCCATGCACAGCGATTGTTGCAAGCCGTAGATGATGTTTATACAGTAGTCAACCCGCCCTATCCCGCCATGACCACAGAGGAATTGGATGCCTCATTTGACCTTCCATACACCAGATTGCCTCACCCAAAATATAAGGGGAAGCGCATTCCGGCTTATGAGATGATCAAATTCTCCATCAATATCCATCGAGGTTGCTTTGGAGGTTGTGCCTTTTGCACGATTAGTGCCCACCAAGGCAAGTTCGTGGTCTGCCGCAGTAAGGAGAGTATTCTCAAGGAAGTTAAAAAGGTTATATCCATGCCCGACTTCAAAGGATATCTTTCTGACCTGGGAGGACCTTCTGCGAATATGTATGGTATGGGAGGAAAGAACAAAAAAGCTTGTGAGCATTGTAAGCGGCCATCGTGTATTCACCCCCAAATATGTCCAAACTTAAATACAGACCATAGTAAGTTGCTTGAGGTCTACCATGCCGTGGATCAACTGCCAGGTATCAAGAAGAGCTTCATCGGAAGTGGAGTCAGGTATGACTTACTCCTCCACCGAGGCAAGGACGAAAAAAGCAACCAGGCAGCCATGCAGTACACACGGGAGCTGATCGCTCGCCATGTCAGCGGACGACTGAAAGTAGCACCAGAACATACTTCCGACCAAGTGTTAAGGTTGATGCGAAAGCCGTCCTTTTCTGAATTCTATGAGTTCAAGCGAATCTTTGACCGGATCAACAAGGAAGAAGGACTGCATCAGCAATTAATTCCTTATTTCATCAGTAGCCATCCAGGTTGCCATGAAGAAGACATGGCAGAACTGGCGGTCATCACAAAAGACCTTGACTTCCACCTAGAACAGGTACAAGACTTCACACCTACTCCAATGACGGTAAGCACGGAAACATGGTATACTGGATATGATCCCTATACCTTAGAACCCGTGTTTAGTGCCAAAACACCCAGAGAGAAATTGGCGCAACGGCAATTCTTCTTCTGGTATAAGCCAGAAGAACGCCGTCAGATCGAATCAGAGCTCAAAAGAATGGGAAGGACTGACCTCATCTCAAAGCTCTATTCTGGGCGCAGCACTTTTCATCAATTAAAAGATGATGCTGACGATTACCATCATTTCGCGGAAGGGCGCAATACAACAGAGCAGAACAGAAAGAAACGACAGACCAGATCGTCCTTCAACCCAAATTTCAACTCATCCCCTCAGAAACAGCATGAAGATCATCGAGGAAAAAATAGTTGGCAAACACAGTCAAGAAACATGCGAAGACGGAATCGTCGTGACAGATAACTTTATTGCCGTTATCGATGGAAGTACCAGCAAGACCGCTCGGCAAATCAAGCCTGGAATCAACAATGGAAGGTATTGCATGCAACTGATATCTGCATTCATCCAAACGATGGATGCCAATATCAGCTGCATAGAATTCTGCCAACAGATTACTCAAACGATCCAACAAACTTATAGGAACTGTGGCATAGAAATAGGACGACTCAAAGACCATCCTGTGGAAAGGCTGACAGCGAGTGCCATCATATGCTCCCATCAAAGACAAGAAATCTGGATGGTTGGTGATTGTCAATGCATCGCTAACCACCAATACGTCGACAATCCTAAGCCTTATGAAAAGACGTTGGCAGAAGAAAGGGCTACTATAGCCCAGCACCTGATCAAACAGGGAAAGAAGGTAGAAGAATTGCGAGAGAAAGACGATGCCCGTCAACGCATACTTCCATCCCTCATACAAAGCTGCAAAGAACAAAATATTTCCTATCCCGTCATTGATGGATTTCACATACCCATCTCCTATGTAAAAATAATCCATCTAAATTGTCCAGAAGTAGTCTTTGCGAGTGATGGATATCCCTTTCTCAAGGCAACAATAGAAGAGAGTGAACGCGCCCTGCAGCAACAACTGGAAACAGACCCCTTGAACATTTATACCTTTCAGGCAACCAAAGGATGGATGAAAGGGAATGTATCATTCGATGACCGGGCTTACATTCGTTTTCTTATTGAATGAGGATTGTCTTAAACCAATCCTTAAGCACTCCTGCATACTGATTTTGCGAATCTGAGACCAACAATACAACCTGTCTCCCATCCGCAAGCCGAGGTCCCAAACACATGCCTTCATAATTAGCAATATCATGCTTGAAAAGGCTTAAGGTCGTCTTCCATTCATAAAGGAGTCGTTTCTTGAGAAACGTACTTGTCTCAGACAAGGGGCGATCCATTGAAATGGTGTCAGTATCCTGGGGCTTCACCACATAGATTTTATGATTTACCCAAGCCCCAAGTTTCGACGATGGGACATAGAATTCCCGTTCAAGGACAAGGATTTCGCCTTGATCCAGAGCTGTCAGCTCACTAATTCCCATCGCATAAAGAGAGGCCGCCCGACGTGAAAGAGGGGCATCCATCTCATAGGCATACTGCCGCACGCGTTGAAGGTCCCTATCAAAAGACTGGATACGGATGCGGTTCTTAACCCCATTCGTTGCATTGGCAGCTTCTCCATCCACGGTCAGCGTGCTTTCTGTACAAGTCCAAAGCAATTGCGTATGTGTATTATAGCTCAAGGATTCGAAGCCGTAATTCCCACGGGCATTATGAAAAATAGGAGGTATTGGCACCTCACGTAAGGTCCTATTGCCTTTCAAGTCATATTCAAGAATCCGATTATCCTCCTCACCACTGATCAACACAGACTTTGTTTCAGGCAAATAAGCTATCCCTTCCTGATCACGGTTCCCACCCTGCAGACCTCTGAATCCAAGGTTTTCTATATCTTTGATATCCCCATTCTGTGGATTAATGTCAAACCGAAAAACGAAGAAGCCCTCATGGGCAGATTTATCACTGACTACAGCATATAAGTCGCTGTCGATTCTGCAAATCCCGCTGTAGTTCCCTGCAGGGATACGGTCTGGAAAGGCATGCTGTGAATTAGCCTGTACAAAAGAGACAGCTCCCCCTTGGGCATATAGGCTACTCATACAGAAAAAAGCCATCCATAGAGTTAAGAATTTCTTCATCGGCAAGAAATATATAGACAAGATCAAAATTTAAAAGACCCAAGTCAACACATACGCCTCCGTAATATGATAGAAGACTTTCACCTTAGCAGGCACTTTCAAGTCCATGACCTCCACGATTCCCTCACTCTCTTGTTGGAAGGGGAGAAGTTTCATTTCAAAATACTGCAAGTTCTGTTCCGTGAAGTATTTATAGACTGCCTCCTTTGCACACCAATTGACCAGTTGAACCATCATCGTAGATGAATCCTCGTCCGGCCGAATAAAACGTTCTGTGATTTTCGTCACTCGGTCACTCCTATATTCGACATCAATACCAACACGTTGCCCTTCATTTTCCGATAGTATAAGAGCGACATAGCCTTTTGTGTGACTAATACTAACCTGATAGCCATTTACTGAAGGGCAACCTCCCGCATGGGAGATCCTAAGATCCTCTCTTCCAGACATCAGGAATAACAAGACATAAGTTCCCAGCCTTTCCAACTTTCTTCCCTCACAATGAAAGTACTGTATTTCCGGTTGTATGGATAACAGGCATGGATAGGACGAAAGCATTTCATCTACTCCTTCCGTCATTTTCCATAATCCCAATTGTACACCAGGCTTTAAATGCTCAATTCTCACCAATGGCATGTTCAGGGTCATTATCATGGACGACGACCTTTACCCTACTGATCCGGCGCTCTTCAATTGCCATCACCTCGAAGGTATAGTCTTTATAATCTATTCTCTCATGAAGGCTGGGGAAATCACCTTTGATCTCCAATAGCAAGCCTGCCAAAGTATCTGCATCCCCCGCGACCTCGTCAAACTCCCCATCATCAATTTTCAAGATCTTGCAAAAATCAGAGAGCAAGGTTTTACCTTCGAAAATGTAAGTACTATCGTTTAACTTCGAATAAAACTTCTCTTCTTCGTCGTATTCATCGTTGATCTCACCCACGATTTCCTCTAAAATGTCCTCTAAAGTACAAATGCCACTGGTTCCACCAAATTCATCTACAACGATAGCGATATGTACTTTATTCTCTTGAAACTCTCTCAATAAATCATCAATCTTCTTAGTTTCCGGTACGAAATATGGAGGCCGTATCAAGCTCTGCCAACGAAAGTTAGACGGTTTGTCCAGATGAGGAAGCAAGCCTTTAATATAGAGGATACCCCGTATATTGTCCTCATTATCCTGATAAACTGGGATACGGCTATAATTATTTTCGACAATACACTTCAAAACATCCATATAGCTACTATGAATTTCGATGCCAACAATATCCTGGCGGCTTGTCATCACTTCCTTAGCCGTCTCATCTCCAAAACGGATAATCCCCTGAAGCATGCTTTGCTCATCTTTGATCTCATTCTTGTCTGTCAATTCCAGAGCCTGTTCCAGTTCATCTACACTCAATTGATGGTTTTCCTCCTTTACAACTTTCTTAGCCAAAATCCCACTTTTCAAAAGTAGCCATTCCAAAGGCCAAAAGATTTTTCTAAGAACCATCACGCCATTCACGGTGAACCGACAGAATTTTAAGGCATTTTGACGAGAATAGATCTTGGGCATGATTTCGCCGAACAACAATAAAAGGAATGTCAGTAATACAGTCATGCACAACAGTTGCAACCAATAAGCCTTTGCACCGAAGTGGACAATGGATCCGAAAACACTATTACACAACATAATAATCGTGACATTCACGAAATCATTCGTGATCAGAATCGTTGCCAATGTCCGTTCGGAATCATCCCGAAGTAACTGTATCTTCCTATCCTTTGGATTCTTATCAGGATCCAGTTTCTCTAAATCCTCAGGAGTCAGACTAAAGAAAGCAATTTCAGAACCACTTGCATAACCAGACACGAAAAGTAATATCGCAGCCAAAAAGGCTGCTAAGATAACGCCCTCACTCGGTGCCTGGAAATAAACGTCGGAGAGTGCATTTGTTAGAGTCGAAATATCCAAATTCTACTTGAGATTAAAAAGGAAGATTGTCGGCAGAACCCTCTGGCGTAGCTGTTGGCTCAGAAACGACTGTCCCTGTCTGATTGGAAGTTGTTTCTATTGGCTTAGGACTCAACAGTTCCATATTCTCGCCGAGGATCTCAGTTACATAACGGCGCTGTCCTTTCTGGTCATCATACTGACGATAACGAATACGCCCTTCTATAAAGAGTTTATCACCTTTGTGTACATACTTCTCAGCCACCTTGGCCAAGCCTCTCCACAGAACGATATTGTGCCAATCGGTATGGTCGGGAACTTTCGTCCCATTTTGAAGGACATAACCTTTTTCTGTGGTAGCAAGAGGAAAGGTTGCGACAGCTTGATCTGTGTCATAATAGCGGACGTCGGGATCTTTTCCGACATTCCCTATCAGCATTACTTTGTTCATAGCGTTAATTTAATTAGTGAATATGAAATTATTTCCACATACCTAAGTATTTAAAGTGGAAGTTTTTTCCTTTTGCAGAAGGGAACTGACTGCGATTATCAACACGTTCTTTCAGATGTTCCACAATGCGGTTGTAACAGTCCATCCCAGAATTAGCCTTACACTGTGCCACGAAATGAGTATCACGATATTCATGCTTTCCCGTAGAAGGAATCATGACGACCCTTTTGAAGTCCAATGCCCCCTCATACCAACCAGGATGCTCTTCAGTGAGTCTTGTTACAGCTGAGATATTGACATCTCTCCGATCTGGAACACCAGAAGCCGTTGGCAGATTCGTACGAAGTGCCTTTTTTTGTTTAAAATCAAGCATAGTTGCAGCTGCTGTTTTGATAATGATAAAGTAGATACGAGGACGCACCTTATAGCGCTTAGGATAAAAAACATCACTGGCTACATAGTCCCTTATATCCGCTTCCAACTCCGGAGTTAACTCAATTTCAGGAATGGAATGCAAAAAGTCTAATGCTTCATCAACATTGCCGACTAAGGTTTCCTTATCAAAATATCTTAAATATAAGTTCATGATTTGTTATGCTTCTCGATAAAAAAGAGCGGCAAACGGGACTCGGACCCGCGACCTCGACCTTGGCAAGGTCGCGCTCTACCAACTGAGCTATTGCCGCATTTTAATCTTCTTCCTAAAAACGATCTTTGGTGAAGAGGAGGAGACTCGAACTCCCACGAAACAATTTTCACTACCCCCTCAAAGTAGCGCGTCTACCAATTCCGCCACCTCTCCAACAAAAATAATTCTGAATAAATAGTGCCCAGAACAGGACTCGAACCTGCACGTCGTGAAACACACGCACCTGAAACGTGCGCGTCTACCAATTCCGCCACCTGGGCAATTGGCAAGGGTAACTTCCCTTCTTTATTCAGAATTTTGAGCGGCAAACGGGACTCGGACCCGCGACCTCGACCTTGGCAAGGTCGCGCTCTACCAACTGAGCTATTGCCGCATTACCTTTTCTAAAGGGCATTTCCCTAAATGCGGTTGCAAAGGTAATGGATTTTTTCGGATGGACCAAACTTTTCAATAGTTTTTTTTCAAAAATCTATGAAATAGCTCTAATCCATGCGCGACTTATAATCCTGATAAGTAAATTCCCTCAAGACCTCTAATTCTCCGTCCTCATGTAAAAACGCGATGGATGGATGGGAAACACCATTGAACATGTTAGTCTTGACAGTCGTATAATGAAGCATATCCTCTAAGATAATATTCTCACCGGGCTTTAGCTCATGATCAAACTTCCAATAACCCATATAATCGCCGCTTAAGCAACTATTCCCTCCTAAGCGATATAGGCAAGGGGCTGTCACTTCCACTGGATGCTCAATTGTTTCTGCACCCCTTACGGTAGGATGATAAGGCATTTCCAAGCAATCGGGCATATGACAGGAGAAACTTACATTCAATATTGCAGTCTTGATACCATGGTCTTCCACAACATCTACGACTTGGGAGACAAGAGGACCTGTTTGCCATCCGAAAGCACTGCCTGGTTCAAGAATAACTCTTAAATGAGGATAGCGGTGCCGGAAATTCTGAATCAAGCGAATCAACAAAGGAATATCATAGTCCTTCCTTGTCATTAGGTGTCCGCCGCCAAAGTTAATCCAACGGAGCTGGGGGAACCATGAAGAGAATTTTTCTTCTATATGAGACAAAGTCCTTTCAAAAACATCAGCCCCACTTTCACAATGGCAATGACAGTGGAATCCTTCTATTCCCTTTGGAAGACGCCGGGGAAGACGGTCTGCAACTACTCCAAACCGTGTCCCTGGTGAGCACGGATTGTAAAGTGCAGTTCCAACTTCCGAATATTCAGGGTTCACACGCAGTCCAAGGCTAATATTGGGGTTCGTCTTCATGACAAGATCCTTCAGGTGATCATACTGTGACAATGAATTAAATGTAAGATGGGAAGAATATCTTGCAATCTCTTCAATCTCATAATCAGTATACGCTGGTGAATAAGTATGAGATGGGGCACCAAACTCTTCAAAAGCCAATCTTGCTTCATAAAGGGAAGATGCTGTTGTCGCATGAATATAATCCCGGAATACAGGAAATGTCTTCCACAAGGCATAGGCCTTAAAAGCCAAAATGATTTCTGCCCCACTCTTCTCACCCACCTCACGAATTAACTGTAAATTCCGGCGTAGTTTATCTTCTTCTAAAATATACATTGGACGATTAAGTCCGGCAAAAGAGCGATTATCTATTCTCATTTTTCTAAAACTTTCTCAACGAACTGCCTTAACTGGTCTCCCCGATAACCTTTACCTATGATCTTTCCTTGCTGATTGACAATCAGAGTATGAGGGATTGACTGTACATTAAACATGATTGCCCCCGTATCTTCCCAACCACGAAGATCAGACACCTGTGGCCATGTCATCTTCATATCAGAAATAGCCTTTTTCCATGCTGTTGGATCAGAATCCAAAGAGATTCCAATAATTTGCAAGCCTTTCAATCTATACTGGTGATATAAATCGACCATGCTGGGCATCTCTGCACGACATGGACCACACCAACTTGCCCAGAAGTCAATGATCGTCACAGGGTGCTTTTTTACCTCTGCAAGAATCTGATAAGGGTTCCTGTCAAGATCCCTCTCTTCCCACTCAGCTGTCACGATGGCTGCCTTTGTACGATTCAAGAGGCTTTGGACTTTAGGACGCTGTTGGAAGTCATGAGGCATTTTGCCAATCAACGACTTCAAGACTTCCTCTGGAAGATCACCGTCCGCAAAATAATCTGTAACGAGGAAATAGCCGAATTCGTTATCAATATTCTTTTTAGCGAGGGCTACGACCACTTGATTCATTTTCTTTTGCAATAAAAGGATCTGATTCATGGCTGCCTTTTGCTGCTGTTGAGAAAGATCGGCACCAAAAGACCGTGATGCGACCTTCTGAATACGATCACCATAAACGATCGAGGAATCATTCAGGGCTTGCCATTGGTCATTAACCAATGTACCACCGACCTTTGTAGTCCTTACATTGCCAGTCAACTTGATCTGGATATCACCAGGTTCGAGAAAGAAAGGACAATTCAACGCATGATTCTTAGAAGAATAGATCATGCATTGATAGGTTGAGTCCGTTTCACCAGTATAAGAAAACTGACTATCCTTGACAAGGATCGTATCACGTGGCGTTCCTTGAGAAAGATCTGTCGTGAGAAACAAAGTATCACCATCATGGAGACCATTGACTGTACCTGAAATTTTAAACGACTTGGACTGACAAGCCGTGAGCGTTAAGCCCAAGGTTGCCAGTCCAATGATATGTCTTATTTTCATCATCAAAACTTAAACAAGATACTGAGAAGAGATGCTCTCATTATTGACCACACGACGAATGGTCTCTGCAAACATATTCGCTACAGAAAGTTGCTTTACCTTCGCACACCGATTGCTATAAGGAATAGAGTCTGTGAAAACAATCTCCTCCAAAGCGGAATTTTGCACACGTTCCGAAGCCGGTCCACTCATCACGCAGTGAGAGGCACAGGCTCGAACACTCTTTGCACCCGCCTGCTTCATGATATCAGCAGCCTTTGTGATTGTGCCTGCTGTATCGACCATGTCATCGACGATAACAACATTCTTTCCCTTGACATCACCAATAATCTGCATGCTTTCAACGACATTAGCACGGGCACGCGTCTTATTGCAAAGAACGAGAGGACAACCCAAATATTTTGCATAAGTGTTGGCACGCTTAGAGCCACCTACATCTGGAGAAGCAATAACCAAATCCTTAAGATGCAAGCTTTGCAGATAGGGCAAGATAACCCCAGATGCATATAAGTGATCCACGGGAACATTAAAAAAACCCTGGATCTGGTCTGCATGCAAGTCCATTGTAATTAGACGGTCAATACCAGCCGCCATCAACAAGTCGGCCACCAATTTGGCACCAATACTCACACGTGGCTTATCCTTCCTGTCTTGACGAGCCCAACCAAAATAAGGAATCACAGCATTAATATGCCGGGCAGAGGCACGCTTGGCAGCATCAATCATCAACAACAATTCCATTAGGTTATCAGAGTTGGGAAAGGTACTCTGAACCAGGAAGACATCTCGCCCACGAATGGATTCCTCATAGGAAACAGCGAACTCACCATCTGAAAACCTCGTTACGACCAGGTTTCCCAATGGACAACCTAAACTATTACAGATTTTCTCTGCAAGGTATCTGGTGTTGGTACCAGAAAAAACCAAAAAAGAGCTAGTATCACTCATTTCTATATAGCGTTTAAATAATAAAAGTTTCTTTACATCTAATACCTTCATCATTATGAGGCATCAGGCAAGCACTAATCACAGGCCTTCCTCAACTTCACGAACCGATCTATCAGACCTCTATAATCAGTCTCGTTATGGATATCAAAATGATTCCATAGATCTCCACAAATAACTACGCCACCAAACCCCAGCTCCTTGACTATGTGGATGTTTTCCAATCCTAAACCACCAAGGGCATAGACTTTTTTGTCGATCAATCCTTTTTGGGATGCCTCTTCCAACTGAGACAGCGTAAAAGATTGCCTCTCATCCTTGAATTCTATGCAATCAAAGATATTTTTCAGAAACACATAATTAGACTGCTTTTTTATCTCCTTCAAAGTGGACAGATCGGTACATGTACGCCCAATTCTCCCCCTATAGCCTTTTGGAGTTTCTTCTTGAGGATCATCAACATGAATTCCTGCCAAGTCAAATTCACTTTTCAAGTAATAATGATCATGGACCCATATATTCCTATGGCTCTCTTCAGGCAACAAAGTAAGTAAGCGCTCTGAATAGAGTGGAGATGCCCCCGGCTTGTAAAGCTGTAGATTTTCCATCCCCTCATCAAAGAGAGTTGCAAGTATCTTATCTTCCTCCACAAAGAATGTGGATTTAGTCATTATAGCGAGCTTCATCGTCTATTTCTGATTTCACAATGCAAAAATAGACATTTTCTATCAAACTTCCAATAATTTTCTATAATAAAAAAGCACCGGAGGTTGTTCCGGTGCTTTTACTTTTTCTAATCAAGCCACTTCACATAACAGAAATCCTGTCTATGGGGTAGTTGGTCATTCTTTGGATACATTCGGATACCACACTTGAAACTACCCGCTACATTGGGTTCTATATTCGCTTCAAAGGTATAGTTATTGCCTTCAACCTTGGTCCGCTTAAATGGATAAACCTGGAAGACTTGGTGATCATCATCACTTTGGTCATTCTTCAGTACAACTAGTTCCAAACCAATGGCATCATTCAATCCTTGCTCATTAATAACATATTTCATGTTATAAGTCTCACCTGTCTCACCGCCTTTATCCAATATGTCAGTTTGTTTGGAAACGACACTGATCGCATCCCAACGTTCTGCCACGGTTTCCTTCCATAAGGCGATGTCCTTAGCCAAATGGTTGTCATTCGCTGACAACTTTTTAAAGCGGGCAGCTTCCTTATTGTAGAACTTATTATAATAATCATCTAACTGGCGCTTCATCGTATAATGCGGGGCGATGGTAGCGATAGAATTCTTGATAACCTTTATCCAGCCTTCACTGTAACCTTTTGTTCCCTTATTGTAATACAGAGGAATAATGTCATTCTCAAGAAGTCCATAAATAGTTGCTGCATCAAGCTGATCTTGATATGCCTGATTCTGATAAGTACGCTTCTGAGGAAGTGCCCAACCAGCACCCTGACGATAGCCTTCTACCCACCATCCATCTAAGACGGAGAGGTTGACCACGCCATTCATCTCTGCTTTCTCACCTGATGTACCAGATGCCTCCAATGGGCGAGTTGGCGTATTCATCCAGATATCCACGCCCGAAACCAAACGACGGGCCAAACGCATGTCATAGTCTTCCAAGAAAATGATTTTCCCAAGGAACTCAGGACGCTGGCTGATCTCAAAGATTTTCTTAATCAAGCCTTGACCTGCACCATCAGCAGGATGGGCTTTTCCTGAGAAGAAGAACAATACAGGATGCTCGGGATCATTGACGATTTTAGAAAGTCGATCCAAATCTGTGAACAACAAGTGAGCGCGCTTGTAAGTGGCGAAGCGACGGCAGAAACCGATCATCAAGGCATTAGGATTGATACGCTCCAATAAAGAAACTACCCTTGAAGGATCGCCTTGGTTCTTCAACCATGTCTGTGTGAACTTTTCACGGATATAGTCAACCAATTTTTTCTTCAATGCCATACGTGTATCCCAAATCTCATCATCGGGTACATTATAAATAGCATGCCAGATTTCCTCGTTGCTCTGGTCATTCATGAAATTTTCGTCGAAATACTGCGCATATAATTTACGCCATTCCGTAGCAGTCCATGTTGGGAAATGTACACCGTTAGTAACATATCCCACATGATTCTCCTCTGGATAATAGCCATTCCAAATAGGAGCGAACATTTTCTGAGAAACCCAACCATGCAACTTGCTAACACCGTTCACTTCCTGACAAGTGTTCACAGCAAAGATAGACATACAGAATCTCTCACCGTGATCATCAGGATTCTGACGCCCCATACCAATGAACTCATCCCAGGAAATGCCCAATTTTGCAGGATAGCCACCCATATACTTACCGAAAAGACCTTCGTCAAAATAATCATGTCCAGCTGGTACTGGCGTATGAACAGTATAGAGACCTGAGGCACGAACGAGTTCTAAGGCTTGGTTGAAAGATAAGCCCTCATCAACATAGTCACAGAGACGCTGAAGATTGCATAATGCCGCATGACCTTCATTGCAATGATAGATGGTCTTCTTAATACCTAACTTCTTCAGCATTAATACGCCGCCAATACCGAGTAAGATTTCCTGTTTCAAACGATTCTCCCAATCTCCGCCATACAGAGCATGCGTGATAGGCTTATCAAACTGTGAGTTCATATCATTATCTGTATCAAGCAGATAAAGTTTGATACGCCCAACATTGACACGCCAAACTAAAGCATGAACCTGATAGTTCATGTAGGGTACATCCACAACTACCTGATTACCATTCTCATCAAGTTCTCTCTCGATAGGCAAGGAATTAAAATTCTGAGCCTCGTAGTTGGCTATCTGAGTTCCGTCAATGCTTAAGCTTTGAGTAAAATATCCATAACGATAGAGGAATCCGACTCCGCACATATCTACATTAGAATCAGAAGCCTCTTTCATATAGTCGCCTGCCAACATGCCAAGACCACCAGAATAAATCTTCAACACTTGGTTGATACCATATTCCATGCTGAAATAAGCAACAGAAGGACGTTTCTTGTCAGGTTTAACATCCATATATTTACGGAATTGTGCGTAAACATCCTTCACTTTTTTCATAATAGCTTTGTTCTTGACAATTGCCTCTTTTCTATCATAAGAGAGACGTTCAAGCAACAAAACAGGATTATGTCCCACCTTTTCATAAAGATCCTCATCAAGGCTCTTCCACATGTTGCGTGCCTCGAAATTCCAAGCCCACCACATATTATGTGCAAGCTCATCAAGACACTTCAGCTGTTCTGGAAGACTGGATTTGATGGTCAGCTCCTTCCACTGAGGAGCATTCGCATAATCAGCTTTAATTTTCATAAGATTCTTAACTTAAATTTATATTCAATCTATCTATTTTTCTAACTTATTTTGCTCTTTCCTCCGCCTTTCGCAAAGCAAGGTCATAAGCCATCCAATAATATTTGATGAACTCACTCCAAAGAGCTTTCTTCGAGAGTTTTTCCGCTTGGGCACGAGCTAACTTCAATTCCTCTGGAGAGAAATTTGAATAGACCGCAACAGTAGTCTTAATCTCTTCCACTACCTCATCATAATTATAATCATCCCGATGTACAACCTTAACACCATCTTCTATCTGACCATAACCTTCTTTCATTTTATTGACCCACATGCCAAATCCTGATAAATCCGTTGTAATACAAGGGACCTTGAAGGCAATGGCCTCTAATGGCGTATATCCCCATGGCTCGTAATAAGAGGGATAGACACAAAGATCATTCCCTAATATAATGTCATAATAGGTCATGTTGACAATACCATCGTCCCCAATCAGATAGGAAGGTATGAAAACGATCTTGACTTTATCGTTAGGGTCATTATGGACTTTTAGATAATTCAGCATTCCTAAGGTACGGTCTTCATTTTGATTGTATAGCCAATGAGTAATGACCGGTTGTTCCAAGGGAGTGTCCTCACGTGTAGCTTCCGAAAGCCGCTCTGCCAAATCTTTCCTGGGCTCCTTAACCCATCCGGGAACCTCAATAAAGGCGACTACATTTTTGTTTAATTCCTGATCGTTTCTCAAACGACTCATAGCCTCGATATATACATCGATTCCTTTGTTCCTCCATTCATATCGGCCACTTGTAGAAACGATTAAAGTCTGGTCATCTAAATGGCTTCCTATCAATGCATTGGCAACATCTATCAATCGCTTACGAGCCGCCTTCCGCTTTTGCATAAAGGTACTGCCTTTGGGTACGAAGTCATTATCGAAACCATTGGGTAAGACGATGTCTACTGGTTTATCCAACAATTCCTCACATTCATGAGCCGTTATGTCACTAACCGTTGTAAAGCAATCGACATAGTGAGCCGTTTGCTTTTCAATAGACTGCTTGCTTTGCATATTAAGCTCAACAGCCATCTGATCACCGTTATAAGCAAAAAGATACTGATAAAGGGGCTTGTTATTTCCTGCGATAGAACGCCCTATACTCGTGGCATGTGTAGTAAAAACAGTCCCTATCTGAGGAAGGACTTTATGAATATAAAGCAAGCCAAGTCCTGTCATCCACTCATTACCGTGATAGATAACCTTCTTGCCAACAGGAATATTATGCTTATAAAAGCTTTCCACCACCCTACCAGCTGCATAGGAGAACATAGAGGCCTCATCATAATCACCATAAGCATGGAGACTGTCAACCCGGAAGTCCTCCCATAAATGGGCGTAGATCGTATCTTTTTCCTCGAAGAAGGGCTTAAAATCTACCAAAATAGAGATGGGTCTACCTGGAATATTCCAACGACCAACTTTCACGTTCAAGCCTTCCTGGGCAGCCTGAGCTCTCCACGATGCAAATAGAGCCTTGTCCTCTTCAAAGAACGGACAGTTTTTCTGATCCCAGCAATCTGGACCAATAAAGATAATACGATCCCTCATTGCATCCTGAAGCGTCCTTGCTCTCGTAGACAACACTGTATATATGCCTCCGACCTTATTGCATACCTCCCAACTTGACTCAAATATATAATCGGGAGACAACAAATCTTTTCCCATACAAAACTTAAAATCTTTGCTGCAAAGATACGAGAAAAAGGTTAAAACAGCAATTTTTCCAAGTATAAAAATGCTAAAACCAGCAATTTCTTGATGCAATCGTATACATGGTAATTACTGGCTATTGTCTCTTCAGCGTCAAAGTCTTAGGTATCTTTACCCATTTCCTATTAACGGCGATCTTTATAGTACTGCCTTCTCCTTGATGCAATGTATACTCTCCATTGCCTTCATAAGTTAAGGTTGCTACCAAATCCTCACTACCATAATCATTCGTCACGGATAGCGTTGCAGAAGTAGGCGACGTAATCTTAGCCGAGACAAATGGCCATTTGCGCGTATCGCGTTTAGCACCAAAAAATCCAGGTAACTGTCCAAAGAGTTCCTGCCCTGGGATTACTACAGAATTATGGTAGAAATCCATTTGTATATATACCTGATATTCAGAATTATAGATATAGCCCTTAAAAGTTGTACTATCAGCATTGTCTGCTTGCGCTTTTGCAGAAAGCAAAGATAAAAGGACAATCATGATTAATAAAATTCTTTTCTTCATTCTATCTTCCTTATATAAGTGGGACTTTCTTTTTCTAATTGGCTGCAAATATAATGATTTCTTGCTAATAATAGCATGGGAATGAAAAGAATTCCGTCTTGATATAACAAAAAAGAAAAGGACCAGCCTAAGCTGATCCTCTATTGCTAAAGTGCGATTGGTTCGTATTCCAATCCATAAACATCGGCAACTGCCTTGAATGTTACCTTCCCATTTACAATGTTGAGTCCTCGGTAAAGTGATTGATCCTCTTTGCATGCTTGCTTCCAACCCTTGTCAGCAAGTGCTAAGGCATAGTGCAAGGTAGCATTGGTGAGGGCGTTCGTACTTGTATGAGGCACTGCTCCCGGAATATTGGCTACTGCATAATGGACAATGCCGTCTATAACATAAACAGGATCTGTATGGGTTGTCGGATGGCTCGTTTCGAAGCAACCGCCTTGATCAATAGCAACATCGACCAAAACAGTTCCTGGCTCCATCAATTTCAACATATCTCTTGTGATAAGGTGAGGTGTCTTTCCTCCAGGGATCAAGACACTGCCAATGACGATATCGACATCGTGCAATTGCTGACGGATATTGTGCTCAGTAGAGAACATAGTATGGACATTCACTGGAAGCTCCATGCCCAATTGACGAAGCCGAGGAAGAGAGATATCCGCAATTGTGACATCAGCTCCCATGCCTGCAGCCATACGAGCCGCAGCCTCTCCTACTGTACCGCCTCCCAAGACAAGAACCTTAGCAGGAAGAACACCGGGGACACCGCTGACCAGCTTTCCTTTTCCGCCTTTCGTCTTCTGGAGATAATAGGCACCGTTCATGACACCCATCCTTCCTGCTACCTCACTCATCGGAACGAGAAGCGGCAAAGAACGATCGGGCTTCTGTACTGTCTCATAGGCAAGACATACAGCACCACTTTTGATCATTGCTTCCGTCAAAGGCTTGTCACATGCGAAATGGAAATAAGTGAAAAGCAACTGGTCCTCACGAACCAGCGGGTATTCCGGCTCTATCGGCTCTTTCACTTTCACAATCATGTCAGCTGTCTTGTAGACATCCTCAATAGATGGGAGGATCTCTGCCCCAACCGCCTGATAAGAGGCGTCTGAGAAGCCACTGTTCTCACCAGCTGTGTGCTGAACATAAACACGATGACCATGTTTGATAAACTCTGCAACGCCAGAAGGAGTCATTCCGACTCTATTCTCGTTGTCTTTGATCTCTTTAGGTATACCGATTTTCATGATAAAATAATTTTTAGTTGGTTTAACCGCCTGCAAATATAAAGAAAAATCGGTTCCGTTGTTCTCACGAAACCGATTTTTTCAAATAAAACTATCATTTTTATTCATAATCGTCTATGACGGCATTCATGAAATCCATCATCGGTTTGGCAATTTGAAAGATCTTTGTCGATTTCTCCAACCAATCGTCGCCTTCGAAGAATGTATCTGGGACATGCGTCCAACAACAGTAATCTTTCATCCGTAGATAGTGGATATATTCGTAATCACGAGGGAAACCTGACGGGCATGTCTTCAAAGGATCAGCCCCACCGAATCCTTTTTTATCGCCCCACTGGTGTTCATTGGGCAAGCCAAAGTACTTGCGAAAATTCTCATTTTCCACTGCTGCACGCCACTGGTCGATATTACTCATGATCTCGTTCCGACAAGAGGTGAGTATATGGGTGGGCAGCCAATAGCTGCCAACAGCTAATAGACATCCATCTGGTTCCAAATGAATGTAATAGCCTCCACGCAATGACTTTTTACCATGAGCACAGAGATAGGCCCCAAAATGATTTTTATACGGGGATTTATCTTCGCTGAACCTAATATCACGATAAAAACGGTAGGTACAGTCTTTCACCTGAAGATGGGCAATCTCTGGATCAAACTCTGAATAACGTGCAATGGCTTGCGCCACACTCTGTTCAAAATCTGCCTTGCAAGCTAAATACTCTGCCTTGTGTTCCTGAAACCAAGGACGATTGTTATTCATCATCACTTCCCGAAGGAAGGCTAAAATTCTTGCTGCATTCATGATTGATTCTTTTAAATAAAAACCTCAGTCAAAACATGATTCCAGAATGATGATCATTCCAGTTTGCTATGATTGAACAACTTAGGACAAATAGCATCAAAAGGACACTGGGAACACTTAGGATTCCTGCTTGTGCAGATATAACGCCCATGGAGAAGAAGCCAATGGTGGGCATGAGGAATATCCACCTCGGGAATATGCCTGATCAGTTCTTGTTCTGTCAGAAGTGGAGTGTTGGCGGTACGTGACACTAAGCCTAATCGGTGACTGACCCGATACACATGTGTATCTACTGCCATAGTTGCCTTACCGAACCATACGGCCTGCAGGACATTGGCGGTCTTGCGCCCCACACCGGGAAGTTTCATCAGGTCTTCCCTACTTTCGGGAACTTTCCCTCCAAAATCGTGAACGAGCATTCGAGCCATTTCCACTAAATGCTTTGCCTTGGCATTCGGGTAGCTGACGCTCTTCACGTAAGCTAACACATCCTCTGGCTCAGCCTTCGCCATAGCATCTGGTGTAGGATAATGCCGGAAGAGCTCTGGAGTCACCTGATTGATACGCTTGTCCGTACATTGAGCACTGAGCAGGGTGGCACAAATCAATTGGAAAGCACTGCCAAACTGCAGCTCCGTCGTGACAGGACCTACATTCTGCCGAAAATAGTCAAGGATATAGTCGTAACGTTGTTGACGAGTCATTGGAAAAGAACTAAATGACGAAAGATTAAAGGTGAAAAATAGAGCCGAACTTATTATTTGGCTCTCATTTTTCACCTTATTTATCTCACCTAATGTCTATGATTATTTCTTAGCAGACGTGGTATTTGCTGCCTTCATCGATTTCGAAGGCTTGTAAGCCTTATTCAGTCCAGCAATCACTTCGCCAGTAATATCATAAGCTTTGTCTGCATAGAGGATATTGTCGCCCGCCTTACTCAAGATCAGGCTATATTTCTTATCCTTATTATATAAAGCAAGGAAATGCTGGATAGAATCCCGCAGAGCAGCATTATATTTATCCGTTTCATTCTGGAACTCTGCGCTCAAGCGCTGATTCAATGCTTGAAGGTCCTGATTTTGGCGCTGCAAGCCAGCTTGGATCGCTTCTGCCTGTTCACGAGTATAGGCATTCTGCTGCACCTTCTGCTGAAAATTAGCTGCAGCGGCCTGCAACTGCTGTTGCTTGGCACCCAATGTATTTTGAATGTTCTGCCCTTTCTTCTGCAGAATCAAAGAATAATCCTTGGCAAACTGATATTGGTTCATAATGGAGTCAACTTCTACATAAGCAATCTTGACACCTGAAGCAGATGTGGAAGTTTGTGATTTCTGGTCCATCTGAGGATTACTCTGGTTACAGGATGTCATGGCGATAGTTGCCATTGCAGCCAAAGCACATGCACGAATTACTTTCTTGTTCATTGTCTATATAGTTTTACTAATTTATTCCGATGAATGAGATGCCTTGACAGGGATTGACCTTTACTTCTTCCTACATCGCCTTGTCAGCAACACGTGCCTCCTTGTCCTGATCCAATACGCAATGGATTCCACGAGCCTTCATACCTGGGTTATCGTGGATATGCTGAGAAGAGAACTTTCCGTCCTTCCTGAAAATCAGTTTTACGGATAATAATGCTATCGATATAGCAATTATTAACACGCTGAATGCTAAAGTTTCTATCATTTTGCTTAATTTTGCAGTGCGCTGATGGAAATACGTCTCCCCATGGGCACCAGACTCATTGCAGGAACAGTGCCAATCGGATGCGAAGCCCAAGTGAATTGAACTGAGCAAGAATGAACCCTGTTGATGCGGCATCTTTCTTAAAGATGCTGCAAAGATACATCAAAAGGAACAAAATACAAAATAAAATAACAAAATAATGAGTGAAAGTAATTTAAAACCTGCTCGCGTATTCGAGCAGTTCGCGAAAATCAACCAGATTCCACGGCCTTCCAAGCACGAGGAAAAAATGATTGAGTATCTGAAGAAATTTGGTGAGGAACATCATCTTGAAACCAAAGTAGACGAAACAGGCAATGTCCTGATCCGCAAACCTGCCACTCCAGGGTATGAGAACCGAGAGACCGTTATCTTGCAAAGCCACATGGATATGGTATGTGACAAGTTGGTAGATGTCGAATTCGACTTCAACAAAGATGCTATCCAGACGTATGTGGATGGTGATTGGATGCACGCCAAAGGTACCACTCTGGGTGCAGACGACGGCATTGGAGATGCAATTGAACTGGCCCTGCTCGATAGCGATGATGTGGAACATGGTCCTATCGAATGTGTCTTCACAAGAGATGAAGAGACACAGTTGACTGGTGCATTAGGCATGAAGGCTGGATTTATGACGGGTAAGATGCTGATCAACCTTGATTCAGAGGACGAAGGACAGATCTTTATCTCGTGTGCAGGGGGAAGGAGTACGATTGCCACGTTCAAGTTTGAACGCGAAGATGCCCCGAAAGATGATTTCTTCGTGGAATTATCCCTCAAAGGACTGAACGGAGGACACTCAGGGGATGACATCAACAAGAAACGTGCGAATGCCATCAAGATTATCGCAAGATTCCTCTATAACGAACTCAACAAGGGTATCTCCTTGCGTTTGGCCAGCTGGAATTCAGGAAAATTGCACAATGCGATTCCACGTGATGGGAAGGCGGTCATCGCCATTCCTCAGGACAAGAAGGAAGAGGTTCGCGCCGATTGGAATATTTTTGCTAAAAACGTCGAGGACGAGTTCCACGTTACCGACAAGGCCATGGTCTTCAACATGTCTAGCTCAACAGCTCAGAAAGTCGTTCCTGCACAGGTAAGCCGCAACCTGATCTTGGCATTGCAGGGTATCGACAATGGGGTCTTCGCCATGTGCCAGGATGAAGAGCTGGCTTGGATGGTAGAGACATCCAGCAACGTCGCTGTCGTCAAGACTTCCGAGAATGAGATCGAGGTCCTTTCTTCACAGCGTAGTAACGTAATGAGCAACCTCGACAACCAGTGCAACACCATCAAGGCTGTTTTCCAGCTTGCAGGAGCTGAGGTCATCCAGAACGATGGATATCCCGCATGGAAGATGAACCCCAACAGCAAGCTGACAAAGCTGGCCGTGGATGCTTACAAGAAACTGTTCCACAAGGAACCGAAGGTCCTGGGTATCCATGCAGGACTGGAATGCGGGCTGTTCTCCGAACGCTACCCAGACTTAGACATGGTGTCCTTTGGTCCTACGCTGAGGAACGTCCATACTCCGGATGAGTGTCTTTACATCCCAACCGTGCAAATGGTTTGGGATCATTTGACCGAGATTCTGAAGAACATACCTGTAAAGGAAGAATAATGAAGAGAATAAGGATCATACCACTTCTGTTGGCTGCAGCCCTATTTGTGGGCTGCGGTCAGCAGCATAGTGCCAAGGAAATAGTGAACTCGTTCTTGGACGGTCAGTTAACAAAGAAAGACCTTTCCATCAAAGGTTTTTCAAAACTTGATTCCACGGTCTATATCACAGATAGCATGATAAAAGTGATGAGGGACGATGCTTCCAAGAATCCAATTTTCGTGCAACCGATCCATTACGCACCGGGTAAATACACGAACCAACTCAAATTCTTGAGGATAACATATGTGTTGACAGATAATTCTGGCAACAAGACTGAATACAAACAAACTTATTATTTGGATAACTCCTTGACTCGCGTCATCTGCTTTAAGCAAGATGGCGAGAAAAAGATGTGAGCTATCCATGGCCACGCGACCCTAATCCAGTAATTTTGGCAAGGCTTCCTGCAAGTCATGGAACGTCTTTTCAAAATCACCGGTATACCAAGGGTCGGCGACATCCCTGTTCTTTCCCACGAGCGACATGACCATCCGAATTTTTCCGTCCGGGTCCTCTATACCTCGCGCATGCAACCATCTTAGATTATTCTGGTCCATCACAAAGATTTGATCGTAATCCTGATAATCAGCCCGGGTCATCTGTCGGGCGGAGCGATGCTGATAAGGGATGCCATGGATCCTAAGACAACGCTGTGCAGGTGGATACATGTCATTTCCAAGCTCTTCCGAAGAGGTCGCGGCACTATCAATGTCAAACTCATCCTTCCGGCCTGCTTCCTTCACGAAATGCTTCAGCATGAACTCTGCCATTGGGCTTCTGCAAATATTGCCATGGCAAACGAAAAGTATTCTTTGTTTCTTCATTTCCTCAAATTCGTTTTCCATACCTATCTATAAATCCAGGGGTGAGCCTATATAGAGCAGGCTGACGCCTTGCTAATGGGTGTGTACGCCTGAAAGGAACAACCCTCTATAACGAAAAAAGTCCAGCAATTTCTTGCCAGACTTTGTGACTCCGCTGGGATTCAAACCCGGAACCTTCTGATCCGTAGTCAGATGCTCTATTCAGTTGAGCTACGGAGCCTCGGAGCATTGATTTCTCAAATGCGAGTGCAAAGGTATAGACTTTTTTTGTAACCGCCAAACTTTTACATAACTTTTTTCAAAAAAAGTGTGATTGACCCTTGATCAACCACACTTTTCTAACTTTTATCATTGAATGAGATCGACGCTTCGCTTCAAGAACTTGTCAAGAGCCTCACCTTTCAGCATGCCATTCTGGAGCAAGGCAAGGTCGATTAATTGGTGGACAGCCTTATCGTCCTTAGCAAATCCAGAGAGGATTTCCGTCTTCTTCTCCCTTTGTTCTTCAACTGCCTTCTCGGTGTTCTTGAGATCATCCTTCTCTTCTTGGGTGATCTCCTCTGGTTTCTTCTTACTCTGGCTCTGATGAAGCGCTGCCAAACGAGCTTGCTGTCCCTTCAGCTCGCTCACGACTGGCTTCAGGGCTTCTGCCGTAGCATGGTTCGTATCATCCAAGATCCCCTTCAAGAGCTTATGGTCGCTGTTCAGCACCAGCGTATAGGAATCTGGCATCTGGGCATAGAAGCTCATTCCGCTCTGGAACTTACTAATGTCCTTCATACGACGCATATATTCGTTTTGGGTAATGATGACCGGTTGCTGGTCTTCTCCCAAAGCCTGCACCTCAACAGTGAACTCTGCCTTATCTATCTTTGGCATCTGAGAACGGAACACCTCTGTCAAAATGTCACGCTCATCACTGCTCAGCTCGCTCTTCTTCTCATCCTCCTTGATGATCAGGCGGTCAATGATGTCACTGTCCACACGCACGAACCGGCTCTTCTCCAACTTCTGCTCAAGCATGCTAACCATTGGAACATCCAACTGACCGTCAAGCAACAGTACGCTATAGCCTTTATTCTTAGCAGCCTCAATATAAGTATACTGGCTCTGTACATTCGTAGCATACAGGTAAACCAATTGTCCGCTCTTATCCGTCTGGTTATCCTTGATCAAGGTCTTATACTCCTCGAAGGTGAAATATTTGCCTTCCGTATCCTTCATCAGGGCAAAGTCTTTCGCACGCTCATAGAAATCCTCCTGCGAGAGCATTCCATAATTGATGAAGATCTTCAAGTTATCCCATTTTTCCTCATAGCCTTTACGGTCTTCCTTGAAGATACTTTGCAAGCGATCAGCCACCTTCTTCGTGATATACGTAGAGATCTTCTTGACGTTTGCGTCACTTTGCAGGTAGGAACGGCTGACGTTCAACGGGATGTCTGGGGAATCGATGACACCATGGAGCAAGGTGAGGAACTCGGGCACGATCCCTTCCACTTGATCGGTCACGAATACCTGATTGCAATAAAGCTGTATCTTATTGCGCTGCAAGTCGATGTTGCTATGGATACGTGGAAAGTAAAGAATACCCGTGAGGTTAAATGGATAATCCACATTCAGGTGAATCCAGAAGAGAGGTTCATCCTGCATAGGATACAATGTACGATAGAACTTCTTGTAATCTTCATCCTTCAACGTACTGGGTGCCTTCGTCCAAAGGGGTTCCACATTATTAATAATGTTGTCCTCAGCCGTCTCCACGTTCTTGCCATCCTTCCATTCAGTCTTCTTTCCAAATGCAATCGGTACTGGCATGAACTTGCAATACTTATTCAAGAGCTCCTCGATCTTCTCCTTCTCCAAATATTCCTTGCAATCGTCTGCGATATGGAGGATAATGTCCGATCCTCTGTCTTCCTTCTCGGCATCGGTGATCTCAAACTCCGGATTGCCCTCACAGCTCCATCTTACTGCCTTCGAGCCGTCCTTGTAGCTCTTAGTCACGATCTCCACTTGCTTGCTTACCATGAAGGCACTATAGAATCCCAAGCCAAAATGACCGATGATAGCGTTGGCATTATCCTTATATTTCTCCAAGAAATCATTCACGCCTGAGAATGCAATCTGGTTGATATACTTGTCAATCTCCTCCTCTGTCATGCCGATGCCGCGATCGCTGATGGTGAGCGTACCCTTATCTTTGTTCAAAACGACATGTACGGTCAGGTCGCCTAAATCTCCCTTGAAGTCACCCTTTTCCGCAAGGGTCTTCATCTTCTGGGTAGCATCGACTGCGTTCGAAACCATCTCACGGAGAAAGATCTCGTGATCAGAATAAAGGAACTTTTTAATGACGGGGAATATGTTCTCTGTTGTAACCCCAATATTACCTTTTTGCATATGATATAATGTGTTATTTATCTTCTACTGGCACTCTTGCAAATAACGTGCCAAAACGGGAACCAACGAAAAAATCCTGTAAAAGCACGCTCGCCCCTGACAAGGGTGAGGATCATTGGCTATATAGTGAAAATATCTAAAGGAATTTTGACGATCCTCTTTTTTGTGCTATCTTTGCATAAGCTAATTGCATATTAACGATAATATCACGAAAATGATTAGGAAAACTTTTTTCTCTCTCCTCTTGATGGGATTGGCAGTCACCGTGTCTGCCGACGATCGGCACCTGGCCGGATTCAATTATGGGAACGAGACCGCACCTTCCGGACAGGAATGGCAATCTGTTGAATTACTTGGATATAACAAGTTACAGCCTCATGCCACTTTTTATTCTTTTGGGAATGTGGATGAGGCGCGAAAGGTACTTCCTGAAAATAGCAGGTACTGGAAAAGTTTGGACGGGACTTGGAAATTCCATTTTGCCAAGACTCCTGAAGAACGACCCGCTCGTTTCTATGAAACTGGGTATGATGTTTCGGGATGGGACAACATACCCGTACCTGATTCTTGGAACATCTATGGCGTTCAGAAGGACGGATCCTTGAAGTATGGCGTTCCTATTTATGTCAACCAACCGGTCATCTTCTACCACGAAGTAAAAGTAGATGATTGGAGAAAGGGTGTCATGCGCAAACCGCCTCACAACTGGACTACCTATACATACCGTAATGAGGTGGGCTCCTACCGCAGGACTTTTGACATCCCTGCTTCTTGGGACGGTCGCGAGTTCTATATCTCCTTTGATGGCGTTGACAGTTTCTTCTATCTATGGATCAACGGACATTACGTAGGATTCTCCAAGAACTCACGTAATACCGCCACATTCGACATTAGCCCCTATGCACAACCAGGCGAGAACACGGTTGCCGTAGAGGTGTACCGCAACAGCGACGGGTCTTTCCTGGAATCACAGGACATGTTCCGACTGCCAGGAATTTTCCGTACCGTTTCCGTTTACTCCACTCCTAAGGTCCATATCCAAGACTTAGTGGCGAGAGGAGCGGCTGACGGTACTTTGGACATCCAGACTTCTTTGGGCAACTTGACGAAGAAAGCAGCCAAAAACTACCAATTGCGTTATTCCCTTTACTTGAACAAGCTCTACAGCGATGAGAATACCAAGGTGGACGCAGGACTTACTACTGACAAGTTCTTCGTTAACCCGGGTGCTGACCATCAGGTCATCAGCAACCAGATCCATGTGCCTAACGTCAAAGCATGGACGGGTGAAGAACCGAATGTCTACGTATTGGTGGCAGAACTCTTGGACAAAAAGGGAAACACCGTGGAGACAGTTTCTGCACAAGTGGGCTTCCGCACCATTGAGATCAAGGATATACCCGCTGACAAGGACGAGTTCGGACTCGCAGGAAGGTACTACCTCATCAACGGGAAGCCACTGAAGCTGAAAGGTGTTAACCGTCATGAGACGAACCCCGCTCTTGGACACGCCATCACCAGGGAACAAATGGAAAAGGAGGTCATGCTGATGAAACGAGCTAACATCAACCATGTGCGCACGTCACACTACACGAACGACCCTTATTGGTATTACCTCTGCAATAAATATGGTATCTACCTCGAGTCGGAGGCAAACATCGAAAGCCACGAATATTACTACGGAAAGGCAAGTCTCTCTCATCCTGAAGAATGGCGCAAGGCACACGTGGCCCGTGTCATGGAGATGGTCCACTCCCGAATCAACGATCCCAGCATCGTTATCTGGAGCCTGGGCAACGAGGCAGGACCTGGAAAGAACTTCGTGGCGGCCTATGACACCCTGAAAACGTTCGACACAACCCGCCCAGTCCAATACGAACGGAACAACAACATCGTGGACATGGGATCCAACCAGTACCCGTCGATCGCTTGGGTGAACGATGCTGTCAAGGGAAAGATGGACATCAAATATCCTTTCCATATCTCAGAATATGCTCATTCCATGGGTAACGCCTGCGGAAACTTAGTGGATTACTGGAAGGCAATTGAGTCAACCAACTTCTTCTGCGGCGGTGCCATCTGGGATTGGGTAGACCAAAGTATGTACAACTATACCAAAGATGGCAAACGTTACTTGGCGTATGGCGGTGACTTTGGTGACACGCCTAACGACGGGCAGTTTGTCATGAATGGCATTATGTTCGGAGAACTGGACCCCAAGCCTCAGTACTTTGAGGTGAAGAAGGTTTACCAGTATATCGATGTCACCGCAAAGGACATGGGCAAAGGGGAAATCGATATCTTCAACAAGAACTATTACACGGACGACCTGAGCAATTACCATTGCAACTGGAGCTTGACCGCAGACGGTCAAGAGGTGAAGAAGGGAACGATCGAATTAGGGTCGGTCGCTCCCCGCTCTCACCGGACGGTCACCATTCCTGGACTAACAGCCGGACTGGATGCCAGCAAGGAGTATTTGCTACACGTCACCTTCACCTTGAAACAGGACATGCCATGGGCCAAGGCGGGATATGTACAAGCCGAGGAACAGTTGATGGTGCAAGAGGCTGCTCCCCATCCGGCAATGGCTTCCCATGGGAGCAAAGGTCTGCAATCCACGGTCACAACAGGCAAAGACCTCAAGCTACAGACCATCGATGGCAAGGACTTCAAGGCTTCCTTTAATTTGTCTGACGGAAGTATCTATTCGCTCATCTACAAAGGTCAGCAAGTGATCAAAGATGGCAATGGACCGAAACTGGATGTGTTCCGGGCTTGGGTCAACAATGACAACTGGGCATACCAAGCATGGTATAACAATGGGTTGCACAACCTGAAGCACCACGTGACTGCCTACACCACATACCAACGTACAGACGGTACAATCGTCCTGAGCTTTGCCATCCAATCACAAGCTCCTAATGGCGCAACTTTAGAAGGGGATGTAAAGAACTGGAAGAAATTGGTAGAGCACAAGGACAAGCCTTTCGGCAAAAATGACTTCATGTTCAACAGTAACGTGGTCTATACGATCTACCCTGATGGGACGATTGAACAGCAAAATGCCGTGACCTCAAATAACAGCAAGCTCAACTTGGCACGCTTTGGATATTCCATGAAGTTAGATCAGCAGTTCAATAACCTTACCTATTATGGTCGAGGACCTATTGACAACTACCCCGATCGCAAGACGGGTCAGATGATAGGGATCTACAAGAACACCGTTGATAAGGAATTCGAGAACTTCCCGAAGCCTCAGGACATGGGAAATCATCAGGACTGCCGATGGGCTGCCATCACGAATGCGGCCGGCGAGGGCATGCTCTTTGTCCCTGATGCACCGATGTCCGTGTCTGCTCTGCCCTATTCTGCCAATCAGTTGGCAATGGCAAGCCATCCTTATGAATTAGGTTCATCTGACGGTACGTATCTGCATATCGACCAGGCAATTACAGGCTTGGGAGGAAACAGTTGCGGACAAGGGGCTCCCTTGGATCCTGACCGTGTGAAAGCAAATACCCATACCTTTGGGTTCCTGATCCGTCCTGCCTCTAACGACTTGTCTGCCTTGGCAAGGGTAAGACCCGCAGGTCCTTCTGCCGTTACCATCGAGCGCAACACGAACGGGGATATCAAGATCGAGTCCAAGAATGAAAAGGCTGAGATTTTCTACTCCCTGAACGGCTCCAAGAAAGTGATGAAATACAACGGCACACTGAATCTGCGCAATGGAGGTACGATCAAGGCGTTTGAGAAAAACAATCCCAAGATCGTCACAACGAAAAGTTTCGACCGCATCGAGACCATTCCACTGACCGTGATCAGTGCAAGCAGCCAGGAACCAGACGAAGGTGAGGCAACTCACCTTGTCGATGGAGACCCTGATACCTATTGGCATACGATGTATTCGGTGACCATGGCTAACTTCCCACATTGGGTTGACTTCGACTGTGGGACAGTTAAGACCATGAAAGGGTTCACCTTCCTGCCCCGACAGGACACATCTTCCGGAAACATCAAGGACTATAAGATCCAAGTAAGCGTGGACGGAAAGAACTGGAGCGAACCGATTGTCTCAGCACAATTTACCAACGATTCAAAGCTGAAGAAGGTGCTGTTCACCGCTCCTGTCAAGGCCCGATACCTGAGGTTCACGGCTCTCAGCTCACACAATGGTAGGGACTATGCCTGTGGAGCAGAGTTCTCCATCCTTGAAAAATAAAGGAAAAGGCATCTCTCGACATAGAAAAGCTCCGGTATTCTTAACGCTTGCGTAAGGAATACCGGAGCTCTTTTTTTTGAAAAGTTAACTCACTGAAAATGAACAAGATAGCAACATGGTTGCAAGAGGTCATCTTTCACCCTCCAAAAGGTTATCTCCCGCCTCCCAAAAGGTTATCTCCCGCACGATGAAAGGTCATCTTTTGGAAAACAACCAGAAACCAATGACTTTTTCATTCACGGATATAGTGTAGTTTACTGGATTTAGTTGACAACTTCTGATGTTAATAACTAAATGGGTTGTCACGTTTATTCGCTACGTTCCGGATAAGTTTACAGTCCTTTC
>ONBG01000070.1 GCA_900316015.1 uncultured Prevotella sp. | reverse complement strand
GTTGGACAATGATTTCGATGATATGCTTGACACAAGTTGGATGCCCCGTGTGAACTTCACGGCGCCTGCAATCAATGTCAAGGAGAACGATAAAGATTATGAGATTGAGCTTGCCGCTCCTGGCACAACAAAGGATGACTTCAAGGTGAACGTTGACAAGGACGGTTGCCTTACCATCAAACTTGAGCATAAGGACGACAAGAAGGATGAGAACAAGAAGGAGCACTATCTGCGCCGCGAGTTCTCATACAGCAATTACGAGCAGGCTCTGACGCTGCCTGATGACGTTGAGAAAGACAAGATCGAAGCAAAGGTTGATAACGGTGTGCTTCATGTAACGCTTCCTCGTACGCCGAAGGCTGAGAAAGAGACTAAGAAGATTGAGGTTGCATAACCGACAAGCTTCACTGCTCAGTGGCATAGGGACAGTCCTCTTTTAGTAGGGGTCAGCCCCTTTTTTCATTGTCGATTCAATATAAACCTCCTAGCCGGTGTGGTCAGTGTGAAGCTGACTGCACCGGCGTTTTTGTTTCATTCTATAGAAGTTTTTGGTAGGCCAGCCTCTCATCACCGTCAAGCAGATGGATGATGCCACAATATTTGAATCCTAACTTCTCAAGACAATGCTGCATGGGCTTGTTGTCCCTGTGAGTATCAATTCGAATATTGTCTGTGATGCTGAAGCAATAGTCAAGGATGTCTTTCATCACACCATGATAATCAGGAAGACTGGCGACACGATGGATGACATAGTATGGCTTGGCGGTATCTATCCACGCACCATCATAAATCTTAGCGTAGGTTACGTCCGGCCCGGGAATGAAAGCAAAGGTGGCGATAGCCTTGTCTCTATCCATCAACAGATAGCTATGACCATCCTCAATGTCCTTCTGCAGTTGAGCAGTAGAAGGATGATTCTTTCCCCATTGGTTTGGGTTGCCGCTCTCGCGCATGATCTTCCTTCCGCTTTCAATCAGTTTGAGCACGACCGGCAGATCTGTAGCAATGGCTTTTCTGACTAAGCGTTTCATATCATTGAAGTAATTGAGGGTACTTTTCCAACAGCTTGTCCTGCAGGTTGGCAAGGTTGTCGAACAGATTGATCTGATAATCTACAGGGATGAAAACTTCAGAAGCGGGCATATTCACGCCTATGACTCCCAATACCTCATGATAGATGACGGGAAGACGGACATCACCATAGGCGAAGCTCATAGCTCCGCCGTTCCGCTTGTATTCTTTTATCTCTTCGATGAAACTTTCCTTATTCATTGCATCTCAAAATAGTTTTGCAAATATACGGCAAAGTTTTCAAGTATCCGAAAAACTTTTAGTAAATTTGGCAAAAAATATGACGTTCAAAGCATCCACATATTATGTTTGGTTAGGTGCCAGCTGTGACTATGCCCATAAAGAGCGGGTAAGCAGTGGCGCGTACCGTGCAGAACTTGATGGTAAGGTCATTGGCAGTTTCATTTGCACCGATGACCATACTACCGAGTTTCGCATGCTGCTCACTGCCATGATACATGCCATGGAGACTTTACCTGCATCCTCCGATATCGTATTCATGACAAATGTAGCCTATCTTCAGAACTTCAACAGAGAACCTACGCCTGATACGGCCAATGCAGACTTAATCAGCCGTTGTCGTGATCTCATTCCTATACATGCTTCTGTCTCCGTAAAGATAGTGCCATATCACAAATATCCAGTTCTCTCAGAGCTCCATCAGCAGACACACGAAGCAATGGATGACTATAGGAAGAGTCATTAACGTGAGAAGAAATACTCCATCATAACAATTCGCTTACGATCTCTGCTACTTTCTCCAGACCATCTTTGTCTTCTTCACTGAATGTATTCAGCCCCGTACTGTCAACATCCAACACGGCTACGACCTCGCCATTCTTCTTGATCGGAACGACTATCTCTGATCTGGATTTTGATGAGCAAGCAATGTGACCAGGGAATTGCTCAACGTCAGGGACAACAATCGTTTCCGCCTTTTCCCATGCTGTGCCACATACGCCCTTGCCTTTGCTGATGGTGTAGCAGGCAACCGGACCTTGGAATGGCCCGAGCTCTAATTGACCGTTCCTCACAATGTAGAAGCCAACCCAAAAGAAATAAGGCAGCGTGTCATGGAGCAGAGCAGCAACATTAGCCAAGGCACCTTCATGGTTATCAACTCCTTTTATCATGGATTTAACCTGTGGAATCAGCTGAGCATAGAGTTGCTTCTTCTCACCCCGTGCGATGTTTTCCTTACGCTCAAGTTCAAGATTAATATGAACTAAAGTCATGCTCTGGAAGTAAGCCTTGAATCCCGGATCTTTCCTTTTCAGCCAAAGGTTATACTGATCTTCCAACTCGTCCAAGACATGTTCCTTCATTTCAGTCAGATCTTGTCCGATAGGGATTGTGCCGTAAAGTCTCCAATACGTCAACACACAGTCCTTCCATAGATCTTTGAGATACAGTTTCTGCTCCTTATTCAGTTTCAGGAAGCCTTTCTGCTTCTTTGGTCTGTTATTCGGGTTGCTCATACTTTCATGCTAATTTTTCGACAAAGATACAAAAATCTATTGGATGACACGGATTTGTCAAAAGAAATAATTAAATTTGTGGTCATCAAAGCAACAAAAAACTGACAAACTATGATAGACGATATATTGGAAAACAACCGTCGCTTCGTTGAGCGGAAAGGTTATGGGAAGCATATCACGGACGGGAAACCTTCCGGACGTACGCTGATTGTCACATGTATGGACACGCGACTTAGTGTGATGTTGCCAGAGGCATTGGGCATCAAAAATGGTGAAGTGAAGATGGTGAAGGTCGCTGGCGGTGTCATCCTCGATGATTACGACGCCGTGATGCGCTCTATCATTGTCGGCATATATGAGCTTGGCATTCAGGAGATCATGCTCATTCATCATACCGACTGTGGTGCTGGCAAGATGCATGGACACCACATGGAGGAACTCATCCGGCAGCGCATTCCCGAAAAGCATGTCGATGAAGTAGAGAAAAACATCAACTTGAGTCAATGGCTTGAAGGCTTCGGAGACACGGAGCGTAGTGTTCGTGCAACAATGGATCGTGTGAAGAACCATCCTCTTGTACTAAATGACGTTATCGTACTTGGCTTCATTATCGATTCGACCACTGGTCAACTGACAGAGGTAAAGGACTAAAGAGGGATAATTCACGGAATCTATCTGTACGTGCCATGTTGCAGCCAAATATGTAAGGATGAAAGGTAGTTAAGCCTTAATTCCGCAACTAAGTGCATAGTTTGTTGTTAATCTTTTTTATAAGTCTCTGAGGAGCAATAAGTTCCTCAGAGTTTTGTCATGTGCAGAAT
>ONBG01000047.1 GCA_900316015.1 uncultured Prevotella sp. | reverse complement strand
AAAGGACTGTAAACTTATCCGGAACGTAGCGAATAAACGTGACAACCCATTTAGTTATTAACATCAGAAGTTGTCAACTAAATCCAGTAAACTACAGTTGGCATTCCATGACATCCCTTGTCAAATAGTAAGAGCTTATCTTTCGCCTCCTAAAAGGTAAGCTCCTGTCTCCCAAAAGATAAGCTTTTGTCTTCTCGGAGCTTATCTTTTGCAACTCCAGTGCTAAGTCCTTGTTATAAAGCAACTTAGCCCTCTACAGGGACTTAAATTGAGCGTACTGTTCCCCAATGTCACTCGTTTTTTACTAAAAATTACCTTTTATTCCTTAATACTTGGTAATATACGCATATATATGTAGGAATCTTTGGAGATGTCCAGTATTTTCATTACCTTTGCAAATCCTATGCAATCAACTATTTGATTGAAAAACATTTATTCACTAAAAAATAATTTGCGAATGGTAATTAAAATTTTAAGATGTTTGTTATGGATTATTATGGCCAATGCGACCGTCCTTATGGTCTCAAAATGGCTATTGAACAGTGATTGGTTCCTGAACTTGCGGGGTCATCGGGAGAAAGAGAATGAGTCGGCATCCTGAAGAACGGGGAACTTTTGGCGGAATACATGGAGCGCATCCATGTCTAATTCTGCTGTAGCCACTCCTTCCGTATGGTCAGCGCAATGGGCGATAACGTCTCCATAGGGATTCATGATTTGGGTGCCCCCATGATACGTGCAGTGCTCATCCTTCCCGATGCGATTACATCCTACCACATAACATTGGTTTTCAATGGCCCTTGCCTTCAATAAGATATTCCATGCGGCCATGCGAGACGTAGGCCAGTTGGCTACATAAACAGCCATGTCATAATCGGAGTGGTTCCTGCTGAACACGGGGAACCGCAAGTCATAGCATATTTGCAGGAGGATTCTCACCCCTTTGTAGGTGACGATCACCCTTTCCTTGCCTGGTGTATAGTGTCGGTTCTCGCCTCCGTATGAAAAGAGATGGCGTTTGTCATAGGTCGTGATCTCTCCTTGGGGCTGAACGAAAAAGCAACGGTTTACGTATCGGTCTCCTGTTTTCACGGACAGGCTACCTACCAGGGCGGCGTCCTTTTTCCGTGCGGTTGCCGCCATCCATTGCAAGGTTTCTCCGTCGGCAGGCTCGGCCATGCCCTGCGGTTCCGTGATGAAACCCGTCGAGAACATTTCCGGCAAGACAATAAGGTCAGTGCCTTCGGGCAGGGCATTGACCGCCTTGTCAATCCTCGTGATGTTTTCCGACGGACGATAGGATACTACATCTATTTGTAAAGCTGAAATAACCATAGGCTGATTCCTTTTCTTATTTTGCCCCGCTCGTGACATGGGACTCCTTGCCCTCAGGCAAGACCAGGATCCCCTGAGGGTAGGGTAGGGCAACAGATACCTGGGATCCTGTGAAGAGAAGCTGGAGACCTCATCTCAATTCTTGTTCTCATCGTTTTTGATGAGGAAGAGACTGTGGTCAATGCAGTTGGGCAGTTCTTCCTTGTAATGGGTAACCATGATCATGGTCTTATTCTTTCGCTTGCAGAAAGTCTCGATAATATCCTTAACCAGTCGCCGGTTGGTATTGTCAAGCCCATGGAGAGGCTCGTCCAAGATCAACAGTTCTGGATCCTTGACAAAAGCCCTGGCGAGGAGCACGAGGCGTTGCTCGCCGCTTGACAGTTTCAAGAAGGTACGGTCTTCGAGACCTTCTAATCCGAAGATGCCCATCCACCACCTGCACATCTTGTATTGTTCTTCCGTTGGGGTGAAATACAATCCCACCGCGTCTGTCAGTCCACTGGCAACAATTTTGATCGCGGGTATGTCCTTTTGGTAGGCTCGGTGCATTTCCGGTGATACATATCCAATATGCTTCTTGATATCCCAGATGCTCTCGCCGCTGCCTCTCGGGTTGCCAAACAACGCAATATCGCAGGCATAGCTCTGTGGGTTGTCGGCGCAGACTAAGCTGAGCAAGGTAGACTTCCCTGCGCCATTCTGTCCACTTAAGGCCCATCTCTCCCCGCAATTGACGGTCCAGTCGAGGTCTTTTAGGATGGTTCTCTTTCCATATCGGATAGACACCTTGTTCATCTTGACAATTTCCTGTGTATGGTATTCTTCCTGCGTATAGGGCAGGTCAAGGATGGCTTGTTCTTTTTCCTGGCTAAGAACGCGGTCAGGTACAGGCTTGCGATGTGCTAAATATTCAGGAAGCGTGACCTTAGGCTCCACTCTCTTGTCATGTACCTCTACGACATGCGTGATAAAGTCAGGGATATCGTCGGATTTCGAGAGGACAAGGATAATCTGCAAGGCACGTTCTTGGCTCAGGGTCTTAAGCAAGGCCTTCAGTTGGTCGCGTGTCTCCACATCTAAGCCAATAAACGGATTGTCCATGATGAGTACGCGTGGGTTGGAGAGCAAGACCCGTGTGAGTTGGAATTTCCGGAGTTCTCCGCTGGAGAGCAGGATAATATATTTGTCAAGAAGGGTATCCAAATGGAAGAGATCATAGAGATGCCGTTGCAGTTGCCGGTGTTCTGCCGTGTCTTTTCCTGCCATTTGGTAGGCTTCTTCCAAGATCTCCTTTACCGTTGGCGTGTCCTCGCTGATCTCCTGTTGGTTCCAGCGTTGCTGGAGATAATAAGTCTTGTCTGTGTCACCACCATAACTGTCACGGAAAGTGATGTATTTGATGTTGTCTGATACCAATTCCGCCGTGCTGGGTGAGAAGTCGTAAAAGGGATCCTGCCTCAGGAGAGGGTGCCTGCCGATGATCATGTCAACGAGCATTGACTTTCCTCCGCCGTTAGGACCTACGATGGCTATGTGCTCGCCGTCGTTTAAGAGAAAGTTGACAGGCTCAGCCATTCTCCATTCCGGCATCCTTGCCACGCCATCCCTCACCTCTATGATTTTTTGATGTTGCATACTCTATTTTGGTTCTTGTTGATAAAGTCTTTCCATCCGTGATACGAAGCTTGCGAGGTGGGTCGTCCCAACTGCAAGAAGTGGCAGTAGGCAGCCCCTAAGGCATCGGTGGCATCCTTGAACTTTGGCATTTCCTTGTCATCGAGATGAAGGAGGCGTTGCAGCATCCCTGCGACCTGCTCCTTGCTTGCCTGCCCTTGTCCGGTGATAGCCATCTTGATCTTTAAAGGCGCATACTCGTGAATGGGGATGTCATGATGAATGGCGGCGGCGATCGCCACGCCTTGCGCGCGCCCTAACTTGAGCATCGACTGGACGTTCTTGCCAAAGAAAGGGGCCTCGATCGCCATCTCGTCAGGCAAGTATTCATCGATGATCCCCGTCACGCGCTCAAAGATACGGCCCAGTCGAAGGTAGGGGTCGCTCATCTTCCTCATGTCGATGACTCCCATCGCTACCATCTCAGCCTTGTTGTCCACGACTTTGATGACACCGTATCCCATCACGTTCGTACCAGGGTCGATGCCTAAGATGATTTTCTCTGCTTTCTTTTCCAATCCCTTCTCCTTTTTGCCTTTCGCAGCTATCGTCATGTCCCTTATCTGTCAAGATAAGGATTGCTTGCTAACTCTGCCCCTAATGTCGTTTCCCTGCCATGACCGGGCAAGATTCTCGTTGAATCCGGCAGTTGTGATATCATTCTCAAACTTTGTATGATCTGGAACATGCTTCCTCCGATGTAATCTGTCCGCCCAATGGAGTTGTGGAAAAGGGTGTCACCTGAAAAGGCTACATGCTCTTCCTCACAGTAATAGAAGACACTGCCAGGGGAATGCCCCGGTGTTTCAATGATCGTGAACTGGTGATGACCAAAAGTAATCACGTCCTTGTCCGTGAGATATTTCCCAACTG
Source organism: uncultured Prevotella sp. (assembly GCA_900316015.1). GTDB lineage: Bacteria > Bacteroidota > Bacteroidia > Bacteroidales > Bacteroidaceae > Prevotella. Next base: position 18,616 of record ONBG01000047.1, on the reverse strand, counting down.
GAGGCATCGGATAGTCGATGTCCACGTCTACTAACTCCTTAGCTTGCTGCACGAGCTTGTCCATCAGGATCTCATCTGCGGCATCCACCTCAGGCTTCAACTGGAATTCTTCATAGATGGTGTTATTGCCGAAGTTATGGTCGATGTGCCCATGGGTGGCAATGAGATGCTTGGGATGCAGGTGATGGCCTTTGATGTAGTCAACGATCGCCTTTCTTTCTTCAGGATAATATGCCCCGCAGTCGATGATAATGCACTCTTGGGTGTCATCACTCACCACATAGCAGTTTTCCTGGATCATGTTGCATACAAAACGTTCGATGGTAAGCATAGTCTATTAAAGAGGTAAATAAATAATGTTTTTTTCTTTAAACCATTCTCCAGAGAAGAAACTACTGATCGGAGTTATCTGCGCGATATGCTTGAAGGGGCGGGTCTCTGCCTGAATGTCACCGCCTTTTAGACAGAAGATACCATTGGGCATGGCATTTTTCTGGCTTTTTGAGATATTCTTCTTGACGATTTTCACAAGGTCAGGCAAGGGCATGACAGCCCTGCTGACGATAAATTCATACTTCCCTTTCTCGTCTTCTCCTCTCAGATGAGCGGCAACGACATTCTTCAAGCCGATGGCATTCGCCACTTCCGTCGCCACGCGTATCTTCTTGCCGGTTCCGTCAATCAATTTAAACTGGCATTCGGGGAAGTAAATGGCGAGGGGAATACCCGGGAAACCACCTCCGGTCCCAAAGTCGAGGCAGGTCGTTCCTGGCTTGAAACGCAAGGCCTTGGCAATGGAAAGTGAATGCAGCACATGGTGCTCATACAGGTTGTCGATATCTTTTCTGGAGATAACGTTAATCTTTGCGTTCCAATCGTGATACAAGTCATACAACGCAGAGAGTTGCAGGATTTGCTCTTCGCTGAGGTCCGGGAAATATTTCAGTATTTCTTCCATCTTATTTCTTCATTAATTTCTTGAGTTCACTTTGGTCAAATGTGATCCGAATCTCTCCTAAGGCATCTGGGGCGATCTCATCTTGGCAGTAGATGAAGGTGATCTGGTCTCCGTCAAGCAGGAAATTGTCCGGGACATACACATGATGGTCTGCAAAGATCGCCTGTTGGTTCAATTCTTCTATGTCGTGTGCATGGTATTTCTTGCACATCTTTTCGAGGATCATCTCTTTCAGTCCTTGTTCATACCCGGGTACAAATAGGTCGGCGAGATGGATCAATCGTCCCGTGCGGATGTTGAAATTACGGACAAGGGTTTGGTCAATGCCGTGCTCCCCACCTGCGAAAGAGTAGATATGGGCTATGTAGGAGAGAACATCATCTTGGGAATGAGTCTCCGTTTTTACCCTGTATTCTACCTGATATGAGGTCGCGTTTTCCTTGTCTTGAGCGTAGAGGTCGCCGTAATCCCGCTGGTAGTCCTTGAGGAATCGACTCACGAAAGAGTCGACTGCTGCCCTCACTTGGATCTTCTCCTGTGATAAGGAAAGATAGTCGGGCGCAAGGATTCCCGACCGTAGCAATGTATCATTGATGAGAGTGGCTCCCTTCCCGCCCTTGATATACTGGATATTCAGGGACAGCTCACATTTAGGTCCCTTCTTCCCGCTCTCTAACCATACGCAGGTATCTTTGACAATGCTGTCTATGACCATCCCACTGACCTTGGCGGTTGATGTCTTCCTTTGACCGCAAGCTCCCATGATGAGAAGAGCCATCGCTGCGATAATCAATTTCTTCATACTTGTGGCAAAGTTACGAATATTTTTTCGTACCTTTGCACCATCATCATTAAAAATTGAAAAAATGTATAAAGCTGCGCTCTTCGATTTAGATGGTGTCATCTTTGATACCGAACCCCAGTATACAGCCTTTTGGGATGAGCAAAGTCAGTATTATTTTCCAGGTAAAAAGGATATTGCAAACATTATTAAGGGACGTACCCTGGTAGAGATCTTCGATACCTACTTTAAGGGAAAGGTAGAAGAACAGAAAAGAATCGTTCAGGCAGTGAACGACCTTGAGCGGAAGATGAGGTTTGATTATGTCCCTGGGTTCCAGGATTTTTTGCAGGGTTTGAAGAGCCATGGCATGCTGACTGCGGTGGTCACCAGCAGCAACCATTCCAAAATGGACAATGTCTACCGGTCGCATCCGGAATTCAAGGGCATGTTCGATGCCATCCTGACAGCAGAGGACTTTAGCAAGGGGAAACCAGATCCAGACTGCTATTTGCGTGCAGCGAAGAGACTTGGCGTTCAGCCTGTTGAGTGCGTAGGGTTTGAGGACAGCTTTAATGGACTGAAATCAGTGAAGGCTGCCCACATGAAAGTGGTTGGTCTCTCAACAACCAATCCTGAGGAGGCAATCCAATCTTATTGCGATATCTGCATTCCAAATTATATCGGTCAAGATATTTCATTACTCAAAGAAATTGTGTAAATTTGCACCCCGAAATAAATTTCAAGCAAAATGGCTGGTTATTTGATTACTGACAAGAAGAAAGTTACCACTCGCCGTTTCATAGAGATGAAGAATAGCGGTGAGAAAATATCAATGCTTACCGCTTATGACTTTACGACGGCGGGGATTATTGACAAAGCCGGGGTCGACAGTATCCTTATTGGCGATTCCGCATCCAATGTGATGGCTGGGAACGAGAATACGATCCCCATCACCTTAGATCAGATGATCTATCATGCACAGAGTGTCGCAAAGGCTGTTTCCCATGCGCTTGTCCTGTGTGACATGCCTTTTGGCAGTTATCAGGTTAGCCGGGAAGAGGGTATCCGGAGTGCGGTAAGGATCATGAAGGAAACAGGCGTTGATGCTGTTAAGTTAGAAGGAGGAATAGAAATCATCGATACGGTCAAGGGTATTATACATGCTGGAATACCGGTTTGTGGGCATTTAGGACTGACCCCACAAAGCATCCATCAGTTCGGAGGATATGGACTGAGGGCAAAAGAGGAGGCGGAAGCCCAGAAACTTCTTTCTGACGCAAAGGCTTTGGATGAGGCAGGGTGCTTTTGCATCGTCTTGGAAAAAGTGCCAGCAGCCTTGGCCGCGGAGGTCACCCGTGAGGTCAAATGCGCTACCATTGGGATTGGGGCAGGCAATCAGACCGATGGACAGGTCCTGGTTTATGCTGATATGATGGGAATGACGCAAGGCTTCAAGCCTAAGTTCCTCAGGCATTACGCCGACCTGAACCAGGTGATGACGGATGCCGTGGGCAATTATGTTAGGGACGTGAAGTCATCTGACTTCCCTAATGAAAGCGAAAGTTACTAATCCGTTTCTTCAATGGATACACAAAATACACCGATTCACATTCACTTATGGCATAAAGACTTTTGGTTCTTGGCCATGGCGAACATGCTGCTAACCATCGCTGTATACATGTTGATACCTGTGCAACCCCTGTGGTTGCTGAAAGTGATGCATCTGACACAGATGCAAGTAGGACTGATCATGGGTTCGTATGGAATCGGACTTTTCCTTTTCGGGCCATTTGTCAGTTATCTGGTACAAAAGTACCGTAGGAATTCAGTGTGTGTGAATGCTCTTTGCGCAATGGCGATCTTGGTTTGGGGAATGTACTACATCCAAGGCAGGGTCTCGTTAGACAAGTTATGTGCTTGGCATTTTGTGGCATGGCGCGTTCTCTTGGGAGCTTGTTTCGGACTTGCGCACATGGTGCTGACGAGTACTTTGATCATTGACAAAAGCGAGTCGTTCCAGCGGACGGAGGCAAATCATTCTGCTTCGTGGTTCGGTAGGTTTGGGATATCTATTGGCCCGATGGTCGGTTTGCTCATCGTTCAATATGCACCGCTTAGACAATGGGGCACCATGGATTGCCTTGCTGCATTGATCTGCATCGTCATTGCTTATGTCCTGATTCGTGGCGTGTCATTTCCATTTCGTGCTCACGAGGACTATCTTCCGAAGGTAAGCCTCGACAGGTTCTTCCTACCACGGGGGAAATGGCTGTTCCTGAACCTCATGATGGTTACTACAATCTTGGGATTGGTCATGTCCATGGCCCATACCCCTAAGTTCTATGCCATGATGATGGCTGGGTTCCTGTTGGCCATCATGGCTGAGAAATATGCTTTCGCCGATGCCAACCTGAAGAGCGAGACCATTACCGGACTTTTGTTGATGGGCACTGCCTTCCTGATCATGTTGACACGGCGACAGGTCACTGTGGAATATATCGCTCCGTTCTTTATTGGATTTGGCATTGGCATTATCGGAAGCCGTTTCCTTCTCTTCTTCCTGAAACTGAGTAGGCATTGCCAACGAGGCACTTCCCAGAGTACTTTCTTCTTGGCCTGGGAGTCGGGTATATCTTTGGGCTTGTTCTTGGGATATGCTGTTTTCTGCCAACGGACACATGAGCTGTTATGGTGTGGATTGGCACTGACCATTGTTGCTTTGCTCTTCTATAATTTCTTTACGCATGGCTGGTATGTGAAGCACAAGAACCGGTAATGCAATAAATCCCCTTTTCATTCGTTATCAGAATGATGAAATGGCGTATGATGATAGGTGTGCTCATCGCATCGGCAGGGATGTTAATGGGTTGTAGTGATGATGAATCGTTTTCTACATCACCTGATCACCTTTTGTCCTTCTCCATGGATACGGTTAGGATGGACACTGTCTTCTCTACTGTCCCATCTTCCACACGTTCCTTGTGGGCCTACAACCGTTCTGGTGATGGGATACGGTGCTCGCAAGTGAGGTTGGAGCGTGGGAATCAAAGTGGGTTCCGGGTGAATGTCAATGGTACGTATTTAGGTCAGGACAATGGCTATCAGACTTCAGGATTGGAGATTCGCAAGAAAGATAGTATCCGAATCTTCGTCGAGGTGACAACGCCCCGCTCCGGGCAGGTCGCGCCTCAGGCAGTGAGCGACAATATTGTCTTTAGCTTGGAGAGCGGGAAGGAACAGAAAATCAATCTGTTGGCATATACATGGGATGCCCAGAAGATAGAGGGATGGCAGGTAACTCGGGATACAACCCTACAAAGTCATCGCCCCATTGTTATCTATCAAGGCATCACGGTGCCAGAAGGCGTAACCCTGACGATTGGCGCAGGGACAACGTTGTATTTCCATTCCGGTGCCGGTATGGATGTGTATGGCACATTGGTGTGTAAGGGAAGGGCTGACTCGAATGTTGTCTTACGGGGTGATCGCTTGGACCGGATGTTTGATGACTTGCCTTATGACCGGGTGAGTGGACAATGGAATGGCATTCATATTCATGCTGGCTCTCTTGGCAATCACTTGTCGTATACAGATCTCCATGGTGCCTTTTCTGGGATTACTGTCGACTCAATGGACGTGAGCGCGTCTGCCCCAGCCTTGCAGATCGAAGCATCGACCGTCCATAACTGTCAAGGATATGGCTTGGCTTCCCATCATGCTGTCGTCAACTTGAGAAATAGCGTGTTTAGCAATACCTTGAATGACTGCGTGTGGATCAATGGGGGACAGGCAACCATCAATCATTGTACCTTAGCACAGTTTTATCCTTTTGATGCTGAACGCGGTGCTGCGATCCGGTTTTCCAATCAGTCATCCCCTCTTGTCCTGTCGTGCAGGAATAGTTTGATCACGGGTTATGCTGATGATGAGCTGATGGGGGAGAATGGGACTGATGCTTTGTCGATGGAATATACCTTTGACCATTGCGTCATCCGTACGCCAGCCATAACGAGTGAGGATAGTATTCATTTCCCCCATGTGATCTACGAGAATGTAAAAGATACAGTCAATGGCGGCAAGAAGCAATTCTTGCGGGTTGACGAGAATCACCTTGTCTATGATTTCCGCCTGAAAGGGAATAGTGTGGCGATCAATGCAGCCGATGCTTCTACGGCCTTGCCTACCGATCGGGATGGCTTGCGACGAGACGACAAGCCCGACATAGGGGCTTATGAATATAAGGAGAAATAACGATCAATCTATTTGCGTATGAAAACTATTGATATACACGTTCAGATCCGGCATTTTAGCTTGAATGAGTTGTCAGAGAAAGACCAGGAATTGATCCAGCAGGCGATCCGTGCCACGGATCATTCCTATGCCAAATACAGTCATTTCCGGGTTGGGGCAGCCATCCGTTTAGACGATGATTCCATCATCATCGGTGCCAACCAGGAGAATGCAGCCTTCCCTTCAGGTCTTTGTGCGGAGCGGACAGCCATCTTTGCCGCACAAGCACAGTGTCCGGAACATGCGATCATAGCACTTGCCATCGCTGCGCGGAACAATGGCGGGTTGCTGCAAGAACCGGTGACACCGTGCGGGGCATGCCGTCAGGTGATCTTGGAGATAGAGGATCGCTACCAGAAACCTGTTAGGATCCTGCTCTATGGAAAAGATGGGGTGTACGTTGTGAGTAGTGTTAAGGACTTACTGCCCTTGTCTTTCGTGGATGCGAGCATGAAATAAGATATCAAAAAAAGCCTCCCGACAAGGAGGCTTTTTTGATGGAATTGCTTAATAACTTCTTGCAATGATCACGCGACATTTGGCTGGCTTCCCTGATACCATGTCAACGCCGGGCGTCTGCTCGTAGGCGAAAGGCACGCAACGGATGGTTGCCTGTGTCTCTTCCTTGATCTTTGCTTCTGTTTCGGGAGTGCCATCCCAATGGCAGAGGAAGAAACCGCCATCTTTGATGCGTTTCTTGAACTCTTCATAATCGTCGCACTCATAAACGTGAGCATCACGATAAGCACGGGCTTTCTCGAAGATGTTCTTCTGCATGTCAACGAGCAACTGCTGGATGCGGGGAACGATGCCATCCACAGGAACGGTTTCTTTCTCCAAAGTATCACGGCGCATGATCTCAATGGTACCGTTCTCCAGGTCTCTGCCTCCCATGACGAGGCGGACAGGAACACCTTTCAGCTCATAATCGGCAAACTTGAAGCCTGGTCGTTTATTGTCTGCGTCGTCATATTTGACACTGATGCCCGCAGCCTTCAGCTCGTCGATGATTGGAGTCAGCTTGTTCGTGATGGCCTGTAGTTGTTCTGCTCCCTTTGAGATAGGGATGATAACAACCTGAATCGGAGCCAAACGGGGTGGCAAGACCAATCCGTTGTCATCGGAATGGACCATGACCAGTCCACCGATCAAGCGGGTAGACACTCCCCAGGAAGTAGCCCATACATACTCGGGCTTGTTCTCCTTGTTTAAGAAAGTGACATCGAAGCTCTTGGCGAAGTTCTGTCCTAAGAAGTGGGAGGTACCACTCTGCAGTGCCTTTCCATCCTGCATCATTGCCTCGATGGTATAGGTGTCGAGGGCACCTGCGAACCGTTCAGTCTCGCTCTTGACTCCCTGAAGTACAGGGATGGCAGCCCATTCCTCAGCGAATGTCGCATAGATATGGAGCATTCGCTTTGCTTCTTCCTCTGCCTCCTCGCGCGTGGCATGGGCAGTGTGACCTTCCTGCCACAGGAACTCCGAGGTACGGAGGAAAGGACGGGTGCGCATTTCCCATCTCATGACATTACACCACTGGTTGCACATGAGTGGCAGGTCGCGCCAACTATGGATCCAGTTACGGTATGTATTCCAGATAATGGTTTCTGACGTAGGACGGATGATCAGTTCCTCATCTAATTTGGCATCAGGATCGACAACAACGCTGTTACCGTCTTCGCTTGCTTTCAGGCGATAATGGGTGACAACGGCGCATTCCTTGGCGAAACCTTTAACGTGTTCAGCCTCACGGGAGAGGAACGACTTGGGGATCAATAGCGGGAAATAGGCATTTTGTACTCCAGTTTCCTTGAACATCTTGTCTAATTGCTGTTGCATCTTTTCCCAGATTGCGTATCCATACGGCTTAATGACCATACACCCACGCACGGCTGATTGCTCTGCCAGGTCAGCCTTTACCACCAAATCATTATACCACTGGCTATAGTTGTCAGCGCGTTTGGTGAGTTCTTTTAGTTCTTTTGCCATAGTTATATATTGTACGTTTTAATTTTCTTTATAGGGAAAATCCTATCCCATCATAGGAAAATTCCCTGTCACAGAATCCAAGTATTCTGTAATTTTGCTGCAAAGTTAGTGAAAATGAGTGAAATAAATCATCAAATAGATGAAATAAATAAGAGGTATAAGGAAAAAAAGAATTATCTTTGCATAAAGAAAGAATCGTATTTAACATTTAAAGTATAAAGATTATGAAGAAGTACAACTTTATGACACTCGTCATGTGTCTCGCTTTGGTCTTTGGCAGTTGTTCTACCAAGACAGGTACAGGTGCCCTCATTGGAACAGGCGGTGGTGCGCTGCTGGGTGGCATCATTGGCAAGATAGCTGGTAATACAGCTGTAGGTGCTGCTATTGGCAGTGCTGTAGGTGCTGGTGCTGGTGCCATTATTGGCAAGCACATGGACAAGGTAGCTGAGGAGGCAAGGCAAGTCCAGAATGCGAAGGTGGAAGAGGTAACTGATGCCAATGGACTGAAGGCTGTGAAGGTGACCTTTGACAGTGGGATCCTGTTCGACACCAATAAGGCAATCCTAAATACTGCCTCTAAGAACAGCCTGTCTAAGTTCTCACAGGTCATGAAAAACAACAGTACCTGTTATGTGGACGTTTATGGCCATACAGACTCTACGGGTAACGATGGCATCAATATCCCTTTGAGCCAGAACCGTGCACAGTCTGTTGTCAATTATCTTGAGAGCTGCGGTGTTCCTGCTTCTCAGATCCAGAAGATCGAGGGCAAGGGCAGTTCAGAGCCTGTCGCTGATAATTCAACGAAGGCAGGCCGTCAGCAGAACCGTCGCGTAGAGGTCTATCTCTATGCATCACAGGCAATGGTGGATGCTGCTAATAATGGAACATTGAAATAATACAAACTATGGATTGATGAAAGGACAGGTATTCCATCAGGATATCTGTCCTTTTGCTCGTTTACAGACACAATGAAATTAGTTGCGAAGGTTTTTAAATGGTGCTTGGCCTTGTTCTTCAGTACCTCAATCTTGGCTGTGGTGATCTATCGCTTCTTGCCTGTCTACCTGACTCCTTTGATGGTGATCCGATGCTTTCAGCAGGTAGGGGAGGGCGAGAGCATTCAGTTGCATCACCATTGGGTATCCTTGGATCAGATTTCCCCACATCTTCCTGTTGCCGTCATGGCAAGTGAAGACCAACGGTTCCTACTGCATCATGGATTCGACTATGATGCTATAGAGAAGGCTGCCCAGCATAATTTGAGGGGTGGCAAGAAACATGGGGCAAGTACCATCTCCCAGCAAACAGCGAAAAATGTGTTCCTCTGGCCGGGGCGTAGTTGGACGAGGAAAGGTTTTGAAGTGTATTTCACGGCATTGATTGAGCTGATGTGGAGTAAACAGCGTATTATGGAGGTCTATCTGAACTCGATCGAGATGGGAGACGGCATCTATGGGGCGGATGCCTGCGCGGAATATCATTTCAACAAGACAGCTTCCGACCTGTCAAGGGCTGACTGTGCGTTGATCGCTGCCACCTTGCCTAACCCCAGGAAGTTCAGCAGTAAGAATCCCAGTGCCTATATGCGCTTGAGGCAACGGCAGATTGAACAGAACATGAAGTTTATCCCTTCCTTCCCCAAGGAAGGCGAAGATTACGACCCTCATACCGCCGCAGGTGGTGTTTACCGTCATAAGAGATAACATGGATTTACAAAAAGAACTCAATGACAGTCAGCGTGCTGCTGTCGAATACATGGATGGTCCACAGCTGGTCATTGCCGGCGCTGGATCAGGGAAGACGCGCGTGTTGACTTATAAGATTGCATATATCCTGGAGAAAGGAATCCCCCCATGGAGCATCTTAGCCCTTACCTTTACGAATAAGGCTGCTCGAGAGATGAAAGAAAGGATCGGGAAACTGGTTGGTGACTCTTTGGCAAGGAAATTGCACATGGGCACTTTCCATTCGGTCTTTTCCAGGATCTTGCGATCGGAGGCTGTGCATTTGGGCTACCAGCCCTCGTTCACCATTTATGACGAGGCTGATTCCCGCTCTCTGATCAAGAATATCCTGAAGGAGATGGGATTGGATGACAAGACTTATAAGCCTGCTGCCGTCCATTCTGCCATTTCCAATGCCAAGAACATGTTGGTATTGCCTGCGCAATATGCCATGGACCATGAGGCTTTGAAAAGGGATGCCTTGGCGCGAATGCCAGAATTGTATAAGGTCTATACGGCTTATTGCCAGCGTTGTCAGCAGGCAAATGCCATGGACTTCGATGACTTATTAGTCAAAACCTACCAACTCTTTCAGCAGTTTCCTGAGATTTGCCAAAAGTATGCAAGCCATTTCTCTTATGTTTTAGTGGATGAGTACCAGGATACGAACTTCGTGCAGCAAAAGATTGTCTTGCAGTTGACGAGGGAGAACCAGCACGTTTGTGTGGTAGGCGACGATGCCCAGAGCATTTATGCCTTCCGGGGGGCGCGCATTGACAATATCCTGGATTTCCAGAAGATCTATCCTTCCTGCCGACTTTTTAAACTGGAGCAGAACTATCGTTCCACAAAGCGAATTGTCTTGGCAGCGAATAGCTTAATCAAGAGAAACACGGAGCAGATCCCCAAGGAGTTGTATAGTGAAAACGAGGAAGGGGAAAAGTTGGTGGTCAAGGAGTCGTACAGCGATGATGAGGAAGCCACGATCGTTTGTAATGATATCAAGAAGATCATGCGAGAGGAGCATGCTTCCTATGATGATTTTGCCATTCTCTACCGTACCAATGCGCAGAGCAGGAAATTTGAGGAACTCATGCGTAAGCCCAGTGTTGATATTCCTTATCGGATCTTTGGTGGTTTGAGTTTCTATCAGCGGAAAGAAATCAAAGATGTGATCGCTTATCTCAGGTTGGTTGCCAACCCTGATGATGAGACGGCTTTCCTGCGGATCATCAATTACCCTACCCGTGGGATTGGGAATACTACGGTAACAAAGGTCGCTGCCTGTGCCCGGGGGCATGGGGTGAGCCTATGGAAGGTGATCTCGGATCCTGCCTCCTATCATTTGGAAGTGAGCAAGGGTACTTTGACCAAATTGAATCTGTTCAAGGAACTCATCGGACATTATCTCACGGAAGCAACTTCTGTGGATGTCTTTACTTTGGGGCAGGACATCATCAAGACGAGCGGTATCAGCAGTGATATCTTCAACGGTATAGATGCTGAGAGTATTTCACGGCAGGAGAATTTGCAGGAGCTATTGAATGGGATGAGCGATTTCGTGGCAGAAAAGAGAGAGTCTGGTGATGCCGACCATGTCTTCTTGAATGACTACCTTCAAGATGTGGCATTGATGACTGATCTCGATAGTGATGACGACTCGGAAAGTAAGGTTTCGTTGATGACCGTCCATGCTGCCAAAGGACTGGAGTTCCCGTATGTGTTTATCGTGGGCATGGATGAAAACATCTTTCCCAGTCAGATGTCCATGGACAATCGCCGTGGGATGGAAGAGGAACGAAGGCTATTATACGTAGCCATCACGCGTGCCGAGAAGCGTTGTATCTTGACTTGTGCGCGGAATAGGTATCGGTATGGGAAACCAGAATATTTTGTTCCCAGCCGTTTTATAAAGGATATTGACTCCCGATATGTCGTCATTGAGAATGAGACAGATCCCAATGATCGGTCGGGTAGGTATTTTGGCGCTGACAGTGCAGGTCACCTGTCGCGTTATCGCGATACTTCTTCTCGTTATGACGATATTGACCGCCCGTACACCGGTAGCCATCCTTGGGGACCAGAATACGCACAGTTGAGCAACCGTATGCAGAATTCCCGGCCTGTAGCCAGTCAGTTCCGTGCGGATCCTAAGCCGAAGATTACTGCTCCACGCCAACCGGAGCAGGCTGTTGATCCTTTCTCAGAGTCGTTCAAGCGTACGTTGGCACAACATGGAGGCAATCTTCGTAAGGTGACCCATGCCATGACGCAAGGAGGAAGGACTCTGTCTGCGCCTTCATCTTCATCTTCATCGGTAACGACAGTTCAGGAAGGAGATGTCATTGAGCATCAGCGGTTTGGGATCGGGACCGTTCTCAAGGTGGAAGGAACGGGCGAGAACACCAAGGCTACTGTACAGTTCAAGAATACAGGGACCAAGCAATTGCTGTTGAAATTCGCGAAGTTCAACATTCTGTCATGATCCCATGACGAAACAAGCCTAAAGACTTTCGTCTTCAGGCTTGTCAATCGATGTATGTTTCCGGGGCAGATGACTTTTCTTTCTGAGCCATGCTGCCTTTTTCTTTTCATATTCATCGCGGTGCCATTCTAAGTAATTGTCTTCCATTACTTGTATTTACTATAGATGATACAGATCTGGATAGGGTCGTTCGGGTTCTCACTGCCACCTACTAATTTCGTGCTTGTCAGTGACATGTCATGCACCACCTTGGTCAGTACCTTACTGGAGGTCCCATAATAGGATGAGGAACTGGAGGTCGTATAGGTGGTAGTCACCGGAATGATCACGACCTTATTCCAATTGGGAGAAGTCTTGTCGCTCTTATTCATGGAAGAAATCATGCCCGATATATTCGCGAAAGTATAAGTATTTCCCGTAGAGCTATAAGCCGCAAGATAAGAGTTCTTATTGTTGGGTAGCTCCGCATGCTCAAAGAATGAGTACAGACTGTCCCTTGGTATCATCATGATCGTCTGAGGGATGTCCAAGTTGTAAATGCTTTGGCTCTCACTGTTCAACCTTGTCAAGGTCACTTTCGCGATGTTGATGGAGTCATTCTCGTGCCCGTTGCAGATCTCGTTGACCGGCAAGGTCAACTCAGTGAAGATGCCTGCTGGGGTCTTCAGGTAAGTACAGGTGTTGTCAGCTGCCAAGCGCTTGATGGTATTGCCATCGTTAGTGACCTTCGTATGCTGTAACACCTCCTCTGTCCCAGAGAAAGAGGTCGTCCCCACATAGACAGTATCGCGCAGGCTATCGTTCAACGTATGGTACTTAAAGTAGATGTTCAACTGGCTATTGCTGATGTATGCCATTGAGCCCAGACCGCTCTGGTACTTAAAATAGAAGCCAGGTACCACGTTTTTGATAAACTGATACGAGTTCTTGAAATATTCCGGATGGTCGTAATACATCTGCATGATGTAAGTTCCGAAGTTATGGTATCTGTTCCCGTCCTTGTCGGTATATTCCTTGTTCAGAGGGATCACGATATTGGATGTATAATCTGAACTCTTCCGTGAGGATTCATCCGTGTTCAGGTCGGTCAGCGTATACATCTTGTCTTCTTGGATTCCCTTTCCGTCGGTACGCACATATCCACGGGCTATGGGGTCGAAGTTGGAATAGTAATTGGTATTTTCCAACATCGGGTGGTCTAATTCATAAGCTTTCAGTTTCATCGGGTTCAGGCTGTCTCCATAGAAATTTGTGTAGAACAGCCTGATCTCACATGAGTCAGCAATGAACTTCCCATTGATTTTGTTGACGATACTATCCTTAGAAGGGAACTTGTAATCTTCCAGTGTATGGAATTGCGTCATATAGTCGCCTGTGATATAAGCTCCCGTCTCCGGGTCTCTGATCTTTCCAAGGTATCCTATGGTATTACGAGATAGGACAGAGTCGACGATAATGGATCGTGAAGCGACCGTAAAGGTATCTGTGGAGACTTCCAGGTGGTCCATATTGTTCACCACGCTGGTTCCTATTCCGTCTGTGTTGTCATCGCAAGAGGCGAAAGCGAGAGTAGCAAGGGCAAGACCCGCAAAGAATTTGAATTTCATCTTTGAATGATAAGATAACAATTGAATGGTATTATTTTCCCGTGTCCGGACAGATCTGATCGTAGAAGGACTTATACGCATAGGCGAAGTCCTCTCCTGGATAGCCCAACACAGGACGACCGGAGTCTTTGGCGTATTTCAGCAAGTCAGCATTCACATCCTTTCCTGCCTCGACGATGCCATCGGAATAGTCGATGGCCAGCTTGCCAAGCTCCATGAAGTCGAATTTCTCATTGTATTTGCTAAGGAGTTCTGCACGTGCCTCCCTGAATTCCACACATCGCTTGAAGTTTTCCCCAAGATCGTTTTTCAGCTGGTTTTGGAAGAGTGAGGTAACGACTTTCGTGTTGGCGAAAGACGGCTCTTCGTGATATGCAGTCTTGACATACAAGGGGATGACCGCACTCATCCATCCCTGGCACTGGATAATATCAGGTACCCAGCGTAATTTCTTGACAGTCTCTAATACGCCACGTGCAAAGAAGATGGCGCGTTCCCCATTGTCAGGATATTCTTCTCCAGCCTCGTCGACGGTCATCTGGCGTTTCATGAAGTAATCGTCATTGTCGATGAAGTAGACCTGGATGCGTGTCGTAGGGATAGAAGCAACTTTGATGATCAAAGGATGGTCGGTCTCGTCGATGATAAGATTCATCCCAGAAAGACGGATCACCTCATGAAGCTGTCCTCTACGCTCGTTGATGTTCCCCCATTTCGGCATGAATGTACGAATTTCGAAACCGACTTCCTGCATCTTTTGCGGAAGATCACGACCCATGATTGACATTTCCGATTCGGGAACATATGGAGAAATCTCCTGGTTGATGAATAATACTTTTTTAGCCATACTTTGTTATTTATGTTTCTATGGTGTTACAGGCACCATAAATCCTTTGCAAAGGTACAAAAAAAAAATCACATTTCGACTTTCATTACACTATTTTACTCTTTTGCAACACTTTATTGGCATATTTTTATAATTATTCTTTCTTGTTTAAGAAATTTGTTGTTACTTTGCAGCCCGTTAATTAGAGTGCATCATGAAAGTAATTACAACAGTTAAAGGTTTACAAGACGAATTGTCAAGGGTCCGCCAAAAGGATCAGAGCGTTGGTCTCGTCCCCACCATGGGTGCCCTGCATGAAGGTCATGCGTCGCTGATCAGGAAGAGTGTGGAGGACAATGACGTGACCGTTGTGTCTGTTTTCCTGAATCCTACTCAGTTTAATGATAAAGGTGACCTGGAGCGATATCCCCGTGACCTTGATGCTGACTGCCGCCTCGCAGAGCGAGTGGGAGCGACTTATGTGTTCGCCCCGTCTGTCAAAGAGGTCTATCCGACTCCGGATACCCGTCATTTTGAGTTCCCTCCTGTCACTACGGTCATGGAAGGGGCCAAGCGGCCCGGGCATTTCAATGGGGTATGTCAGGTCGTAAGTCGTCTCTTCGACATCGTCAAGCCCGATCGTGCTTACTTCGGCGAGAAGGATTGGCAGCAGATTGCCGTGGTTAAGGCACTGGTGAAGTTCATGGGGGTAGACATCCAAATCGTGGAATGCCCGATCGTCCGTGAGGCTGACGGTCTTGCCAAGAGTAGTCGGAACATGTTGCTGACAGCGGATGAGCGTGCGATTGCGCCTGCTATCTATAAGGCTTTGCAAGCAAGTGTCGACTATGCCAAGACCCATTCCGTGCAAGAAACCCACGACCATGTCGTACAAGAGATTAATGCCGTGAATGGACTTGACGTGGAATATTTCGAGATTGTGGATGGGAACACGCTCTTGCGCGTGAACGATTGGGATGACAGTCCGTATGTCGTGGGTTGCATCACCGTGTATTGTGGCAAGACTCCTATCCGGTTGATCGACCATATTAAATACAAAGAAGCCAAATGATGATCGAAGTTTTGAAGTCGAAGCTCCATTGCGTGCAGGTGACGGAAGCCAACCTGAACTATATGGGCAGCATTACCATCGACGAGGACCTGATGGATGCCGCGAACATGATCGCGGGAGAGAAGGTGCAGATCGTAGATAATAATAATGGAGAGCGGTTCGAGACCTATATTATTAAAGGCGAACGGGGCAGTGGGTGCATCTGCTTGAACGGCGCCGCAGCCAGGAAGGTGATGGTGGGGGATACAGTCATTATCATTTCCTATGCCCTGATGGACTTTGAGGAAGCAAGGCATTTCCATCCAACAGTGGTCTTTCCCAAGGACAATAAGATCGTAAGATAAAACAGAAAGAAAAAGCTCAGGCCACATCGACCTGAGCTTTTTCTTTGTCGGAATGTATGTATTGCACAATCACTTATTCGATCACGACCAAAGGGTCTTCCTCCATGACGCTCTGACCCACCTTGACGCAGATGGCTGTTACCTTGCCATCCTTCTCTGTTTCGATGTTATTGGCCATCTTCATGGCTTCCAAGACAACGACAGTGTCACCAGCCTTGACCTCATCGCCCACCTTCACGTTGATGCCTGTGATCGTGCCGGGCAGTGGAGCTTTTACCGCATTGGCTGCATTCACGTTGCCTGCGGCGACGGGCGCGTCGTCATTTGATGTCTCTGCGGTTGGCTTGCCTAAGACAACCTTTTCCTTCTTCGGTTCCTCTTCAGGTTCCATTTCCACCTTGAAGTTCTCACCGTTCACCTTTACATTGGCTACATTGTTCTCGATATCGCCAATCTCGACCTTGTATTCCTTACCGTCGATTGTATATTTGTACTCTTTCATGCTTTGCTTGGTTTGGGCGTCATCGACAGGAACTTGGCGTTCCACAGGGTGTGACGCGGTTTGATGGTTATGATACCCGACTCCTTGTCGTGTACGTTGTTGCCCTTGAACTCATGGAGAGCCAAGGCAATCGCAGCATAGATGTTTGGATCTTTCTTTGCCATATTCATGTTCCTTTCATCTAAGGGGATTACATTGGCATGCATCCATGCTTCTTGGCGGGGAGGCTTTGGCGCTTGCACTGCAGCTGAGCTAGTCCGCGACAGATGCGGAAACGGGTGTTGCGTGGCTCGATGACATCATCGATATAGCCGTATTGCGCAGCCTGATAAGGATTGGCAAACATCTCCGTGTACTCATCCTCTTTCTCAGCAAGGAACGCTTTCACGTCTTCCCCTGCCTCTTTCTTGACCTTTGCCTCTTTTCCACAGAGAACGGCAACGGCACCGCTGGCGCCCATGACGGCAATCTCTGCTGTCGGCCATGCGAAGTTAAGATCGGAACGTAACTGCTTGCAGCCCATCACGATATGGCTTCCACCATAGCTCTTGCGGATGTTGATGGTGATCTTAGGAACCGTTGCCTCACCGTAAGCATACAGCAACTGTGCTCCATGCAGGATGACGGCGTTGTATTCCTGGCCTGTGCCCGGCAGGAATCCTGGGACATCGACGAGGGAAACGATGGGGATATTGAAGGCATCGCAGAAGCGGACGAAGCGTGCGCCCTTCCGACTGGCGTTCACGTCGAGGACACCTGCATACGCCATAGGCTGGTTGGCAACAATACCCACGCTCTGACCGTTGAAATGGGCAAAGCCGGTGATGATGTTCTTAGCGAACTTCGGCTGTACCTCGAAGAATTCCCGGTTATCCGTGATCGCGGTGATCACCTTATACATGTCATAAGCCTTGTTCGGATCGTCGGGCAGGATCTCGTTCAATAAGTCATCCTTGCGGTCGATCGGGTCGGTGCATTCCACGCGGGGAGCCTCTTCCGTATTGTTAGAGGGAAGGTAGCTCAGCAGTTTCTTGATCACTGCCATCGCCTCTTCCTCGGTCTTGGCGGTAAAGCTGGTCACGCCACTCTTGCTGGCGTGGACGCTGGCACCTCCTAAGTGTTCAGAGTCGATGTCTTCTCCGGTCACGGTCTTGACGACTTTCGGACCTGTGAGGAACATGTAGCTGGTACCCTCAGTCATGAGAATGAAGTCGGTGAGGGCAGGGGAATACACGGCACCACCGGCGCACGGACCCATGATGGCTGAGATCTGTGGGATCACCCCGCTGGCTAAGATATTACGCTCGAAGATCTCTCCGTATCCGGCAAGGGCACAGATGCCTTCTTGGATACGGGCACCGCCAGAGTCGTTCATGCAGATGACCGGCGCGCCGTTCGTCATTGCCATGTCCATGATCTTGCATATTTTCTGCGACATGGTCTCGCTCAGGGAACCGCCGTTGACGGTGAAGTCCTGGGCATAGACATATACCAACCGTCCGTCAATGGTAGCGGAGCCGGCTACGACACCATCGCCGAGATATTGCTTCTTTTCCATACCGAAGTTGTGGCAGCGATGCAGCTTGAACATATCATACTCTTCGAAACTGCCGTCATCGACCAGCATGTCGATACGCTCACGCGCTGTGTACTTGCCACGTGCATGCTGTTTGTCGATGGCTTTCTGACCACCACCGAGACGAGCTTGTTCGCGCTTGGCGATCAACTCTTTAATCTTCTCTACTTGTTTACTCATAAATGTATGTTATAGTGTTTCTTGCTTCTAAATTAATTGCAAAGATACGAATAATATCTGATATTACAGAGGTGTCAGGGTAAAATTATACTCTTTTAGGCTTTTTGCCCAGATGCGAGAGGTCACATCGCTTTAAGACTTCTCCAGCGGATGGTTTCCTAAGCCATAGTCACGCTGACTTATAACAGATTTACTTTACACCGTTTTAACATTTAAAATTAAGATGGGAAGTAAAAAATCGAGACACAGAACATTTAGTGAGGACTTTGTTCT
>ONBG01000048.1 GCA_900316015.1 uncultured Prevotella sp. | reverse complement strand
ACTGGAAGAGTAAAGCTTTTCAGGAAGCAAGTAAAAAAGATGTAAACCAATTCAGTAATAACAAATCAAACAGTGTGAAGTAATATCAGGCATAGTCACGCGTGTTGCAGGAGATGGTCTTTTGCCTTGCGTGAGGTGACCTTTCGCACGCTAAAAGATGATCTTTCGTACGCTAAAAGATGGCCTTTTGTAAATATTGATTCTACACGTTGCGCCCCCGCGGCAGATCCCTTAGCTGGGGTGTTGAGGCACAACATCAAAACCAAAATTAAAAAATAAATCGGCGGCGACGGCGGCGAACTTTTTTTCGAGTCGACGACGTCGACTCTTTTTTTTCTTTATCTTTATTTTTATCTCTATTTATACGCGCGCGTATATTAAGGTACGCGCACGAAAATTGAATGGCCATTCAATTTAGAATGAATTTAGATTGGGTTCCCATTGCATATACTTAGAATTCGAATTGCACCCGCGCATTGATTTGGCGACCGGTCAGGTAGTTAGGGATGGCATACTGATAATTGTTCACATCCGTGATCCAATAGTAGCTGTTTACATTATTAATGTCCAATAAATTCAGGCAATCTAATCCTATCCAGATGTTCTTCAGAATGCTGTTGCGATGGTGATTCTCGTTGTCCAACAGCCTATAGCTCATCCCGATGTCTGCCCGCTTGTAGGCAGGAGCGCGGAACTTTGAATGTTCAAGTCCTTGGTGGGGCGTGTAGAAAGGAAGTCCATCGGCATAGGCTAACTTTAATCGCATCTTCCATCGTTGGGTTCCGGGGAAGAAGTCGGTGAAGTACATGTTCACGGCATATCGCTGGTCGGTAGGCAAGGGAATGCTCTTCCCGTTCAACTTCATTTGCGTATTCATCAGGGATAAGGAAATCCAGGAGTCGGCACCCGGGACGAACTCCCCGTACAATTTCATATCGATGCCAGCCGCATGCCCATTGCATTCATTCTGCCCATAGTAGACAACCTTGACGTTGCTCACGCTATAGGGAATGAGATTGGATAAGATCTTGTAATAAAGTTCCGTGGTAAACTTGAACGGGCGGACTCCCATGTTGAATCTGTAATCTATCCCTGCGATGAAATGAATGGATCGCTGACTCTTGATCTTGTTGTTCAGGGTGGCAGTAGTGATCCCATTGACCGTGCTGGTATCCCTCAGCTCCTTGAAAAACGGAGCCTGATAGTAAAGTCCGGTGGCAAGCCGCAGGGTCATGTTTTGGTTGAAGGCAGGGATGATGCTCAGGCTGACCCTGGGGCTGATAATGCTTTCTTTGTTGAAATCCCAGTGACTGAACCTCACCCCGTAGTTCAGAGTGAGCAAGGTGGAGTCGTGGTGTGCCGTAAAATGCCATGAATCCTGTAGGGAAGCCTCGATCCGGTGGGCATCTAACACATTCTTAGCCTTCAGCGAATAGATCATGTAAAGGTCCTTGCCCGTATGGGGAATGCTGTATCCGCTGGAGTCTCGCATCTCGTATTCCACGGAATTCTCTTCGATATGCTCTTTCTTGTAGGTGACGGCAGTCTCGATATGATGCGTCTTCGTCCGGTGATCCAACATGAGCTTGGCACTTTCCACATGAGCTTTCAGGTAGTTGCGCGCATGTTCAAAATAAGTGCCTACGCCGAGGTTCTCACTGGTCTCCGTCTGTGTCAGCCAGTATTGCCCTTGGATATCATACTTCTCCTGCTCACGCGTGTTGAAGGCTGCGCCCTGCAATTGAAGGGATGTCTTCTCCCCGAGGTTATACCGGATGCCCATGGTGGCGAAATAGGTGCGGAAAAGGTCTTTCTCCTGACCGTCGTAATAGACCCTGAAGGACTTGACATCCTCTTGGGTCCCGAACTTCGTCTCACGATCCTCTGGCACGAAGTTATAATGGTTGTCCGACACATTGCCGATGATGTCCAGCTGCCAGCGCGTGTTAGGCTTGTAACTGAAGTAGGTTTGGTAATCCAGATAATTGGGCTTGTATTCCCCTTTGGTCTCCAAGGAGCCTAAGAGGTATCTTGTCGTCTTGTAGCGTAGGCTGTTGCTCCATGAGAACTTCTTGTTTCCCAGTCCTATGTAGGCACTTGCCCCTAAGAGGCTGGCCGCCACTGTTCCCTCGAAACGTTGGGGACGCTTGTAGGTAATGTCCAATACAGACGACATCTTGTCACCGTATTTAGCCTCGAACCCTCCCGTGGAGAACCCGATTTTATCCACCATGTATGGGTTGATGACGGACAGCCCCTCCTGTTGTCCGCTGCGTACCAAGAATGGGCGGTATACTTCAACGCCGTTGATGTAAACGCTGTTCTCGTCGAAGGATCCCCCTCGCACGTTATATTGCGAGGATAGCTCGTTGTGTGTGGACACGCCAGCTTGCGATTGGATCAGTTCTTCCACGGCATTGCCGCTCGCCGACGGTGCGTTTTCCATGTCTTTGACTCGCAGTTCCTGCGTCTGGGTGGTTTGCCGTTTCATCTCCCTGACCGTCACCTCATCCAAAGTTTGCTCTGAGGGGTAGAGAACCACCTGCAAGGTTTGCTTGCCCCGTGGGCGTCGCAGGACGCGCGTCTTGGTTTTATACCCGATCATGGAAAACCTGACGACAACGGAATCAGCGGTCGTCAGGTGCAACTGGAACTCCCCTTTGAGGGATGTCATCGTTGCCTTGCCCTGCTTAACGACGGCCACGGTCGCTAATTCTATGGGATTCATCTTCTCATCCGTTACCCTCCCGACCAGCGTGAACGACTGAGCGCATGCCATGACCGGTAGGCATAGGACCAACCAGAGGATGAAGATAATTTTCTTTTTCATATACTAATCAACGCACACGGATCGTTATTATTGTATATGGAAAAATACATCCTTGCTATTGACAGTTTCAAAGGTTGCCTGACGTCGTCGGAGGCTGAGCAGGCAGCTCGTGAGGGCATTCTCGCCGTGCAGCCGGATGCCACTGTGGTCAGCCTTCCCGTCTCTGATGGAGGCGATGGAATGCTGTCTGCCTTTTCAGCCGCGTTGAGTGCAAAGATGGTGGAAGCGCACACCCACGACAACTTGCTTCGTTACATCACCGGGCAATATGCCATCTCCGGTACCACGGCCGTCATCGAAGTGGCGCAAGCCTGCGGGCTTAACCTGATCAAGCCAGAGGAGCGCAATCCCCTCATTGCCACCAGTTATGGAGTGGGAGAGCTGATCATCGATGCCATGAAACGGGGCTGCAAGAAATTCATCATCGGATTAGGAGGCAGTGGCACCAGTGACTGCGGACTGGGCATGTTGCAGGCTTTTGTTGACAAATTTCCAAGGAAGAAGACGGAAAGCTCCTACGTCTACCATCCCAAGTCATGGGATGATGTGTCGTATGCGTTCCATGATCTGGAGTTCATCCTTGCCTGTGATGTGGACAATCCGCTGGATGGGCCTGATGGCGCAGCGTATGTCTTTGGTCCACAAAAGGGTGCTAGTCCGGATCAAGTGAAGCTCTTGGACAGGAGAGCCCGTACCTTTGCAGAGATGTCAGCCCGCCATTTCGGCTATGATCGCAGTCAGGAAAAAGGAGCCGGGGCTGCAGGCGGATTAGGATATGCTTTCCTTGAATACTTGAATGCTAAAGTCATGTCAGGTGCTCACTTATTGCTTGATATGCTTCGTTTTGATGACCTCTTGTCAGATGCTTCCCTCGTAGTAACAGGAGAAGGAAAGGCTGATCGTCAGACGGTGATGGGTAAATTGCCGTATGTGATCTTGCAACGCTCCCAACGACAAGGCATTCCAGTCGCTTTGGTGGCAGGGCAGGTTACCGACCCTGCGGTCTTGTCGCAGGCGGGCTTTCAGACGGTTGCCTGCATTAATCCCGAAGGAATGCAACGTGAGGAAGCCCTTCGTCCAGAGATTGCCAAGAAGCGAATATCAATCACTGTACGTCGATTGGTATTGAGTGGTAATGCGTAAAATAAATTCTTTATAATATTCGTGTCTCCTTTTCCCATCCTAAACGTGATGGGTGCCTGTCTCGTTTCTTTTAGGTGCAGAAAAGGTTCTTGGCAGCAGGCAGTTTGGGAAAGCCAATATGAGCCCCTATTTCTCGTAAAACTTTCTTAAATTAAGTGTTTGGTAACATGTTTTTAATATAATTTAGGCGGATTGTTGCCTTTATGTAGAGGGAATGTTGTACTTTTGCGACAAATTTATAATTGACAAAAAGATTTGAATATGGCAGAATCTATTGATATCCGTGAATTGAATGCCCGGATTGAACAACAAAGCGGTTTCGTTACCAATCTGAAAACAGGTATGGATCGCGTGATCGTAGGACAGAAACATCTCGTCGACTCTTTGCTGATCTCACTGTTGAGTGACGGGCATGTTTTGTTAGAAGGTGTCCCGGGTCTTGCTAAGACCCTTGCCATCAAAACGTTAGCGCAATTGATTGATGCTGACTATAGTCGTATCCAGTTTACGCCAGACCTCTTGCCTGCAGATGTCATCGGCACTCAGATTTATTCCCAGAAGGATGAGTCGTTTCACGTGAAGAAAGGTCCTGTCTTTGCCAACTTCGTTTTGGCAGACGAGATCAACCGTGCTCCCGCCAAGGTACAGAGTGCCCTGTTGGAGGCCATGCAGGAGCATCAAGTGACCATTGGTGAAGAAACGTTCAACTTGCCAAATCCTTTCCTCGTGATGGCCACCCAGAACCCGATCGAACAGGAAGGCACTTACCAGTTGCCAGAAGCACAAGTCGACCGTTTCATGCTGAAGGTCGTGATTGACTATCCGACATTGGACGAGGAGAAATTGATCATCCGCGAGAACTTGGCAGGCTCCCTGCCCAAGGTCACGCCAGTGACTACAGCAAAGGAGATCCTGAATGCACGCGAGGTGGTGAACCAAGTGTATATTGATGAGAAAATAGAACAGTATATCGCGGATATCGTCTTTGCCAGTCGTTATCCTGACCGTTATGGGCTGTCTGAACTGAAGGATATGATCACCTTTGGTGGTTCTCCTCGAGCCAGCATCAATTTAGCGAAGGCTGCCCGTGCGTATGCCTTTATCAAGCATCGTGGCTATGTGGTCCCCGAGGATGTCCGTGCAGTCGTGCATGATGTCATGCGTCACCGCATAGGACTCTCTTATGAGGCAGAGGCGAGCAATGTTACCAGTGAGGAGATTGTCTCGAAGATTGTCAATAAGGTAGAAGTGCCATAAGGTCCCATTCTGTTGTAAGATAAATCATTATCAATTGGAAACGTCTGAGATATTAAAGAAAGTACGGAAGATTGAGATCAAGACCCGTGGACTGAGTCAAAACATCTTCGCAGGACAGTACCATTCTGCCTTCAAGGGCAGGGGTATGGCCTTCTCGGAGGTGCGCGAATACCAGTTCGGGGATGATGTCCGTGACATCGACTGGAACGTGACTGCCCGCTTTCATCGCCCGTACGTGAAGGTCTTCGAGGAGGAGCGCGAGCTGACCGTAATGCTGTTGATTGACGTGTCCGGCTCCCTCGATTTCGGGACGACGCGTCAGATGAAGAAGGATATGGTGACCGAGATCGCGGCAACCCTAGCGTTCAGTGCTATCCAGAATAATGACAAGATAGGCGTGATCTTCTTTTCCGACAGGGTAGAGAAGTATATCCCACCGAAGAAAGGGCGTAAGCACATCCTTTATATTATCCGTGAGATGCTCGATTTCCATCCCCAGAGTACCAAGACGGATATTGGCATGGCCTTGGAGTACCTCACGCGAGTCATGAAGCGCCGTTGCACGGCGTTTGTGTTGAGCGATTTCTATACGCGGGTGGATTTCACGAAACCCTTGCAGATTGCAAATTCAAAGCACGACATCGTTGCCATACAAGTGTATGATCCCCGTGCGAAGATGTTGCCGAATATCGGGTTGATGAAGGTGAAGGATGCGGAGACCGGGCATGAGATGTTCATTGATACCTCTAGCAAGAAGCTCCGCCTGGCACACACGCGTTATTGGATGCAACGGGAGGCAGACCTCAGGCAGGCCTTTGCCAAGAGCAAGGTTGATTGGACCTCCATCGCCACCAATGAGGATTATGTGAAGTCGATGATGTTGCTATTCGCACAACGTGGATAAAGTATGAAGAAAGTAGGATTTATCATAGTAGGACTGTTGATGACCTTGGCAGCTGTCGCACAAGAGATCGCGGTTGAGCAAAAGATCGACTCTATCGCCATCTTGATTGGGCAGCAAGCGCACATGACGGTGGGCGTCACTGCCAAGAAAGGACAGCGTGTCGTCTTCCCCCAGTTCAAGCGCACCCAGCAGATCACGCCAGGTGTTGAAGTCTTGGAATCGACCCCTGCCGACACCACATCCTTAGACAATGGGATGATGAAGGTGCAGAAGACGTATACCCTCACCAGTTTCGACGAGAAGCTCTATGCCATTCCCGGCATGAAAGTGAAGGTAGATGGAAAAAGCTATGCCGCTAACCCCGCTGCCTTGAAGGTCATTACCGTGGACGTGGATACTTTGCACCCGAACCAGTTCTATCCTCCTAAAGATGTTCAGAACAATCCTTTCCTTTGGAGTGAGTGGAGTGGTATATTTTGGTTGAGCATTCTCATGCTATTGCTTTGTGGGGTAGGGTATTATCTCTTTATTCGGCTGCGCGAGAACAAGCCGATTATCACGCATGTGCGGTTTGTCAAGAAACTGCTTCCCCATCAGCGTGCGCTGAATGCAATTGACAAGATCAAGGCAGCGCATCTCAGCACGTCGGAAGACCAAAAGACGTATTACACCCAGTTGACCGATACCATTCGTCAATATATCAATGAGCGGTTTGGGTTCAATGCTATGGAGATGACCTCCTCTGAGATTATCGACCGCTTGCAGCATACGGGAGACCAGAAGATGATCGATGAGCTGAAAGAACTGTTCCAGACCGCCGATCTGGTGAAGTTTGCTAAATATTCCACTTTGATCAACGAGAACGACTTGAACTTGGTGAATGCCATCAATTTCATCGACCAGACGAAGATAGAAGGCGAAGAGACTACTGAAAAGATCGTCCCCAAACTGAGTGAGGAGGACAAGCGGTCCCGCCATGCACGGGTCACCATCAAATCGCTCATATATGTTATCTTGGCGATTGTGATCGCCCTGTTGGTCTATGTACTGATCCGGGTGACACAGTTGACCATGTAAGGACTTTGAACAATGGAATTCGTAAATAAAGAATATTTCCTGCTGCTCCTGCTCTTGATACCCTATATCTTGTGGTATTTCCTCTACAGGAAGAAGAGTGAGCCGACGATGCGATTGAGCGATACTTATATCTATCGCTTCGCCCCCAAGAGCTGGCGTATCAGACTGACCCACATGCCGATGTTGCTGAGGTGTATCACCTTTACGCTCATCGTCGTGATTTTAGCAAGGCCCCAGACTCGTAATTCCTGGGACAATAGGACTACGGAAGGCATTGATATCATGCTTGCGATGGACGTATCGACGTCTATGTTAGCAGAAGACTTGAAGCCGAATCGTATCGAGGCAGCCAAGAATGTGGCAGCAGAGTTCATCTCTGGTCGCCCAGATGACAATATTGGCTTGACTATATTTGCCGGCGAGGCTTTCACCCAATGCCCGATGACGACCGATCACGCCTCCTTGCTGAACCTTCTGCAGAATGTGCGAACCGACATTGCTGCGCGCGGCTTGATCCAAGATGGTACGGCTGTGGGCATGGGACTTGCCAATGCCATCAGCCGGCTGAAAGGTTCCAAGGCCAAGAGCAAGGTTGTCATCTTGCTGACCGACGGAAGCAATAACATGGGTGACATCTCACCGATGACGGCAGCACAGATTGCCAAGAGCTTAGGAATCCGTGTCTATACGATCGCTGTGGGCTCCAACAAGGTTGCCCCTTATCCCGTCCCTGTGGCGGGGCATATTGAGTATATCAAGATGCCGGTTGACATCGACACAAAGACCTTGAGCGACATTGCTGCTACGACAGATGGCAACACCTATCGTGCGACGAATAACAGACAGTTGAAACAGATCTATAAGGACATCGATAAATTGGAGAAGACGAAGATGAGCGTCAAGAAGTTCTCCAAGCACTATGAGGCCTATCAGCCCTTCGCCATCGCTGCCTTTATCTGTATGTTGTTGGAAATTCTGCTGAGGACAACAGTCTTGCGCAGAATCCCTTAGAATCATAAGAAAGATGTTTAGATTTGAAGATCCTGTATATCTTTGGTTACTATGGGTCATACCCGTTTTGGCGTTGATCCGGTTGATTGGCTGGAGGCAAAGAATAAAGAAACTTCGTAAGTTTGGTGATCCTAACTTGCTGAAGGACTTGATGCCGGATGTATCGAAGTATCGTCCGACTGTGAAGTTCTGGCTCATGCAGGTAGCTCTCGCCCTGTTGATCGTGATGATCGCACGCCCGCAAACGGGTTCTAAGATCTCACATGAGAAACGACATGGCATCGAGACCATGATCTGCTTGGATATCAGCAATTCCATGAAGTGCGAAGATGTCATCCCTTCACGGTTGGATAAAAGCAAGTTGTTGGTGGAGAACATGGTAGACCATTTCACCAACGATCGCATAGGCTTGATCGTGTTTGCCGGTGATGCCTTCGTCCAGTTACCCATCACTTCGGATTACGTGTCGGCGAAAATGTTTCTCCAGAATATCGACCCATCGCTGATTGCCACGCAAGGTACGGATATCGGGCATGCTATTCAGTTGGCGATGAACTCCTTCACCCAACAGGATAAAGTGGGCAAGGCCATTATCGTGATCACCGATGGCGAAGACCATGAAGGTGGGGCAGTGGAGGCAGCCAAAGCAGCCAAGAAAAAAGGCATTAACGTCTTTATCCTGGGTGTCGGTAGCAGTAAAGGGGCTCCTATTCCTGATGGGAATGGTGGCTATATGAAGGATCGCAATGGACAGACCGTGCTCACCCATCTCAACGAACAGATGTGCCAGCAATTGGCGCAAGCAGGAAGCGGGAAGTATATTCATGTTGATAATACCAGTTCTGCACAGGAACAGTTGAATGATGCACTGACGAAGTTGCAACAAGGTGAGACGCAAAGCGTGATCTACAGTGAATATGATGAACAGTTCCAGGCATTTGGCATTCTGGTCATCCTGTTGCTGATCCTGGAGATCTGTATCCTGGAATCGAAGAATCCGTTGCTCAAGAATGTCAAGTTGTTCAAGAAGAAATAGAACAGAGAAAGTTCATGCTCAAAGTAGATGGTTCAATGAAGAATAGATATTTACATATCGTGGCATTGTGGGTCATGTTGATGGGGTTCTCCCTTAACGGAATGGCTCAAAACGACAGGCAGCTCATCCGCCAGGGAAACAGACTGTTCCGTCAGCAGCAATATGCCAAGGCAGAGGTGGAATATAGGAAGGCTATCGGAAAGAATGCTGAGAATGCCCAGGCATACTATAATTTAGGTTGTGCCCTTCAGGCACAGCAGAAAGATTCTGCAGCTATTATCCAATACCAAAAGTCTGCACAGTTGGAGAAAGGAAAGGTTCGTAAGGCAAAGGTCTACCATAATATAGGGACGATCTGCCAGGGGCACCAGATGTTCGGCGAGGCAATCCAAGCCTATGAGGAGTCATTGCGCAACAATCCCAATGATAACCAGACCCGTTATAACCTCGCGCTTTGCAAGCGTCAGCAGAAAAACCAGAAGAAGAATGGCGGGGGCAAGAACAAGAAAAACAAGGATCAACAGAAGAATAAGGATAAACAGAATAAGAACCAGAATAAGGATCAGAACAAGAAAGACCCGCAGAAGCAGCAACAGCCTAAAGAGCAGATGAGCAAGGATAATGCTGAACAGCTCCTCAATGCTGCCATGCAGGAAGAACAGGCTACACAGCAGCGTCTGAAAAAAGCCATGCAGCAGCCCCGGCGACGTACGCTCCAGCAGAACTGGTAGGAAAGTCTCGGATTTTTTATCTTTTCTTTTCACGAATGGTCCTTTGACAGATATAGGTTGAGAATATGAAACGATCGATTATATTATATGTATTGTTGTTGGTAGCTTTGGGCATCCAAGCGCAACATATCTCGGTGTCGGCACCGTCGCGGGTTAGCGTCGGTGAGAACTTCCGTGTGGCATATACGGTCAATACACAGGATGTGGAAGACTTCCGCTCGGGAATACGAACGACTGACGAAGTTGAGGTCATTGCGGGACCTTATACTTCCCAACAGTCGAGTTTCCAGATGGTCAACGGACATACAAGTAGTTCCTCATCCATCACTTATACCTACACATTGTATGCCAGCAAGAATGGGACTTACACACTGCCTGCTGCCCATGCAAAGGTAGGAAGCCGAACCATATCCTCGTCTCCCTATAGGATTGTCATTTCAGGGTCGGCACGCCCATCTAGCAATGGAGCCCCGAAAATGCACGAAGATGAAGAAGGCGGTCCTAAGATGCGCGCAGCCGGTTCAGCGATCACCGGCAACGATTTGTTCATCAAAGTGAGTGCCAATAAGCGCCGTGTCCATGAGCAGGAACCCGTATTGCTGACCTATAAGGTGTATACAACAGTCGACTTGACACAGTTAGAAGGAAAGATGCCGGACCTTACGGGATTCCACACGCAGGAAGTGCAACTCCCGCAACAGAAATCCTTCCATTTGGAACGGGTGAACGGCAAGAACTACCGTTGTGTTACTTGGAGCCAGTACGTGATGTATCCCCAGATGACAGGCGACTTGAAAATACCGAGTATCACCT
This sequence comes from uncultured Prevotella sp., assembly GCA_900316015.1. GTDB lineage: Bacteria > Bacteroidota > Bacteroidia > Bacteroidales > Bacteroidaceae > Prevotella. The sequence goes on along the minus strand of ONBG01000048.1, from coordinate 11,597 downwards.
TTAAGGGGATTGTCGTGCAGCAAAACCGTTCTGTAGATCCTTTTGAGGCCTTCTTCAATGGAGGTTCCGGTTATGTAGAAGTGCATCGGAATATTGATGCCCCGGGTATAACCATCCATGTAGACCCGTTGCCTACCCGTCCTGCTAATTTCTCCGGTGGCGTTGGGAAATTTAATATCTCCGCACAGTTGAATAAGACGGATGTAAAAGCGGGGAATCCCGTTAACCTGCGTATTGTCGTGGGAGGTATCGGTAACCTGAAGCTGATCAAGCAGCCAACAGTCGTTTTCCCGAAAGATTTTGATAAGTATGACCCTAAGGTTACAGACAAGACCAAGCTGACTGCCAATGGAGTGGAAGGCAATATGATCTATGATATTCTTGTTGTTCCCCGGAATCAAGGGAAATACCATATCAATCCGATCACGTTTACCTACTTCGATACAGACCTCAATCAGTATAAGACCATCAAGACCCAGGCCTTTGACATAACAGTTGGCAAAGGCGATGGCAGCAATGGAAACGTCTCTGATTACACGGATGAAAAGGATCAGGATATCCATGCCCTCAAATTAGGAGATACCCATCAGCATGCAATTGATGAGTTCTTCTTTGGCTCGTCCACCTATTGGATAGCCCTGTTGATCCCGTTGCTTGCTTTCATTGTCTTGCTTGTCATCTTCCGCCAGCGTGCCATTGACAATGCAGACCTCGTCAAGATGCGGGGTAAGAAGGCGAATAAAGTGGCTACGAAACGGTTGCGTACAGCCAATAAACTCATGTGGGCTGGCAAGGCAAACGAGTTCTATGATGAGGTGCTGCGCGCACTATGGGGCTACATGGGTGATAAGTTGAACATGCCGGCAGAGAAGCTCTCCCGTGAGAACATCGTAGAGACCCTCCAGAATCATGATGTGGACGAAGAGACCATCCAGAAATTTACGAGTGCGCTCGATGAATGTGAATTTGAACGCTATGCCCCAGGGGACGTGGCTGGAAATATGAATAAGACTTTTGACTCAGCGATGACCGCGATCACCAGAATAGAAGACGTGATGAAGAAGAACAAGAAATCCCGCCGCCATGGTAGTGCACTTGTCTTACTACTTGTAGCTCTGTTGATGATGCCAGCAGCTTCCTATGCAGTTACGAAACAGAATGCGGATACGGAGTATAGGAAGGGCAATTACCAACAAGCTATTAAGGATTACCAAGAGCTATTGCAAAAGGGCGTAAGTGCAGAGCTGTATTATAACTTGGGAAATGCTTATTATCGCTCAGACAATATCACGCAGGCAGTCTTGGCCTATGAGCGTGCCCACATGCTATCTCCCGGTGATAAGGACATTAACTTCAACTTGCAGTTTGCACGTAGCAAGACTATTGATAAGATCACGCCAGAGAGTGAGATGTTCTTTGTGACGTGGTATCATTCCTTGGTCAACTTCACCAGTGTCGATAACTGGGCAACGGTTGCCATTGTTTCCATTATTTTGGTATTGGCTCTGTTGTTGGTTTATCTGTTCGTGCCCGTGATGTGGATGAAGAAGGCTGGATTCTTTGGGGCTTTTGTGTTCCTTGTCCTTTTCCTGTTGAGCAATTTGTTTGCCTACCAGCAGAAAGAAGAGCTTGAAAATCGGAAAGGTGCCATTGTCATTGCTCCTTCTGTCTCTGTCAAGAAGACTCCAGTCAAGAGTGGTGCCGACCAGTTTGTCATCCATGAGGGAACTCGTGTGAACATCACGGACAAAAGCATCAAGGAATGGAGAGGTATCCGTTTGGATGACGGGCGTGAAGGATGGATACAGACTAAACAAATAGAGGAAATCTGACATGTTAGAGATGCTAATGGAATTAGACAGGGCTCTCCTCGGATTCTTTAACGGGAGTGACTCTTTGTTTATGGATGGCGTGATGACCACCCTTACCTCGGGCTTTTCCTGGATTCCGCTCTATCTGTCCCTTTTTTACTTGGTGGTTAAGAACAATGAGACGATGACGCAGATCATGTGGGTTGTTTGCTGCGTTGTCCTTTGTGTGATCTTGTCCGGTGGGGTTGCTGATTTTGTGGTAAAACCATGGATAGCACGATGGCGACCGAGCAATGACCCGCTTATCAAATATACGGTAGATGTCGTGAACGATATGCGTGGAACCGATTATGGCTTTTTCTCTGCACATGCGGCGAACACCTTTTCTATCGCCTTGTTCTTCTGCTTGTTAGTAAGGAACAAGCTGTTCAACACATTCTTGATCCTTTGGTCGTTAGTCAACTGCTATACCCGTATGTACTTAGGGCTGCATTATCCTGGTGACATCCTCTGTGGAATTCTTTGGGGGGCTATCGTAGCAGTGTCTGTCTATATGCTATATCGGAAGATATACTTCAAGATCAGTCCTAAGCTCAACTATATCTCAACACAATATACGAGTACAGGTTATAGTCTCTGTGACATCGACGTGGTGATATCCGTGCTCGTCTTTACATTTTGTTATGCCATCTTCTATGGCTTAATTATCAGATAATGGATACAAAACATATAAAAATCAGTGATTATAGCTATCCTCTGCCTGACGAGAGAATAGCAAAGTTCCCTCTCGCGCAACGCGACCACAGTAAGCTCTTGCTCTACCGCCATGGAGAGGTGGGGGAAGACATCTTCTATCATCTACCGAATTATCTGCCCAAAGGTGCTCTGATGATCTTCAATAACACGAAAGTGATCCAGGCACGTATCCATTTCCGCAAGGAAACAGGTGCCTTGATCGAGGTCTTCTTGCTTGAACCTGCAGATCCGACAGATTATGAGCTTATGTTTCAGGCAACCAGCCATTGTGCTTGGCTCTGCATGGTTGGGAACCTAAAGAAATGGAAGGAAGGTCCCTTGAAACGTGACTTTGAGATCAAAGGTCATCGGCTGACGCTCACCGCGACACGCAGGGATATGCACAACAACAGTCATTGGATAGATTTCGATTGGGATAATGAACAAGTGTCCTTTGCCGATATCCTCGAGACGGTTGGTGAATTGCCGATTCCTCCTTATTTGAACCGGGAGACACAGGAGAGTGACAAGACCACTTACCAAACGGTCTATTCAAAGATTAAGGGAAGTGTAGCTGCACCTACGGCAGGATTGCACTTTACGGATGCCGTACTGAACGACCTCGACGCTCACGGCATTGACCGTGAGGAACTGACGCTTCATGTTGGGGCAGGAACCTTTAAGCCAGTGAAGAGTGAGATGATCGAAGGGCATGAGATGCATACTGAATATATTTGTGTGAAGCGGCAGACTTTGGAAAAGTTGCTGAAACATAGTTGCAGGGCTATTGCTGTAGGGACGACGAGTGTGCGTACCCTTGAGAGCCTTTATTATATCGGTTGCCGCCTCGCCAAGAACCCTGAGGCAACAGAGGAAGAACTCCATATCGATCAATGGGAACCTTATGACACCCATCCTACGTTAACCCCTATGGAGGCTATCCAGGAGGTGTTGGATTATTTGGTCAGAAATGACCTCCCAGCTTTGCATACAAGCACTCAGATCATCATAGCACCTGGGTATGATTATAAAATTGTGAAGATGTTGGTAACCAATTTCCACCAGCCTCAAAGCACACTATTGCTTTTAGTGAGTGCTTTTGTCCATGGTGATTGGCGTAAGATTTATGATTATGCCCTGTCGCATGATTTTAGGTTCCTGAGTTATGGTGACAGCTCGCTCCTGATTCCTTGACGGTACGGAGAAAACCCTTGTCTAATTTAATAAGTTATAGTAATGAAAATAGGAGATAAAGTAAGATTTCTGTCGGAAACTGGTGGCGGTAAGATTGCAGGCTTCCAGGGGAAGAATATCGTGTTGGTTGAGGATGAGGATGGATTCCAAATCCCGACACCTATCAATGAGGTCGTGGTTGCTGACACGGATGATTATAATATTGCAAAAGTTCATACCTCTGCTGTTCCCAACATGGTACCCGTCCGGGATGATCAGCGTTCTATCAAGTCAAAGCTAAAGGGTGAGGATGCCGATACAGTGCTTGAAAAAGAGGATGATCCTGCAGACCAGGAGATTACTTTTCGCAAACCTGCAGAAGAAAGAAAAGGAGGCAATCAGCTGTCTGCTTATCTTGCTTTTGTCCCTGTGGACATCAAGAACGTGACGAACACACGGTTCGAGACCTATTTCGTCAATGATAGCAACTATTACCTGCAATATGCCTATATGACGGCAGAGAGTAATAATTGGACGATTCGCGCACACGGAGAAGTAGGGCCGAACACCAAGCTTTTTATCGAGGAGTTTGGCAGGGAAGACCTAAATCAGTTGGGACATGTAGCCGTTCAGATGATTGCTTATAAGTTGGATAAATCCTTTATGCTTAAGCCGGTGGTTGAGGCGCAGTTCCGCATTGATCCGGTGAAGTTCTATAAGCTTCATACCTTCCAGGCGAATGATTTCTTTGAGTCTCCTGCCTTGCTTTATACCATCGTTGAGAATGACAAGGTCGTCCGCCCGTTGGTGCTCAATGCTGATCAGCTGAAGGCAGAGATGTATCATCACGTGGAGACAGACAAGGATCGCACCGTTCGCCAGGACACCAGTTATCAGCCCCGCTATGACAAAGGAAAGCGTCATCACCCGCTCCTTCCCCGTCATAAGGGTGATGATGAGGTCGTAGTCGTCGACCTTCATGCAGGCGAGATCCTGGAGACAACAGCAGGGATGTCGGCAGGGGATATCCTCAATTACCAGTTGAAGGTTTTCCGTGATACATTGGCTGATTATGGTGGCAACAAAGGACAGCGTATTATCTTTATCCATGGGAAGGGAGAAGGTGTACTCCGCCATGCCATTATTCATGAGTTGAACTACAAATATAAGAGTTATCCATACCAGGATGCCAGTTTCCAAGAATATGGATATGGCGCAACTCAAGTAACGATTAAATAAAACTTCCATGAAACACGGTTTTATCAAAGTGGCAGCTGCAGTTCCTACCGTAGAGGTTGGTGATTGTAAATACAATCTTAGTCAGATTGATTCCTTGATCGCCCAAGCAGAAGGAAAGGACGTTGAGGTCATTGTCTTCCCTGAGCTTTCTTTGACGGGCTATACCTGTCAGGATCTCTTCCGTCAGAATATGCTCTTAGATGCATCGGAGACAGCAGTCATGATGTTGGAGGATTTTACCCGGAAGTTGGATATTACAGTGATTGTCGGGTTGCCGGTAGTCGTTGGGGGATTACTCCTGAACTGTGCTGCGGTCATTCAAAAGGGAGACTTGATGGGACTGGTTCCTAAGACCTATCTTCCCAATTACAACGAGTTCTATGAGAAGCGCTGGTTTGCCTCCTCTCAGGACTTGAGGCCAACGGTGATCCGATTCGCAGGAACCAAGGTTCTTGTAACCCCGGACCCACAACTCTTTCGAACCTGTGATGGTGCCGTGTTCGGAATAGAGATCTGTGAGGATGTTTGGGCACCTACACCTCCCAGTAACCATCTGGCCTTGGAAGGTGCCGACTTGATTTTCAATCTCTCTGCCAGTAATGAACTGATCGGGAAGCATGCATACCTGAAGAGCCTGATTGCCCAGCAAAGTGCGCGTACCATTTGTGGATACATCTATAGTGGCAGTGGCTTTGGGGAAAGCACACAAGATGTGGTCTATGGTGGCAATGCGATGATTTTCGAGAATGGGGCACTTTTAGCAGAAGGAGAGCGCTTCTTGTTTGAGCCCCAGATGGTTGTTTCTCAGATTGATATCCAGAAACTCCGTAGTGAACGTCGCAACAATACCACTTTTGTGAATGCGCAGCGCAACATCAAATATTCCCTGCAGAATAACCATCAGCAGATCCATATCGTCGATCTCCATGGGACCACTCCTCATGATTTCGTCCTTGAGCGTACTATTGATCCCCATCCTTTCATTCCCAAGTCGGATGACATGAAAGCCAGTTGTCAGGAGATTTTCAATATACAGGTAGCCGGTCTTGCCAAGCGATTTGTCCATACCCACAGCCAGCGGGTTATCATCGGCATAAGTGGCGGTCTTGACAGTACCTTAGCTTTATTAGTCTGTGTCAAGACCTTTGATAAATTAAAGTTAGACAGGAAGGGAATTGTCGGCGTGACGATGCCAGGATTTGGTACGACGGACCGTACTCATGACAATGCGGTGTCCTTGATGAAGAGCTTAGGCGTGGACATTCGGGAGATCCCTATTGTGGATAGTGTGACCCAGCATTTTCGCGATATTGGGCATGATCCTGCTGTGAAAGACGTTACCTATGAGAATAGTCAGGCTCGCGAGCGTACTCAGATCCTCATGGATCTGAGCAACCAGTTAGGTGGCATGGTCATCGGTACTGGTGATCTCTCTGAACTTGCCCTTGGATGGGCAACTTACAATGGTGACCACATGAGTATGTATGGCGTTAATGCCAGTATTCCCAAAACACTGATTAAGTATTTGGTGAGGTATGTAGCCGATTTTGAGGTAGATTCCTCTTCACGTGATACCTTATTGGATATTATCGATACACCGATCAGCCCAGAACTTATCCCAGCCGATGAGAAAGGGAATATTAAGCAAAAGACAGAAGATTTAGTGGGACCTTACGAACTGCATGATTTCTTCCTCTATTATTTTTTGCGATTTGGGTTCCGTCCATCAAAGATCTTCTTGATGGCACAGCGGGCTTTTGATGGCAGTGATCCCACGGCATCCCATTATGAGGATGAAACGATCAAGAAATGGCTGACAACCTTTGTCCTCAGGTTCTTTAAACAGCAGTTTAAACGCTCTTGCCTACCGGATGGACCGAAAGTGGGAAGTGTCAGCTTGAGTCCTCGTGGCGACTGGAGAATGCCTTCAGATGCGACAAACAGGATATGGCTTGAAGAGTGCAATGCATTATAAATAGAAGGACCGATAAAGAATTAACACTTTTTATCGGTCTTTTTTGCAAATAATTATATACCTTTGTATAGTTATATTTTAGTACATCTATCATAACAATATTGCTATTAACATGAAAATGAATTATCCAAAAATTGGTATTCGCCCAACGATCGATGGTCGTCAAGGCGGTGTTCGTGAGAGTTTGGAGGGTAAGACAATGGCACTTGCCCATGCAGTTGCTGATCTTATCTCCAGCAAGTTGAAGTACAGAGACGGAACTCCGGTACAGTGCGTGATTGCTGACAGCACCATTGGCCGTGTGGCAGAGAGCGCTGCTTGTGCAGAGAAATTCGAGCGCGAGGGTGTAGGGGCAACAATTACGGTTACCTCTTGCTGGTGCTATGGTTCTGAGACGATGGACATGAATCCCTATTGGCCGAAAGCGGTTTGGGGATTTAATGGAACAGAACGTCCGGGTGCTGTTTACTTAGCAGCAGTCCTCGCTGCCCATGCACAGAAGGGGCTTCCTGCCTTTGGTATCTATGGGCATGACGTACAGGATCTGGAAGACAACACCATTCCTGCAGACGTTGAAGAGAAATTATTGCGCTTCGCCCGTGCAGCAGTGGCAGTAGCCGAATTACGTGGTCAGTCATACCTGTCTATCGGTAGTGTTACCATGGGTATTGCAGGCTCTATTGTGAATACAGACTTCTTCGAAGAATACTTAGGCATGCGCTGCGAGAGTATCGACGAGGTTGAAATCCTGCGTCGTATGGATGAAGGCATTTATGATCCTGATGAATTCAAGAAGGCTATGGCATGGGTTGAGAAATATTGCAAGCCGAATGAAGGCTGGGACAAGAACCGCCCTGAGAAGACCAAGACCCGTGAGGAAAAAGAGAAAGACTGGGAGTTTATCGTGAAGATGACCTTGATCGTCAAGGATTTGCTCCATGGTAATCCGAAACTTGAGCAGATGGGCTTTAAGGAAGAGTCCCTTGGTCATCATGCTATTGCTGCAGGTTTCCAGGGGCAGCGTCAATGGACCGACTGGAAACCGAATGGTGACTTCACGGAAGCGATCCTGAACACAACCTTTGACTGGAACGGCAAGCGTGAGGCAATCCCATTTGCAACTGAGAATGATTCCCTCAACTGTACAGCCATGTTATTGGCGCACTTGTTGACCAATCAGGCACAGATCTTCTCTGATATCCGAACCTACTGGAGTCCAGAGTCAGTCAAGCGCGTTACTGGTAAGGAACTCACAGGAACCGCAGCTCCAGGCATTATCCATTTGATTAATTCTGGAGCAACGACCCTTGATGGTACAGGTGAGAGTGTAGATGCAGCTGGCAATCACGTGATGAAGCCATTCTGGGAAATGACCGATGCAGATGTTGAGAACTGCCTGAAGGCTACATCCTGGATGCCAGCCGATCGCGATTACTTCAGAGGGGGTGGTTTCAGTAGCCATTTCCTGACGAAGGGTGGATGGCCTGCTACGATGATGCGTGTGAATATTGTGAAGGGTCTGGGTCCTGTCTTGCAGTTGGCAGAAGGATGGATCGTGGACATCGATCCTGAGATCCATGCTATTCTTGATAAGCGTACGGATCCTACATGGCCTACGACTTGGTTTACGCCACGCCTTGACCCGACGAAGGATGCTTTCAAGGATGTGTACAGTGTCATGAACAACTGGGGAGCTAATCATGGTGCTATCACTTATGGGCATATTGGAGCCGATCTGATTACCTTAGCTTCTATGCTTCGTATCCCCGTGTGCCTGCATAATGTAGACGACAGCAAGATCTTCCGTCCTGCAGCTTGGAATGCGTTCGGGATGGACAAGGAAGGCCAGGACTACCGTGCCTGCGCTACTTATGGTCCAATCTATCGTTCTATGAGATAATATTCTTTTCCTGTACCGGCATGGTCGTGCCGGTACAGGATCCTTAAATCCTAGACAATCATGCAAAAGTCCAAATTGGTAGAAAAGAGATTCCTGTTTATCTTTATTGTTATTACGGTCCTATTTGCCTTATGGGGATTTGCCAATGACATTACCAACCCGATGGTGGCAGCCTTTCAGACCGTGATGGAGATATCGGCAGCCAAAGCATCGTTGGTGCAGTTCGCCTTCTATGGAGGCTATGCCACAATGGCAATTCCTGCGGCTTTGTTTATTCGTAAGTATAGTTATAAGAGTGGTATCTTGCTTGGATTGGCACTATATGCTATGGGTGCCTTTATGTTTATCCCTGCAGCGAATTACCAGCAGTTCTCCTTCTTCTGCATCTCCCTCTATATTCTGACATTCGGATTGGCATTCCTTGAGACAACGGCCAATCCCTTTATCTTGTCATTGGGTTCCAAGGAAACAGCTACCCGTCGTCTGAATCTTTCCCAGGCATTTAATCCGATGGGCTCACTTTGTGGGATGGGTGTCGCTTCCTTTATTGTTCTTCCGCAACTGATTTCAGACAAGCGAGACGCGTTGGGTAATATCATCTTCCCAACGTTGGATGCTGCGCAGAAGGCAAGCATTCGTGTTCATGACTTGGATGTAATCCGCAATCCTTATGTTGCGATCGGATGTATTGTCGTTCTCATGTTTATGATCATTGCCCTGACGAGAGTTCCGAAGACGGATATTCAACCCGAGCAGACGAATAGTGCTAAGCAGACCTTGAAAAACCTATGGCATAATCATGCGTATAGAGAGGGTGTCTTAGCACAGATGTTCTATGTGGCAGCACAGATCATGGTTTGGACTTTCATTATCCAATATGCTGATTATCTTGGCATCAATAAGGCTACTGCACAAACCTATAACATTATAGCGATGTGTCTGTTCCTCTGCGGCAGGTTTATTGCGACAGGTCTAATGAAATATGTCAATACACGCAAGTTACTTGCCCTGTTCGCCGTTGGTGCAGGTGCATGTACCTTAGGAGCTGTGTTCATCGTCGGCATGGCAGGTCTCTATTGTTTGATCGGGATCAGCGCATTTATGTCCTTGATGTTCCCAACCATTTACGGAATCGCTTTGGAGCATGTTGATAATCAGGATGCCAGTTTAGGGGCTGCTTTCCTGGTTGAGGCAATTGTTGGTGGAGCCATCATGCCTCCGTTACAAGGTATGATCATTGACCAGAAAATGATCCTCGGACACCCGGCAGTCAATTGTTCCTATATCCTTCCATTCCTCTGTTTCTGCGTGGTTTTCATCTATGCCATGCGTAGATACAAGGAAACTAAGATTGCATGCTAAGAGATAAGCAGCAGGAAATACTTTTAACAAGAGGGTGTATGTGCATCCTCTTTTTTCGATTATTATTGAATAGGGTTGGAGGTAAACTCTCCTCTTAGTGATCTCCTGCTTTCGTGTTTTCTGCCACAACCACCGTACGTGCGGTTCTTTTGATGACAGTATACAGATGCATAGTTACGCCTTTGTATGGACCAAAGGTTTTCAAAGCTGGTTTCTTTTCCTGAATAATTTTATAGTTGATAGTGTTTTTTGTGTGATTAGGTTGACAGGTTGTCAAACCCCAGTGTTTATCGGGCTTGCAACCTGTTTTGAGGTTGTCAAAGGTTGACACGAGGTTGACAAGCTGGAGTTTCACTCAATGCAAAAAAGAAGATGTACCATCCAATAGAATGATGATACACCTTCTTTTTTATAAGAACGTCAGGTTTACTCCCATCCAGGATTTTGCTTCAACTCAGGATTAAGCACGATCTCTGTCGTGGGAATTTGATAGAAGTAGGCAGGTGCCTCTTTGCTGATGATTGATACCACACGGCTTGTCAGTTCGCCATACAACTCATAGTTCGATGAGAATACGACAATCTTTTGATTGGGGAACTGCTCTGCCAGTTGGAAGTATGGTGTTCCGGCTTTTATACCCATCTTTTTGGCTTCATTTGACCGTGCCACCACGCAGCCGTCATTGTTCGAGAGAACAACGACAGGCTTGTCCTTCAGGTCTGGCCGAAAGACACGCTCGCATGAAACGTAACAGTTATCGCAGTCAATGATGCCGTACATGGTTTCCAAGCAATGAATTATACTACATAAATTAGTCTTTGGCAGTTCTCAGATAGCCAATTACCATATTCATCCATCTACCATATCGAATATGAGGTGGAACACAGAGCAAGTCAGGACTGAGCTGATTATATATAGATTCAGCAAGGACAAGGAAATTTCCTGCTCCTAAGCTTATGCCTTTCCATCCGTCAGGAGTTTTTTCAACCTCAAAGAAACCGAAAAACAATCTTTTAGTGGAGGACAAACTTCATCGCACATTTCGATGGTCATATAGCCATAAGCGTAATTCATGCTATATTTCTGGCCATCCTGAGTAATGACAATAATCTCGCCCGGACTGCCTTGTGCGCCTCCATGAGCAAATGAAAATGCTATTACATTAAGATTTAGGAAATCCCTGTAATTTTTCTCATCTATGTATATTACGTCCTCCATAATTCAAATATTCGCATAATATCACTTCCATCTTTTTATAGTTCAAATTACCACGCCCCATACTTCAAAGTCATCATCGGCATCAATGCGGATAGGCTTGAAGTCCTTGTTGGCAGGACGTAACTCAATATAGCCGTCCTTACGGTGACGTAAGTCGAGGTATTTGATGGTGAACTCATCATTG
>ONBG01000050.1 GCA_900316015.1 uncultured Prevotella sp. | reverse complement strand
CTATGTCGAGGGCTTCAAGGAGAAACTTGCCGAGGCAAAGACCAAGGAGGGATTCTATGAATACACGTTCTATCTCGTCTTCTCCATGCTCAACGTCTACGTGCGTACGCAGGTAAAGGTGGCAGACGGTCGCGTGGACATGGTTATCTTCATGCCTGATGCCATCTACGTGATGGAGCTGAAGGTAGGCGACACGGCACGTCATGCCCTGGAACAGATCAATGACCGTGGTTATGCCAAGCCTTACCAAACAGATGGACGGCGAGTGGTAAAGGTCGGCATCCGTTTCGATGCCGACAAGCACACCGTGGACGAGTGGGAAGTGGAATAGTCTCCCAAGCTTGCCAATGTGATTTTATATCTTTATACTGGAGATTTTTTGTAATATAGGTTGACAGGTTGTCAAAACCCTTTGTGCATCGGGCTTGCAACCTGTTTTGAGGTTGACAAAGGTTGACACGAGGTTGACAGTTTTTTGGTCACAACATAGCGTCTACGGCTGTTGGTCCTTCCGTTTTCATCTTCTTTACGCCTTACGGAACATTATATGCACAGATCTTCTATGGATTGGCTCTCGCCCACCTTTTCTCGCCATGGCAGAGCTCAAGTTTGGCACTACTCATACGGCTTAACGAAAAGGTTTGATTTCAATCCAGATCATGGTCAGTATGGTAAACGTGGATCTCTCATGCAAAATTCTCGAGAGAATTTGATCCTATAGGTACGGTTTTGCACAGCAAGAGCATAGGTATTGCCCTCAATTCTCGAGAAAATTAAACGGAATATGTGTGTTCCTGTCACCCTTTTGACAATCTCTGTCAACCTATAGCATGAGCAATTTCTGTATCATAAGATATATTGCCAAGTATCCTAGGATACTTAGGCAAGTATCTGAAGATAGATGGGGAAGTATCCTATCTTGTGATTTCCCTGTAATTCTGAGGCAGCGTGTCGTACATCTAAGTATTCGAGCTCATGTTAAAGTAAATCCCCGCAGGGTTGGCTGATCAGCCTTTTCCTGCGGGGATTTATGATTGATGTAAAAAGCTTTATTGCTTCACGACCTTGCGTCCATTCTGGATGTAAATACCAGGTGCGAGGTTCTCAAAGCTATTGCCTACGTAGCGACCGTCAATGGTATAGACCCTGCCGTTATTTTCCTTCGATGTTGAGGTGGATATATTGCTGATACCCGTCGTGCCGAAAGTAAATTCAATGCTGGCTGGAGCTGCCTTGGCGGAGCTTGACAATGGGAATTTGAAGTAAGCCTTGTTCTTGGCGATAGCCCACTCGTTATAGGTGTTTTGGGCCAAGCGATAAAGAGCTACCTTGCCGTTACGTTTTCCGAGGACATAATACATATACTTGCCATTGCCTGAGTTGTCATTGTAAGCAGTAGAGGAAATCACCTCACGACCGAGCGTACCAGCCAAGCCTGTGGCGCTGTTGATACCATTTGCATCAGGTTCAGTAAATGTTTTGCCATTGCCGAGGGTGACATACTTCGTACACGTAGTTTCTCCGCTACCTTTGCTGCCTGCTGTCATCAAGAGAACAGGAGTCTCACGAGGCAGGGTACGATCAGTGCCTAAGTCGAACTCAGTCAGCGTTACCTTGTCCTTTACCTCACCATTCGAAATGTTACTTACCTGGTAGGCTGTCACATCAGATGGAATGACGATGGGGAACGGAGCCTTCACCGTAGCATAGTAGTTGTAGTCATCGTGATCGTACATATTTGTCACGTCGTCATCACTACGCGCAAACTTGATGGGGAAGCCTGTTTGGTTGAACTCAGGCTGGTTGAATGAGCCGTAGTCCTCATCCGTTGAGGGTGACACCTCCGTGAAGATGAGGTCGGAAGTCCATAATACGTCTTTACCAGTATTAGGTTTCCCACTTCTGAATGTCAAATAAGACCAATTGACCTGGTGCTCACCATCCATTCCAGGAATAGTTTCTGTATGATCCACCAGTAGCACACGCTTGTTGTTATCTTGATTATAATTCAGACTATAGCCATCTACACCCGTCTGTATATCAAGGTTCCCTCCTGGATTCTTCCAAGCATTGTGGAGGAAACCATAAATTTTGAAGGTAGCACTATAGAGCGGAGTACAGCACACGGTTTTAGAGGCAGTGCCAGTATAATAGTCCGTACCGCCAGTACCCCAACCCATATATCCATCACCATTGAAGCTGGAGAAGTAGAGATCACCATCAGTACCGTCTTTAGAGAGGGTCCAATAATAGGTAGGATCTGGTACGTCCGTACCTTCATGTGCCTTAGCAGTCAATGCACCCTTATCAGTCTTCGTCACATCACCCTGCTGAGAGACCGAGAAGTTGCTGTGCAGATAGTACTCGCTGACTGTGCCGTCGGAAGCAGTGTGGCGAGCTTTGATGAGGTACACCTTGCCAGGTACGGGTTGAACATTGACCTTCATAAATTTATCACGTTCGAGGTCAGTGGCATATTCATATAACCCACCAGTAATCGTGGAAAGCGAGATGGTGTTATATACCTGGTTGTAGAACTTGCCGGGGTTATCGGTTGTACTTTCCTTCAGGAATTCGTAGAGAATGTCGATACCCGATGTTCCATTGTCGTCGATGGAGGAATACGCAGAATAACTGTTTGCCTCGGGCACTGTATAGTTCTTCCAGCCAGTGAGCATCTTGGAAGAAGGATAGGTCACATCAGGAGCAGAGTCCAAGTCACCTTGCAGAGCCTCGAAGTCGTTACGGTCACGCAGCACCTTCCAGTTGATACCGAGCTGATAACGGTCTGCGCCATTTGCATTGCCATAGGGAATCGTATGAACAGCTATATACACATTCTTCTTGTCAGACACTCTGCGTGCAGGTAGCAGGATGATGCCGCCGTTGGTGCGGCTGCTCGACATCGTGAATCCGCCATTAGGAGATGCCTCACAGTTAGCACTTGTTGCTGTAGCCCATGAACCGCTCGTAAAATCAGAATTATAAGTAAAGATATTGAAGCCACGGCTCTTGCCGTCTTTGTTGTACCGTGCGCTAATCCACACGTTGCCATCAGGGAGCTCCGCGCATTTCGTCTCGTCTGATGTGGCATTGTTGGCGTTGTTCACCAATTGGGCACCCGCTGTTCCCAACACAGCCCAGTTCTCGCCCAAGTCATCCGTATAGATAATCTGAGCACCGATGGTCGTGCAAAGGCCAAGGTAGATACGGTGGCTGTCACCTTTCTTGATAATCTTGCTCTGGCACATCCGTCCACTGGTTGGGAAGAGGCTGGCAGGCGTATTGGTCGTGAAGAGGCCATAAATCTGGTTAGTCACCTCAGTAGGCTCCACAGTCTTCAAGTCATTGGGATCGATGACAGCCTTGAAAGTCTTGAGACGTGTATCAGTAGTTGATGAAGCAGCATAACCATGAGTTCCTCCGCAGCACATGAGCAGAATCTTCTTGCTGTCCTTGTCATAGACAACGGCGGCATCGCCATAACCAAAATTGTCAGCCTGCTTGCTGCAATCCAGGATCGTCACCTGATCGCCCCACGTGGCACCATTATCGGTTGACTTCTTGGCAACGACAGAGTTATGTCCGCTACCGATGTCGCCATCGGCCTTGCCATTGACACCGCGCAGGTCGGAGAATGCCACCAAGGTATTGGCATCAATACGCACAATGGCAGGGATACGGTATTTCGTAGTTGTTGTACCACTCACCCACTCAAAAGGATTCGTAACCGTTGCCCTCGCTGTGCTCACGCCCAACACAAGGACAAGCATGATTCCTAATATTCTTCGAAAATTCTTCATGTTCGTCATTCTATCCATTTTCTCCACTCTTTTAATCATCCCACTTCACATTTTCTTCGGAATCATCCATGTTGAAGTCATCCTCAAAAACATTCTTTTTACTTAACTGATCATGCTCTCCCACACCTCCGGAGCCAACTCCCAAATTGATCGCCTCTGCTAAATGTACTTCCAACACCGAGCAATTTGGCCTGATGTAAACCTTTCCCATAAATTGATGATTATTGCTATTAAACGTTTCAAGGTGAAAAATTACAATAATTACAAACTTACTCAAATCTGAGTAGGATTAATTAATCAAAACAAAAGCTAATGAATATTATTGTTCTAAAGTGCGGGATGGAGGCGATAAAAGGGTGTTATTATCGTATCTATCTGTATTATATGATGATATATAGATAAATATATTTCTACGGTGAGGTGATGAAAGAAACATTCTTTAACAGTTTTGCTTATTCCATTACTCATAAAATATATGCATGTAGGTCATATTATGAGTCGAGAAGCCTCTTCATCTTGGCAACTCCTGCTGCAGTCCTTTCATGGTTGTGCCAATGATCTTTTATACGTTGCAAATCTGTGGTAAGTTGGGTTGAACCGAGGGGTAGCGTGACTTATTTAGGGATCGCCTCCATCGGATTGTCGGGCCAATGGTGCTTAGGATAGCGACGGCGTAATTCCTTGCGCACGTCAAAATAGGTGGTTTGCCAGAAATTCCTCATGTCGGTAGTAAGTTGCACGGGCTTGAACCCGGGACTCAGCAGTTCCATCAGCACGGGGATGCGACCATTGTCGACGCGTGGTGTCTCTGCCATGCCAAAACACTCCTGTAAACGTACACTCAGCACAGGTGCCTCGGCACCTATTCTGTATTTTACCTTTATCTTATGACCAGAGGGTACCGTCAGGTGCGTGGGTGCCAGTCGATCGACTGCCTGCTGTTGCTCATAGTTGAGAAGTCCCCATAGTACTTGGGAGAGGTCGATCTTGTGGAGTTCTGCTACTGTCGTTACGAAGCCTCCGTCTCTTGTTAGGTAAGGAAGCAACCATTGGTCGGGATGTTCTAACAGATGATCAGTAGAAAGATCGGGAAGGGAAAGTTCTGGATGCCATCCTGCGACTAAAGCTATACGCAACTGCAAGGCTTTTACCTGGTCAGACCAATCGAGCAAGCTTAGTCCCTCCTTGGCTACAGCATCGCAAACGGTTCTTAGTAACAGTCTGTTGTCTATTGAGGTCAATGGCTTGCTGTCCATCACCAATACGCCTAAGCGCTTCTCACGTTGCGCGATGATCCCTCCGCGGTGAGTGATCCAGGTAACATGGTCCTGCCAGGAAGCAAGGCGATCAAGATCCGCAACATTCACGGCTGCCGCTAAGTATATCCTACCGCATCCCCGGCTTGTCGTGTGAAGAGATGAAACAGCTAACCAAGTGTGTCCAGCGATGGGATCTGAGGCATCAACAGCAGCTTGCTGCCCGTCCGCCAGTCGGTAATTTCCATTGTGGTCCAGTGCTTGGGCGATGCGCTCAGGATAGGCTGCCGCCACCAAAATGCCAATGTCCTCGCTACTCACGTAAGAATTCCCGGGCACAACACCCATCATGCGGGCGTACTCTTCAGCCACTTTGTTCACCCGTCCCCATGATCCGATTCGTTTCTGATGGCGGGCTCTTCTTAACTCAGAGATGCGAAGGGATAGGTCGGCAGACGATTCAGAATCATCCATGGGGTCCTTTTCCTCCAGGAGGGCAGCAATGTCACATACGAGTTGTCTCTCTTTCTCGTCACGTGCTTGCAGTATCATCTTGGCAAGACGGGGATGACAGGGGAATGCGACCATCTTTCTGCCCATAGGAGTGATCATTCCATCTTCGGACAAAGCTCCTAACAAGGATAAATCGTGGACAGCCTTGAACAGATTGCCCTTGGGAGGTAGGGTAAGCCAAGGAAGTGACATTGACTCTGTCTCACCAAAAGCAGCTAAGATGAGGACCATTGACGCAAGGTCGGCATGGAGGATTTCTGGTTGGCGTTGCTCGTCCATCCTGCTTTCGGCAGACTTGGTCCAAAGCCGGAAGCAGATGCCAGGAGCCACCCTTCCTGCCCGCCCGCTGCGCTGGTTGGCCATATCAAGGCTAATGCGAACGGTTTCCAAATAAGTTAAGCCCGTCGTTGGATTGAAAACAGGTTTTCGGCAATATCCACTATCTATCACTACGCGGATTCCCTCGATGGTAAGCGATGTCTCTGCGATGGGCGTAGACAAGACGACCTTTCTTTCACCTGGGGCGGAAGGAGCGATAGCCTCTTGTTGTTGCCGTTGATTAAGATTACCGTAAAGAGGGCATATTCGGGTAGGCGAAAGCGAGTCTTTTAGGATGTCGGTACAACGCTGGATGTCAGCTTGTCCCGGCAGGAAGGCGAGGATATCACCGTCCTGTTCGCGATGGGCACGGCTCACGGCTGCTGCCACGTCTTGTGCGATATCTGATGGTCTCGTATCTGTGCTTGCATGTTTCACGCAGACTGGAAACAATCTGCCGTCGCATGCTAACACCCGGGCAGACAAGGCAGTGGCAATGGGTTGGGCATCCAAAGTTGCTGACATCACGACCAACCGGATATCAGGTCGGATGAGAGCTTGGATATGGCGAACCAAGCAGAACGCCATGTCAGATTGTAGGTTGCGTTCGTGGAATTCGTCGAAGACGATACAATGGATCCCCTCTAACATCGGGTTACGAATC
Source organism: uncultured Prevotella sp. (assembly GCA_900316015.1). Classification (GTDB taxonomy): domain Bacteria; phylum Bacteroidota; class Bacteroidia; order Bacteroidales; family Bacteroidaceae; genus Prevotella. The sequence continues at coordinate 13,754 of ONBG01000050.1, read as the reverse complement.
AATCGGCGGGCCATCACTCCTTCCGTTACGACCTCAATGCGTGTCGCTGCTGATACCCGTCGCTCAAACCGTATCTGATAGCCTACGGTCTGTCCCACTTGTTCTTCCAAGAGCTGGGCCATACGCCATGCCACTTGCTGGGCAGCCAAACGGCGTGGCTCTACCACCACGATCCTGCCTTCAGGCAGAGCCTCAAGCATTGTGATTGGCAAAAAGGTGGATTTGCCTGATCCTGGTGGGGCTATCACTACCGCATTCCTGCCTTCAGCAAGGCTCTGTGCCAAGTCGTTTGCCAAGGTTGCAGCCGGCAGGTCTTGTTGGGCTGAAACCAAGGATCTTGTCCAATGTGATGAAGATAATTGTCTTTGTTCTTTGGATGTCATGAAAGTGAGTACGTCCTCCCAATGATTGATTCGCCGATCGATTGTCGGTTCCACGTTATTAAATCCTTGCAAAAATAAAGAAAAAGAATGGATTAGACAATAAAAGAGATCAGTATCTTTCTTTTTATCGGCGCGGTAATCCTTTGAATAGCGAACGAATTTAACTTATTTTACCTCTATGATGTCATTCCAACGTGTGGTGTAGTTGGGACTTTTGTGGTCACGCTTTATTGCATCAGCGAAGTGCACTGACTTGCCCTGTTTGTCTTTCTTTTTGTACTGCTGGGCACCGAGAATCACGGTCTCTTTTCCTTCATGGCGGTTGATGCGGTCGACTACTGCATCAAGTCGGCGACGTTTGTCATAGTCTTCAGGTTGATAGTCCCACAGGCTTGTCTGCACGGCAGTGTCCGCGGTTAATCCCAGCAGGATAACGCCAGCTCTCTTATAGTGGAATCCTTGGTAATAGATTCTATCCAATACCTGCATGGCAGCCTTGACGATCACCTGTGTCGAGGAAGAGGGTGTTGGCAAGGTCATGGCACGAAACATATTGTATTGTGGTAGGTCCTCTCGGAAATGATTGGTATCGATAAACACTCCTACCGCACTTGCTACTTCATGGAAGTGGCGGAGTTTCTCTGCAGATTTGGCAGCATCATTCGCGATATGTGGTTTGATGTCGTCCAAGCAAGTTAGCATGTTGGGGAAGGAGCGGGATGTGCAAATACTTTTCTTGGTAGCCTTTTCCATGTCGTCCATGGGGATACAGTCGATACCCTGCAGTTCCTTCCATGTACGTTGCCCAACGATATTGAAATTCATGCGTACCCATGATTCCGTTTTGTTCGCATAATCCCATGCCGTTTTAACTTGAGCCCTCATGAGCCGTTCTCCCCATCTCCGTCCGATGCCCCATACATCCTTGATCGGGAAAAGGGAAAGGGCTTTTTTCCTCTTCTCCTCATCGTCGATCATGCAGCAATGGTGATAGCCAGGATATCTCTTGGCAAATTTACTGGCGATCTTTGCCAAAGTCTTCGTGGGAGCAATTCCAATGCTCACGGGGATTCCCAAGCCTTGGTAGATGCGTTGGCGTAGATGCTCACCCCAAGCCTTGAGTTCTATGGCATCCATGCCATTGAGGATACAGAAAGCTTCGTCGATGGAATAACGGTGGAAGTCAGGAGCTGCGCTGCGAACCATATTCATCAGTCGCCGGGTCATGTCGGCATAGAGTTCGTAATTGCTGGAGAAAGCATATATAGGTTGTCCAGGAAATAACCGGCTGAGTTGGTAAAAGGGGGTCCCAGCCTGAATGCCCATCGCCTTTGCCTCATTGCTACGTGCCACGACACATCCATCGTTGTTGGACAGGACGACGACGGGCTTTCCTTCTAAGTCGGGACGGAAGGACCGCTCACAGCTCACGTAACAGTTGTCTACATCAACCAGGGCATAGTATTTCATGGTGAACATCTTGTTGAATGATTAGAATCTGGATTTTCTGATGCCACGGTTGTATCGTCGTTTGATGGTATATACGACGACACCCCAGATGCGGAAGTTTGTCTGGTCGTTTGTGATCTTGAAGACAGGGTATTTAGGATTCGCGGGCTTTAATTCAATATAACCGTCTTGAAGGTGAGTGTCATCGTAATACTTCATTGTAAATTCTTGATTGTAGAAGACCACGACGATATCGCCATTTTGTGCTTCCAATGACCGGTCGACGACTAATAGGTCGCCACTGTCAATGCCAGCCCCAATCATGGAGTCTCCATTGGCGCGGGCATAGAATGTAGTATCGGGATGCTCGATCATATCGTGGTTGAAGTCCAGTGGCTCCACCTCATAGCTTTCTGCTGGAGACGGAAATCCCGCCTTCACTCCGAGGGCGCAATCCAAGCTTAGGGGCTTGCTGAAAGCACTGGGCAAGATGGTAACTGTCGGCATAGAGGTTATTCTTTTCTTTTGAGTCGTCATAGGGCATGAATCTATTGCATGCAAAATTACGAAATATTTCTTGTATTCTCTCATCTGGCGCAATTTTGTTTCCCCTGATTGAAGGCTAATGGACCAAATTTCGAGACAATCTTGCAAATCCTTTGTGATTTAAAAAAATAATTGTACTTTTGTTATTTGAGAAGGCAAGGCCAATCAAAAACAAAGATCAATAGTCATGGAACAAGATCTTATAGATAAGATAAATCATGATGACGAGAAAGCATTTGAGGCACTCTACTATCGCTATTATGCCCCGTTATGCGCTTTCTCCATGCTTATTGTCAGCGATAAAGGGTTGGCTGAGGAAATTGTTGATGATGTGTTTTTCTCATTATGGGAGCGACGGGGACAATTGACCATCGATACGATAGAGCCTTACCTCTCGCGCGCTGTCAAATATAAGAGCCTTACGGAGATTGCTTCTGCCCGGTACCGCCATGCAGCTCTTGTGGAGAATATCTCAAAGAAAGAGATTATAGAATTTATCGATAGTATGTTGTATACGGATGATCATCCGTTGTCGCGGCTCTTGGAGATAGAAATGTCTGCAAAAATGAATGAGATTATCAGCAACCTTCCCGATGAATGTAGGAGGGTTTATCAAATGAGCCGAGAGGAAGGCAAGAGCAATTCAGAGATCGCGAAAGAAATCGGCATCTCTGTCAATACCGTGAAATACCATATAAAAAAGGCACTTCGCATCATTTCTTCCCAATTCTTATCTTATCTCATCCTGGAATTGTTGATGAGATGAGGCAGACGGATCACCAGAGGATTTTGGCGATACTGTAGGCAAACTAAACATTGCCATTTGCTACGTAGATGCTGCTGCCAAAAAGTTTGGAGTGTTCCTTATCAAAGTTGGTGATGTCAAACTTGAGACTAAGATTGTTGTACCAGACTTGAAGAGACTTCCTGAATGTCAAAAGCAAATTCATATATCCTTAGTCTCCTTTATACCAGAAAGCGTTGCTTCAATATCTTCAATCGTAGGCAACTGGCTTTGTATATTTTCAGGCATAAGCTTTGATAACTGATATTCGGAGATGCCGATTGGTTGATTGGTCGATTCAAGAGCATACTGAGCCATCACATTGTTCTTTGTCTTGCATATAAGCAGACCAATCGTGGGATTGTCTGCAGGCTTCTTCTTGATATGATTGACAGCACTCACATACATCCCCAACTGTCCCAACTGTTCTGCTTTGAATTTTGTAACCTTCAATTCTACGACCACATAACAACGTAGTTCCAGATGATAGAAAAGCAAATCGGGATATACTGTGTCTTCCCCTATTTGTAATGGGACTTGACTCCCGACAAAAGCAAAACCTGTACCCAATTCAAGCAAGAAGCGTGTAACATTTTGAGTAAGCCCTTGTTCCAATTCTCGCTCTCGATACTCACCATCAAGTGTGAGGAAATCGAAATTATATGGGTCTTTCAAAGTCTGAGCTGCTAATTCACTTTGCGGGTCCGCCAACAGCTTGCTGAAATTATTTACAGCCCTTCCCTGTCGCTCATATAGATTGGTGTCCAGGAAATTGAACAGAACGGCACGGCTCCATCCATTTTCTACTGTCTTTTTCAGATAGAACACAGCACGGTCAACATCCTTGCATTGCGTTATGATATGCAAGTGATGCCCCCAAGGAACGGAGAAAAAAACGTCCTCGCTGATTTGGGCAGCAGGGTGTTGCGCATTATCATCGTCTAATTTGGCAACAGGTTGTTGCCAAATTGTAAATCGCTGATTATAAAATTCATACCATTGGCGGATATACCTTAGGTTGCGATACGAGAAGCCTTTCATATCAGGAAACTCTGCCATAAGTTCACGGCTCAGTTCTTTAAGCCAGCCTTCTCCCCAAGTGGCGAATTTCTGCTTCTCACAAATGTCCGCCCCCATACGCCAATAAAGACGAAGTAATTCTGTGTTCACCTTGATTGCCGCCTTAACTTGTGCGCTGCGTATCTCTTTCTTCAATTGCGAGACCCAACTTTTGAACTCGCTGTTTCCTGCCAATGTCATATTTCTTGCCATAGCTATTACTTCTTTATCATCAAGTGTTATCACGATGCGTGAATGTCTATGGCTAATGCCATATTGCCTACGAAGATAATGGTTTTTGTTGAGAATCTACGGCTATAAGGTAGTTTTCTTCACAAATTGAGTAATTTTATTTGATTTATGTGTGATTTATAGCCTTCCGTTCTTCATTTCATGTAAACGGTTTCTTGACTCTTTGAACCGTACTTATACTTTTTTCCTCATTCCCACTACCCCAGTGGGACCTAATCCAGACATGTTTATAGGAACCCAAACCATGGAAGAAAGTCAGAGACAACATATTGACCAGTTGCTGGAAAAGCTTTGGACAGGAGAGATTTCAGCCGAAGAATTGCGGGAATTGCGGGAATGGACATACCGCAGTGACGAAAATGATGCCTATACCCGTCATTTCGTGCAAGTGGCGATGGCTGCAGACATCCGTATGAGCCGAACGCAGTTTGATACGGACCAGGCGATCGTTCGTTTCCATCAGCGTTGTTTCCAAGCACAAGAGAAGTTTTCCCTTCCAGATCAGCCCCAAGAGGGAAGGCTGCGGAGAAACTGGTTGTATATTGCTGCGGCTGTAGTGCTTGTCTTAGTCATTCTTGTACCGTGGAAAGCCTATCGGTATGGATCGGATACCGTTAAAAAGGAGTTCGCCCAATTCCGTTTTACTGCTCCTAATGGGTCGAAGGTGACCATGGCCCTTCCCGATGGATCAATGGTTACACTCAATGCCGGCTCATCCCTTGTCTGTTCACAAGGCTTTGGCATCACGAACCGAGAAATGATCCTGCATGGAGAGGGACAATTTAAGGTAGCACACCGCCAGGACCTGCCATTTACGGTAAAGACTCGAGAGTTAGTTGCCCATGATATAGGAACGGAGTTTATCTTGACGAACTATGATGAAGATCCTACTGCCCGACTGGTTCTCATGGATGGAATCGTGTCGTTAAACAATCTTGTTGCCCATACCTCTTCGATCGCAAAGGAAAAGGGCGAGTGCCTTGTCCTTGATAAGCATACTGGGGAGATGACGAGGACGCTTACTACCATCTCTGCGGGGCAGGCTGGCCATATGGATATCCTCTCCTTTGAAAACAAGCCCCTTGGAAGTATTGCCCATGAGTTGCAACGCTATTACGGTGTCAGAATCATCGTTAGTAAGGGTGTGGCTGGAAAGCGATTCTATGGCTATTTCAATAGGCAGCATGACAGCATCGATGATATCTTCCGAGACTTGTCTTCCACCGGGCAATTTTCCTACCGGAAAGACAAAGACAATATATACTATCTAAGTAAATGAAACATACCCTATAATATATGTATATAACCTATTCAAATCAATAGTAACATGGGAATAATCAACAAAAAAACGCTGGCGGTGGCAATCTGTGCTTTAAGCCTATCATTGCCGGGACTCGCCCAAAGTTTCACGCTCAATGCCAACAGGATTACCGTGAAACAAGCCATGAATGCCCTACAAAAGCAAACGGGCTATTCGTTTGTGTTTTATGCTTCGGACTTAGATGTGAACAAGCAGATAAGTATCCAGGCAAACAATGTTTCATTGCAGGAGGCAGTCAGGCAGATCTTAGAAGGTCAGAAGGACTTGACTTACCGTATTGAGGATAAGCGGATTATTGTCAAGCATGCCACTCCTCAGTCCTCTCAGCCTGCCACTCCTCAGAAAGGCAAACGCCATACGGTAAAAGGCAAGGTTGTGGATAGTAAGGGAGAGCCTATTATTGGTGCCACTATCGTGGTGAAGGGCTCGAAGGTGGCGACTGTAACGGATGTGGATGGAAACTATGTGTTACAGGACGTCCCAGAGAATGCTAAGCTCGTATTCTCTTCACTGGGTTTTGCCTCCAAGGAGTTAGGAAGCAAGGGTGGGACCCTTGACGTCTCCCTTGGTGAGGACCAGCAGATGCTTAATGAGGTAGTTGTCGTGGGATATGGTATACAAAAGAAAGTAGACCTTACGGGTGCGGTATCGTCAGTGAAGGGCGATGACCTGAATCTCAGACCAGTGACGGATGCATCTCAAAGCCTGCAGGGTATGGTGCCGGGCCTGCTGGTTACCAACGGAAGTGCGGGTCGTCCGGGCGCTACAGGTACACTCACGCTACGTGGCCAAGGAAACCTTTCTGGTACGGGTACTCCCTATGTGTTGGTAGATGGCATTGAGATGAGCCTGTCGGATGTCAACCCCAATGATATTGAAAGTATCTCCGTCCTCAAGGATGCTGCCGCCTGTGCTATCTACGGGGCACGTGCCGCCTATGGCGTGATCCTTGTCACGACAAAGCAAGGTGCAGAAGGGAAGATGCGTGTCAACTATCAGGGTACCGTAGGATGGAGTGCTCCGACCGTGTTGCCGAAGATGGTAAATGCAGTGGATTTCACTACCTTCTGGAATGATGGTGTCACCAATGCCAATTCTTCCAGACGGTATAGCGATGAGAAGATTGCGCTGCTCAAGCAATATATGAAGGATCCAAAAAGCGTTGATCCTTGGCAGGAACTGGATCCTACAGCAAGCATGAACCCCGCGTTTGAGAATAGCGAAAAGGGCATTGGCAATGTGGACTATTTTAAGCTCCACTATAAGGACTATGCTTTCAAGCAGCGTCATAACCTGAGCTTGAGCGGCGGGGGCAAATTGGCACAGTACTATGTCTCTGGTGGATATCTCAAGGAAGATGGAATCTTACGCTATGCGAAGATGAATTTCGAACGTATGAATCTCTCGACGACTATTAGCTCTGAGCTCACCAAGTGGTTGAAGTTAAAGATGGGGATGAAGTTCACTCACTCTGTGTCGCATACCCCCTTTGGGGACGGAGGTATCAGCGAAGGCTTCTACCATTCTCTTGCCCGTTTCCGTCCTACCATATCCGTTGTGGATCCTCATGGACATTTTACCGAACTGTCTATGATCCCTTATCTCCAGAGTGGCACTTATACCACCAATAAGCGTGATCTCTTCGATCTCCAGCCCAGTTTGATCCTAACACCGATCAAAGGATTGACCATTAACTTTGACTATACTTATAAGTACGTCGCCAATAATTATGATGCACTCAACGTTGCCCCTCTGATTTATGGCGCAGATGGAGTGAGTACGTCAAAGGGCGCACGTAGTGAGCTTGGCGTAGCAAAAGACGGGAGATATACCCGTTATAATACCCACACGCATTATCAGAGTATCAACCTTTATGGTACCTATTTGTTCTCGTTCAACAAGCAGCATAACTTCACGGTCATGGGTGGTTATCAGGAGGAAGACAGCCATTATGATTATCTGCGTAACTCTATTACCGGGCTCTACTCCACCAAGAATCCGAACGTGAGCATGGGAACGGGCGACAAGACAGTTACGGACGTGCGCAATGGATGGGCAACCCGTGGCTTCTTTGGTCGTGTCAACTATGATTTTGAAAACAAGTATCTGTTTCAGGTAGATGGTCGCTATGATGGGTCTTCACGTTTTGCTAAGGGCCATCGATGGGGATTCTTCCCCTCTGTGAGCGCAGGCTGGAACATTACAGAAGAAAAGTTTATGGAACCTCTTACGAAGGTGCTTTCCCATCTCAAGATCAGGGGCTCTATCGGACGGCTTGGAAATCAAAGTGGAGCTGCCCTCTATACCTTTGCATCTACCATGTCGTTAAGTGGAGGATTGGGTGGATACTATTTTGCCGATGGCAGGCACATGTATCTCAATGCACCAGGTGTGGTCAATCCTGCTACAACATGGGAAAAGGTAAACAGCAGGAATATAGGACTTGACTTCGCTCTTTTCAACAATTCCCTCACGGGTAGTTTTGATGTTTTCCAGCGTACGACCAAGGACATGTTGGGACCAGGCGTAGACTTCCCCGACTTCTTTGGAGCCTCTGCCCCACAGACCAATAATGCCTCGATGCGGAACCGTGGCTGGGAGCTGGTACTGAACTATCGTGGAAAGATCGCCCATCAAGTGGACTATCAGGTAGGTTTCTCTCTCTCGGATGCTACTGCCGTGGTTACAGACTATGCCAACCCAACTGGTACGAATCCTGAGTACAATTGGTATAAGGGCAAGAAGGTCGGTGAGATCTGGGGCTATCGTACGGATGGCATCCTCCAGACGCAGGAGCAGGCAGACGAGTACAACAAGACTCATGACAATAGTTATCTCACGCCACAAAAATGGACACCTGGCGATGTAGCCTTCCGCGACCTGAATGGTGACAAGAAGGTGAATAAAGGTACCAATGTCCTTGGTGACATGGGTGACTATACCGTCATTGGTAACACGACTCCGCGTTATCAATATACCCTCAATGGTGCCGTAAGTTGGAAGGGTATTACCTTGAGCGTCATGTTCCAAGGGATAGGCAAGCGTGACTGGGATCCAACGGGCAGTGTCTACTTCTGGGGAAGCAGCTCGTATGCTCAGGTCACAGTGTTCAAAGAACACCTTGACTATTGGACAGAGGATAACAAGAATGCCTATTATCCAAAGCCTTATATCAACTCTGCAGGTGCAGTGGGGAAATACAATGCCAAGACTTCGGGAGAGCCCACCGACCGCTATTTGCAAAATGCAGCTTACTGCCGCCTGAAGAACCTTACCTTGAGTTATGACTTGCCAGCATCACTCATTGGCAAGCTCAATCTCCAGCAGGTGCGTGTTTTCTTCTCGGGTGAGAACCTGTTTACCATCACGAAGCTCAAGGGGATGTTCGATCCTGAGTCAATCTTCACCTCTAATGGATACACAGGAGAAGGAGGAAAGAATTACCCGATGAACAGAGTCTTGTCCGTAGGATTAACTGTTAGTTTATAACCATAAAAACGAATTTCCATGAATATCAAGAATATTATATTAGGTGCCTGTGCAACCATTTGTCTCACAGGATGCTTCAATCTTGACAAGTCGCCAGAGGGTGTTATTTCGACAGATCGCCCTTTCAGTTCCTTGGGAGAGATGCAGAGTTATATGGATCAGTTCTATGAATCAGGGCTTAGAGCCCAGGGATTCGCAGGATGGGGAACGGGCTTTATAGCCAATGGCGACCTGCAAAGCGATAATATGTCGTCTGGGGCAGTCAACACACGATTGAATGGTGAGATGACGCTGAGTAACGCTTCAAATTTAGGTACCTACACTTACATACGCAATGTCAATTACTTTCTCAATAATCTCGACAACTGTGATGAGAAGGGTACTGCGGACTATAAGCAGTGCGTGGGGGAAGGTTACTATTTCCGCGCTTGGTATTATTATCAGCTGTTGCAAAACTATGGAGAAGTGACTTGGCTTAGCAAACCCCTTGACCCTAACATCGAAGAGATGCAGTTGCCACGCCAGAACAGGACCCTTATCGTGGACAGTATCTTGGGTGACCTTGATAAGGCGATCGCCAATCTGAGAGCTCAAAACAGCAGCGCATCCATGCGGGTTCACAAGGACGTAGCGAGAGCCCTGAAGAGTGAGGTAGCCCTATTCGAGGCAACATGGGAGAAATATCATCGGGCTAAGAATGATGCTTTCTATGACAAGACTGTGACAGATGCGAAGATCAAAGGCTATCTGGAAACATGTGTGGCTGCCTGCAACGACATTATCAATCGCAATGTGTGGCACATTTATTCAACAGGCAATCGGTTGGATGATTACCGTAAGATGTTCCAGACAGAAGACCTGAGTAGCAATCCGGAGGTGTTCTGGTTCAAGCGTTATGATGGTGACCTGATTGGCAATAATGTAGACCGATATCTCAACCAAGGAGGTGGCAGTGCCGGGATTACGGCATCGCTTGTTGATGACTATCTTACAATCGATGGTAAACCTTTCTCTGGCGATCAGAAGTTGAATGCCAAGAAAGTCTATGGGGAGGAGTTAAAGCCGACGTTGAGAGATCCGCGTCTTGCGCAGACTGTGGCGATGCCCGGACAGACCTTACGTCCAGACCAACCCCATGGATTTCAGGTACCCCCACTCACTGGTTCTGGATATAACAAGAATGAGAGTGGCTATTCGATGTTGAAGTATGTGCAGATAGACTATACCGGCAATCTTGATGCCGAATTTAAGGGTTCGACACCAGGGATTCAATTCCGCTATGCTGATATCCTGCTTAACAAGGCTGAGGCTTTGGCAGAACTCGGTGGTGCTGCACATGCCTCAGAGATCATTAGTACCTTACAGCCCTTGCGTGACAGAGTAGGTATGCCGGCTGTCGATTTTGACCGAGAGTATAATACGGATCCAGACTATCCTTTCCATGCGTTAGACAAATATATCCAAGTGGTGCGCCGTGAGCGCCGGGTAGAGCAAGCTTTGGAAGGTCGTAGGTTTATGGATATCTGTCGTTGGGCTGCTGCCGATGTGCTCATTGTAGGGCAGCAGGCACAAGGTGCCCTCTTCACTGGCAGTAACTTGGAAGGCAATGCCGCTTACGGGAATCAATTGAAGTACGATCAGAGTGCCAACAATAATCTTTTTCTAACAGGAAAGCCTGGGGATGCTTATCGCTACATCTTGCCAGTCAATCCAAGCAGTTACCCTGATGGATGGAAATTTAACTTGAATCGAGACTATCTGCTACCTATCCAGCCACGTATGCTATCGTTGACGAACAATGCGTGGACTCAGAATCCCGGTTGGGATGACTGATGATCAGTGATTGATCAATGAAGATCCGCAATCTCCCCTTGCATGAGTGGGATGGTTGCGGATCATTTTTTGATCTCTTGCCAGCGTTAGCCTTTTACTCTTTGGATCAAGGTTTCGCGCAGGTCATCTCCGCTGTTCAGTCCAAGCTTCTTGCGGATATTGCCCATGCGCTTATTTGTTGCCACGGCAATTTCTTTGAGGGTTAGACCCTTGAGTACCAACCGGCAGACTTCAAGCTCTGTGGGCGTGAGCTGAGGGAAAAGTTCTCCTAAATTTGCCAGGCTGTCACGTTTCTCCTCGTGCAAGTACTCGCTCACTCTGATGAGGTTATCACGGGTGTGGCGCGACAGTTTTCCTACTTTGCTGTAATCCATGTCGTGGCTGCCTTCTGCCTGACGGCACATCTGCACGAGGGTGACCATCTCCACTTTGCTTATGCCAAACATGTCGAGGATGGAGTCTTGTAGCTGTTTGTAGTCGTTGAGCTCGCGAGAAGTGTTGCCCATGAAGAAATGCAATGTTACCATATAGAGCCAAGTACATACCATGATGAAGGAAAATACAAAGAGAAATTGAGATGCTACGACAGTGGGGTTGAGGACGTAAGCTATTCCGATGGATGCAAAATAGATGACCAGTAACCACGTGGCAGCAGTCCTCAACAATCCCATGCAGGTAATGAGGAAAACAGTGAAACATACCGCTTCGTTGAAGACAATATTCTCATAGGCAGAAGATGGTGAGCTTGAAGCTGTAGCAGCCATGTATATCATGCCCATGCCTTCTAAGAATTGCGTGAGGACAGCATAAGTGAGGAATGCCTTGTTCAAGCTTATCTTATGATGCAAGTAGTGCCATAAAAGGAGGATGTCACCCGCCCATATGGAAATAGAGATGGCGTTTAATACGAATTGGTCATCGCCACATACCTTGAAGAAAAAATGAAGAGGCAGACCGATGATCGCCAAGAGGGAAAATACCAAATAGACCGCTAAGCGTGTCAGTTCAATGCCGTCATGAGCATGCTTACCGAGAAATCCCATGATCCTTTGATAGAGATTCCTTTCCCTTTGCTTGATTCTGATCAGGTATTGTTTCTTCATTTCCGTCTCTTTTGTTTCATTTATGCCTTTATTTGATGCCGTTGGAAGATCCCTTTCATGGTGTTTGCTTTTAAGCTAATGGGGGGGCAGAAGCAGCAGGACCGCTTTTCGTGGTCAGCATCAGGAGTACCTCGTGTAGGTCTTCGTTGGGTTCCAGTTGCAGTTTCTTCCGGATATTCCCCCTTACTGTGCCGATGTTGCTCATGCTCTTGTTCATGGCAATGGCGATTTCGTTTTGTGTCATGCCCTTAAGTACCAAGCGGCATACCTCCACTTCCGTGGGTGAAAGTTGTGGAAGGGCATCGCTTAAGTCTATCACTTTATCACGCCGCTCATTACGTAGGAACTCACCCAAGCTGATGAGATTATGACGCGTTTGCTCGGAGAGCTTTTTAACTACCTTTTGGTCTATCGATGGGTTGTGCCCAGTTTGGCGGCAGAGTTGGATGAGGGAGACCATTTCCATCTTGCTCATGTTGAACATGTCGAGGATGGAGTCTTGCAGTTGTTCGTAGTCATTGATTTCGCGCGAAGTCTTGTTGTAGATCGAGCGCATGAGGATTGCGTAACCCCATACACAAACCATCACAAAGGTGAAGAGTAAGAGAAATTGCGATCCCACCACAGCTGGGTTGATGATATAAGCGATGGCTATCGTTCCTATGAAGAGACTGAGTACCCATGAGGGAGCCTTGCGCACCATGCCTATGCAGGGTATGAGAAAATTGCTGAATGTCAATGCCTCGTTCATGATGACCAGTTCATGGCGCAGGGACTGCTGTTCTGGCGTGCATGCTAAGGTCAGATAGAGGATGCGAAAGCTTATCAGCACCTGGGAATAGACGGCTAAGGAGAGGAAAGCCGTTTCTAATCGTAGTTGTTTCTTCAGATACAATCCTAAGATGACGATCGCACAAAGCCAGATGGTGATAGAGGTGTATCGCTGGACCATTCCATCGTTGCCCACCCAATTGAACAGGAAGTGAAAAGGCAAGCCCAGGATTTTCATACCCGATGCCACCAAGAACATCATTAGTTGCATTTGTCCCAACCTCCCTGTGGTGCGCTCACTGACAAACGCGTGTAAAATCATGTTGAATTTTTCTTTCACTCCCATGTTGCAAAAATAATCATATTTTTACATATTGCACTGTTTTGAACCTATTTTTTATGCTTTTGCATCATTTTGAACCTCATAAAAGGGCTTATTGGCTTTTAATAAATCTTATATTTGCACTGCTAACAACTGCCAGTACGGCAAAAATGGAACAGATCTCTTAATAATAAATGAACAAAATAAAGGCAAAAACATGAAACATCTTTTTACGCAAACAAGATTCAGATTTGCTGATCTTTCCGGTATCCTCGTGATGCTGTGGATATGCCTTGCTTCTATGCATGGCTTAAAAGCATCAGGACAGAATGTAACGATCTCACCCTCATCGGGCAACCTCATTGCGGGTCTCACATACACAGGAGAGGTCGGATTTGAGCAAGGATGGTCGTCGCTTTGGCGGCATAACCAGTTGCCACTC
>ONBG01000051.1 GCA_900316015.1 uncultured Prevotella sp. | reverse complement strand
GGAGGTTTACACCCAAACAATGTTAATGGCAAGGCATCAGAAAATAGCTAAACTCTTTGACGAAGACTTTTGGGGTACGCAATGACGAAGTCAGGAGGTTCTCGTTACAGCCTTTTTCAGTATCTGTCGTGCCCCATTTTTCAGAAGGTAACCTTTTGCCTGGCGGGAGATAGCCTTTTGCACGATGAAAGATAACCTATCAGGAGGCGGGAGATGACCTTTTGGAAGGCGTGGGATAACCTGTTCATCTACAATAAGGAATATGTACAGGTTCTTTGTGGGAAATTTTATCTATAACCTCCTGATTATTAGGGATGTTGTATAATAATATGCAAGAAAAATTACGTAATCTTTTCCGTTACGTTTTGTCCTCACGATGATCGTCCAGTCTATTCCTTGAATTCGAGAATTGTGCTTACCTCATCCCCGATCCTCAGGGTGACGTAGATCGAAGAGCCCTCCATGACCATTTCTGGCAGGAGTTGTTGTCCTAGCTTCGATGGCATCTTAAATTCCACGCGCATGTTCTTGAACTGGTATTCGTCGGGCAGGAGTTCCTCGGCGATCCGGATATAGTTGGCATTATTCATGTGCCGGTTATAGTCGATGTCATTTTTCATGACGGTCACGGCAGGGAATCTCGTTGTTTCCCCTTCTGGGACGATGATGCGTCGGTCCTGATAGTCCATGGGAAGGCGTGCCTCGATCAGGCATTGGGACAGCACTTCTTGGTCGATCCTTGTCAACCTGCCTGTTTCCCGATGGACGAAAGCTCCCATGCTCCAACTCTTATAGCAGATCTTTCCTTGGGCATCATAGATGAAAGTGTTACGAAATCCGAACATAGGCTTGACTTCGAAGATGCTCGTGGTCACCGTTAGGTCTTCCTTGAAATGAGGAACGCGCACGATCTCCACCTGCCGTGACGCGAGCAACTGGGCGATAGCATGTTCCTGCAGGAACTGTTTGCAAGCAGGCTCAGAGTCGATCCACATCTCAGAACAGTCCTGCATCATCTGTAGGGCAGAATAGAGCTTCAGGTTGCCGTTGGCATCACAGGTGGAGGTCGTTACTTTATAGTTTAAGCTGTACATGTCAATGTCTATGATTGTTGTTATGAACTAAGCTTTGATATCCCCGTGTTTCTTGAGGATTGCCATAAACTCTTCCCCCGTAATCGTCTCTTTCTGAAGCAGATAGGCGGCTGCCTCATGCATTTCAGGGAGATGATCTTGGATGATTTGGTAGGCTTTCATGTAGCCCGCCTTGATCATGTCCCTCACCTCCTTGTCAATATCAGCGGCAGTCTCGTTAGAGCAGGTCAGGGAACTGTTTCCTCCCAAGTAGCGATTGGTCACGTTCTCCAACTGCATCATCCCATATTTCTCACTCATTCCATAAGTAGTGATCATGGCACGGGCAATTATCGTTGCCTGTTCGATGTCATTCGACGCACCGGTGGTGCAGGTATGGCAGATGGCTTCTTCGGCTGCCCTTCCGCCGGTCAGTGTGGCGATGCGGTTCTCCAGTTCTTCCTTGCTCATCAGGTGCTTTTCCCCGGCATCCACCTGCATGGTATAGCCCAAGGCACCGGATGTACGGGGGATGATCGTGATCTTATGGATCGGTGCGGAATTGCTTTGCAAGGCACCTACCATAGCATGCCCGATCTCATGGTAGGAGATGATCTTTTTCTCCTCGGGTGAGATCACGGCACCTTTCCGTTGTTCTCCGGCGATCACTACCTCTACGCTCTCTTCTAAGTCCTCTGTTGTCACCGCCGGCTTGTGAAGTCGGACAGCGCGCAATGCAGCTTCATTGACGATATTGGCAAGGTCGGCTCCACTAGACCCAGCAGTGGCGCGCCCTACGATATCAAGGTCTATTTTGTCGTGCTTGATATCTTTCAAATGCACTTGCAGGATGGCTTTACGCCCTTCCAAATCGGGGAGTTCCATTTGGATACGACGGTCGAACCTTCCCGGGCGCAGCAAGGCTTTGTCCAAGCTTTCTGGTCGATTGGTAGCAGCTAAGATCACAACCCCCTTGTCACTGTCGAAGCCATCCATCTCGGTTAGCAACTGGTTCAGCGTCTGTTCGCGCTCATCGTTTCCCATTGCCGTGTCTCGGCTCTTCCCGATGGCATCGATCTCGTCGATGAAGATGATACAAGGAGCTTTCTCCTGTGCTTGCTTAAACAGGTCGCGCACTTTGGCGGCGCCCATGCCCACAAACATCTGGACGAACTCGGAGCCAGAGATTGAGAAGAACGGGACGCCCGCCTCTCCGGCAACGGCACGTGCAATCAGCGTCTTACCGGTACCCGGAGGACCCACTAACAAAGCTCCTTTGGGGAGCTTAGCCCCTAAGGACGTGTATTTCTTAGGATCATGGAGGAAGTCAACGATCTCTTTCAAGGTATTCTTAGCCTCGTCCTGACCTGCCACATCCGCAAAGGTCGTCTTCACTTCCGACTCCGCATAGATCTTGGCACCACTTTGCCCGAACGACATGAAATTGCCTCCGGTTCCGCCTTTGAGCAGCCTTTTCTGGAAATATCCCCATAACAAGTACATGATAATGAAGGGGAGCACCCACCAGATAAAGAAGTCGAGTAGGGGAGAATTTTGCTTGGCAGGAACCTTCGTGAATTCTATTTTCCCACTTTTGTTCGGGCTTTTGGCTGCCAGTAAGCGGTTGACGAGCTGACTGTCGTTCATGGATGTCGTGCTATAGGTCTGCTCTTTCCCTTGCTTGTCATCCATGGTGAAAAAGATGTTGTCGTCTTTGATCTGTACCTTTTTCACCTTTCCCTTCTCAATATCAGAGATAAAGGTACCATAGTCGACAGCCGTTTGCTGCCCTACGTTCGGGAATACCAGTCCGTTGATCAACGTCAACAGCAGAACACACCAAAATAGCCAAACCCAGGAGAATTGTCTCTTCGGTTGCTGGTCTTTCTTTTGATCCATAGAATTCAGATGATAACGATTATACATAATAAATCTTCTTTGCCGGCAAATATACAAAAATTGTGCTATATGTGTTCTTGCGTCCTTTAAAATAAGCTAAAAAACAAGAACATTGTGTCTCTGTCGCCTTGATGTTGCCATGGAAATGCGTATCTTTGTGCCATGAAGCAAACGCAGCAGGAGCATGACAAATAGGCACCTTCGCTGTCACCGTTTTACTTAAAATGAATGAAAGGAATATGAAAAGATCTCTTGTGTTCGTACTTCTTGTACCCTTTTTGTTCGTTGTTCGGATGAGTGCTCAGATCCCTCAGTGGAAAAAGGGATATTTGGACATCCATACGATCTTCACAGGACATGGCAATAGCCAATACATTGTGTTTCCCGATGGGACGACCCTGATGATAGATGCTGGCGATCACCGCACAGGCCCTTATAACCGGAAGTATGCCCCGATGAGATGCTCCCCTATCTATCCCGATTCAACTTTCACCGCAGCCAGTGCCATTGCAAATTATATCAGGCAAGCACAAAGTGGGCAACACGAAGTCATTGATTATTTCCTGATCACCCACTTCCATTCTGACCATTACGGAGAGGCGAACCCTGTCTTCCCTATGTCGCCCCAAGGGAATTATATCCTGAATGGATTGACGGAACTTGCAGCGTATATTCCGATCCATACCATTGTGGATAGAGGCTATCCTCAATATGCATTCCCGGTCGACATGCGGCATCGGGTAAATGATGACGGGAGCCCTAAGGATCCATCCTTTCATAATTATCTTCAATTCATCCAATATCAGATGGAGAAAAAGGGACTGAAAGTGGAAAAGTTTGACGTGGGCAGTGATCGGCAATTTGTCCCTTTAGGAACTTGGGACAAGACTTATCCTTCGTTCAGCGTGAGGAATATCAAGGCAGGAAATATCATGTGGACAGGAAAGGGGAGAAGAACAAAAGTGCTCTTTTCGAAGGACGACCTGATGGGAAACTCCAACGTGTTTAATGAGAACCCACTGTCTTGTGCCATTGTCATTAGATATGGCAGTTTCGTTTATTATGCAGGTGGGGACAATACCGGACTGTATGATCAGGATCACAAGCGTTGGTTTGACGTGGAGACCCCAATGGCTAAGGTGATTGGCAAGGTGTCGGCGATGTCCTTGAACCATCATGGGAACCGGGATGCAACGAACTTGAATTTCCTGAATGCACTTGACCCGAAGGTAGTGATCATGCAAACGTGGAGTTCTGACCATCCCGGTCAAGAAGTGGGGCAACGTTTGATCTCCCCGAATGTAGGTACTCGCCATCGCGATGTTTATATGACAAGGTTGGACCCCTTGACAGGTCTTGGCATCGGACCGTGGTTTGAAAAAGACCTCAAAGGAAAGTTAGGGCATTATTTGCTTCGTGTCTATCCAGATTCGAGCTATGAAGTGTACACGTTGGATTGTACCAAGAAGGAGATCTCCGTCTTGGCACAGTCGGAACGTTATCAGGCTCAATAGCGTGTATCGTCCTTCAGGATGGGATCATGGTCTAAAGACAATGCGCTTGATGATGTGGAACCCCTGTTGGGTTCGCTCCATATAGTAGATGCCTGGCTGGGAGATAGACAAAGGCTTGCCTTTGACCCGAAGGGAGGTGGGGCGATAAAAGACGGCCCAATATTTTCCTTTCAAGGCTTTGCCTGTCACCATCTGGACGGAGTCCGTGTTCTGAACGATGTCTACATCTTTCTCCTTGAACATCATGACAGAGGAAGGATTCGCTTCTGGCAGAATAACATAGGCGTATGTTTGTGCCTGAGGCTTGACTCCGTGATGGATCACCAAGGTCATCAGGGTATCTTGTACCTCCTCAAAGGGATACATTCTCATATTCTCCGACCAACTACCGGTCTTTAAGGCATGTTCCGCTTGGATGGTCATCCTCTCTAAAGGGATATATCCTATGTTGTGATGCAAGAAGCGTTCTTTCCCTTGCAATCGTTCTGCCTTTTCGATCGACCTCCATTGCCGTCCGTTGAAAACAGTCAGCTGGCCATTGGCTAACCGCTGGTCGATGCAGGTGGTCACGGCGAGTGAGCTGTCAGCTTGGATACCAGCCCCTAAGCAGAGCACCATCTTGGGCGTGAAGATCCAACATTTATGTGCTTTGATCCCGTCCCTGTCGTATTCCATGGCACTCATTCCATAGCATCCATCATGGATTCCCCCGACAAGGTTGCTATGGTTCCGCTTCTTGCTGAAGACAACAGGACGCGAGGATTCAAAGGTTGTCACGCCTGGTATCTTCCTCCAGTCCCAGATGGGGAGGGCGTCCATATACGCATTGTCCGACGTATAGATATACATGCCTCCATCTCCCATATAGTTTCCCAATGCATTGTCCTCATTAACATATTCCGTCCCGATGGTACGCAAGGAGGACATGCGCAGGGATGCCATCCAGTTTGCCATGCGGTGGACTGTATAATCGGAATAAGGGAAATGCTTATGCCCGATAAAGTCATTTCCTTGGAGCGGAAAATCGCCTATTCCCATCTCCTCTGCAGCAAAAGCCAGGCAGTATCCCTTATGGATGGAGCCGTTATGGAAGAGTTGACGACCTAAGGCATTGATGTCCATCTGTCGATGCCAGATCGTCCATCGGAATCCATCGTTGATGAGATGGGTCAGGATCTGGGTCTGGTCATCTGACATTTGATAGGTTGTTCCTTGAAATAGCTGATAGAAAAAGGTCATGCTTGACAGGAACGCCATGCCGTAGTTGCCAAACTGTAATTGCGGTCCATGTAGTTGATAGCTCCAGTCGGGTTGGATGCCATCCGTGCCATTGTTGCGGATTTCCGAGAAAATCGTGTCCCTGGCTGCCTTGACCAGGATCTCGTCATTTTGCAGAAGTCCGCGGATCATAACATTCGAAGCTTCCCAAACCTTGTTCTGTCCGGTCATTCCGAATTTTGATTGGTTCATGATCTCGATGGCTCCTTGCATCTCTTTCTCTGTCATTTGGTCCTCAAAGAGCAGGAACGCTTGCCCGAAGGACCTGGGTACGCCAATCTGGTTATACCACCAGTTCAAGCATTTGGGCTTTTTCTCAAGCCAGAAATGGATCAATTGATGGATTGTACGCCTTAGGGTGTCACTATGATAATAAAAGGTGGTCGGCGATTCATAGAGCTTGCATAGTTCCAAAACGCGCTCAGCATGTTGTTTCGGCTGCCATCCACTGCGCTTAGTGTCCTGGTAGTCGATATCTGAAAACGAACCGTCAGGGCGCACTTTCTTCAGGTACTCCTGAATGGCACTCAGGTCGAAGGGATATCTGTTCATCAATTCCTGGACCATCTGGTCGCTGACGATCTTTTCTTTGGGTATCTTCACCAATGCAGCCATGAGCGTATCGGAGTTGTCAGAAGCAGGGATGAGCATCTTCCTATACTTCTTCTTGATCTGGACCAGTTCCTGCCCTTGCATGGGAGAACTGCCAAAGAGAAGGCACCAGCAGGTGATAAGGATAAAATAAGGTATTTTCATGCCGTCATGTTTTGGTCTTGCAAATGTACAATTATTCTTGCTATTACTCAAGGAACTTTCCCTTCTTTTGATGATTTTTTTGCGTTGAGAGTCACTTCTCCATCCTCCTTCCTGTCGGGATGATACGTATCAAACCCCTATACCCTCTCTTGGATAGTCTATATTTCTCCATAGGGACCTTTGTTCTTAATTCTCTAATATTCAGTATATTATGATTTCAGAAATTAAAATGCCATCCATATTTTCTTTGGATGGTATTGGAAAGAAGTAGATTATACCCTAATTTTGCAATTGTCGAACTGGAACTATCTCTAAGTTTCTACCTGATGATGAAAAATCGAATATTTATAATGTAAACTACAATCTTATGAGAAAAGAACGATTATTACATCTGTTGTTCACTTTATTGATTTCCATGACTGCCTTAGCCCAGAATCAAGAGTATTCCGGTACGGTGGTTGATGTACAAGGGGAACCGATTATTGGTGCCTCAGTTATCATTAAGGGGTCTACCCAAGGTGCCATTACGGACCTGGATGGTGTCTTCCGCCTTTCCGGGCCTGGGGGGTCAACCCTCGTTATCTCCTACGTGGGCTATACCACTCAAGAAGTAAAGGGAGGAAAGGGCATGAAGATCACCTTACGAGAAGACTCTAAATTGCTGAGTGATGTCGTAGTCATTGGTTATGGCGTACAGAAGAAGAGCGTTGTCACGGCTTCTATCGCTAAGGTAAGTGCTGAAGACCTGAACCTCTCTGCGCCTGTCAGGATGGATAATGCGCTGAAAGGACTGGTATCTGGTGTCCAAGTTACACAGGCTTCCGGTCAACCGGGCAGTGGCAGTAAGATCCGTATTCGTGGAACGGGTACGATCAACAGTGCCGATCCGCTTTATATTGTCAATGGTATGCCTATAGAAGGAGGTATCGACTATCTTGATCCTTCTGATATCGAGAGCATAGAGGTATTGAAAGATGCTGCGTCGGGGGCGGTCTATGGTGCCCGTGCCGCGAATGGTGTTGTCCTCGTAACCACGAAATCCGGTAAGATCGGTAAGGTCAGCGTGTCGTATGATTTCTCTTATGGATGGCAGAATCCATGGCATCATCGTAAAATGATGAATGCGTCTCAATATACGACATTGATGAAGGAAGCAGCCTCTTATGCAGGAGAAAGCAATATTGATGAAATCTTGGGGGCTATGGGAAACTCAGACACTGACTGGCAGGATGTTACCTATAATGATAACGCGCCTGTCCAGAACCATCACCTTGCTATCAGTGGGGCTTCTGACAAAGTGGATTATTTCCTGACGCTTGGCTATTACAAGTCAGAAGGTATTGTTGGAGGCAATTATGGAAGGTCGAATTATGAGCGTTTGTCTTTGAATACGAATTCCAATTATACGATCTTTGATGAAAGCAAGAACCGTAATTGGTTACAGAAACTAAAGATAGGAGAGAATGTTTCTTATTCCCGAATCCGTAATACGAGCATCGAAACCAACTCCTTGACGGGTTCCGCCTTAGGCAATGCCTTGTTCTTAAGCCCACTTATGGCCGTCTATGCCGATGATGAAACGGCAATGAATACCAAGTATGCCAATCAGATTAACCAGTATGGTCCATTAGTGTATGATAAGCTGACGGGTCGGCTTCTGAATGTCCCGACAGATGACTTTAATGAGATTTCCAATCCTTTAGGCTATCTTTCGATTCCTTCAGAAAAGTATAATTCTGATAAATTCGTTGCCAATTTCTATGCGGAACTAAGCCTGTGGGATACGATCAAGTTCCGTACTTCTTATGGAGCAGACCTTAGTTTCTGGGGAACAGACGGCTGGTCAAAACCTTATTATTTGGCTAAGAACGCCCATAACGACAAGAGTGAGGTGTGGTCACAGATGAACCGAGGATTCCGCTGGCAGGTAGAAAATGTCCTTTCTTGGGATAAGACTTTTGGCGAGCATACCTTCAATGTAGTTCTCGGTCAGTCAGCGATTAAGTATACGGGTCGTAATCTCAGTGGATCAGCCTATGATATGATTGCTATCGATGGTTCTAAAGCAAACCTTGATTTCACGACGGGATTAAAGACGGACGGTAAACGTGATGCTTCCGGTGGTGCTTTTTCCCCACGTACTTTGGCTTCTTATTTTGCCCGGATGAGCTATAACTATGCTGAACGGTATATGGCGCAGTTTACTGTTCGTCGTGATGGGTCTTCTTACTTTGGACCGAATCATAAATGGGCAACTTTCCCTTCTGTATCAGTAGGATGGAATGTTACGAATGAGAAGTTCCTGGAAAATCGTCCTGATTGGTTCTCTAACATGAAGGTCCGTGTTAGCTGGGGAAAGAATGGAAATGAGAATATCGGGGCTTTCCGTTATACTGCCAATGTGAACATGGGCAGCAACTATGCCTTCGGTGGCGGCTCTCATCAAGTAGTGTATTCAGGAAGCAAGCCATCAGGTACGCCGAATCCCGACCTGAAGTGGGAGGAGAGCGAACAGACAGACTTGGGAGTTGACTTTGGGCTTTTCCACTCTGCCTTGACATTGACCGTAGACTACTTTAAGAAAAAGACCAATGGCATGCTCAAGACCATGAGTGTCCCCAGTTATTTAGGTGAAAGTAAGCCTTGGGGAAACGTGGGTAAGATGGAGAACTCCGGCGTTGAATTCGAGGCAAGTTATAAGTACCATCGGGGTGATTTCAATCTCCATATTGGTGGCAATATCAGTTATTTGAAGAATAAGTTGATCAACTTAGGGAATGCGGAAGGTTATGAAACCTACGATAACGTGCACCAAATTGGTAATGTCAGCCGTGCTGAGAATGGAGAGCCTTATCCTTATTTCTGGGGCTATAAGACCGCTGGTATTTTCCAGACAGCAGAAGAAGTAGCAAACTATGTCAATTCAAAGGGAGAGAAATTGCAGCCGAATGCACAGCCTGGCGATGTCATCTTCGTAGATTATAATGGCGATGGAGTGATCGATTCCTCGGATAAGACAAAGATCGGTAAGGGAGATCCCGACTGGACATACGGCATGAGCCTGACTGCTTCCTATAAAGGCTTCGACCTGAGCATGCTGTGGGCAGGTAGCATTGGCAATGATATCTTTGACGCTACCCGCCGACTTGACCTCCGTTATGTGAACCTACCTAAGGAAATGATGGACCGTTGGCATGGTGAGGGGACGAGCAATTCTATTCCTCGCTTCACCTGGACAAACGCCAATGATAATTACCGGGCCTCAGACCTGTATGTCAAGGATGGCTCTTACCTACGCTTGAAGAACATTCAGTTAGGCTATACCCTTCCTTCCACGCTGACGAAGAAAGTGTTCATCAAGAGCTTGCGGCTCTATGTCGCAGCAGAAAACCTTCTGACGATCACTTCCTATAAAGGCATGGAGCCAGAGATCTCCTATGGCACTCAGTCTGGAATCGATCGTGGCTACTATCCACAGGTGCGTACATTCACTATCGGTACAAATATTAAATTCTAAAAACGACTTAATATGAAAAAGATAAAGATATTCAATATGGTTGCTATCTCCGCCCTGATGGTCATGGCGACCTCTTGTGGGGATGATTTCCTTTCTACAGAACCCGCCAGCAGCGTGCCTCTCAATGGCTATTACACGACATCAGCACACATTGACGAGGCAGTGACTGCAGCTTACAATCCATTGCAATGGTATGATTATTTCAGTGGATGGTGCCCTCTGTTCCTGGTAAGCGACGCACAGGGTGATGATGTCTATGTGGGTGGAGGTTCTACCAGCGACCAGGCGGAAATCCATCTTGCCTCGCAATATAAGTCAACCTCTCTGATGAATTTCTCGGGAGCTTGGACAACAAGTTATTCTGGTATCAACCGTTGCAACCGGATTGTCATGGATTGTGAGGAGGCAGGCAATGGCATCACGGATGCCCAGAAGAAGTATTATGTGGCTGAGGCACAGACCTTACGTTCTTTCTATTACCTCCAGCTGTGGAAGTTCTGGGGCAATGTTCCTTACTATGCGGACAAGAATCTTGAGTATCCTTACTTGGCAGATCAGCTGTCTCATGACGAGATCTATTCGAAAGTCATTGCTACTTTGGAAAGTGTCATTGATCAGAATGTCCTTCCGATGAAGGAGACCGCTGCCCGTTCAGGGCATGCCACACAGGCCTTTGCCATGATGCTGTATGCGGATTGGGTGATGTACCAGAAGGATGAGTCACGTTATTCAAAGGCATTGGGATATATGGAGCAGATTATCCATTCAGGAAAGTATCAGCTGATGCCCGACTTCCAGTCCATCTGGGACCAAAAAAATGAGTGGTGTGATGAATCGATCTTTGAGATTGATTATTATTCCCAGGGATCTATCCGCTCATGGGGATCAGCCAATAATCCGGGTGGAACTGTTGTCCCAGCCTTGATTGGCGTGGATGGTCTTTCCGGTTCACCTGATTATGTAAGCGGTTGGGGCTTCTGCGACATCTCAAAGGAAGTCTACGATCAGTATGAAGATGGCGACCAGCGTCGTGATGGTGGCATCCTCTGCATGACAAAGTACATTGCTGACAATGCTGCCAAAGGAATCAAGGTTTCTTACGGAGGGCGTTATCAGAATACAGGACTTTTCCTAAGGAAGTATTTGGGCCGTATTGGTGGGAATACGGGTGCTGGTACTTCTGATTTAGGATGGGATAACAATCAGCGTATCTATCGTTATGCAGAGACATTGCTGAATGCTTCCGAGCTGGCACTTCGCACTGGAGATCAGGGAAAGGCCGACTTGTACCTCAAGATGGTGCGTGACCGCGCGGGCGTCAAGCCTATCACGGCTACCTTAGATAACCTATTGAATGAACGCCGACTTGAGTTTGTAGGAGAAGGGAAGCGCTATTATGACCTGATCCGCTTTGGAAAAGCCGCAGAAGTGCTGAAACCTGGGGGCGGGAAGGTCTTGAATAAGGCCAAGACAGCATACGATGTCGTAGGAATCCCCGAGCGTATCCAGTGGACGGAGAGCAAGAAGTACCTCCCGATCCCTCAAAACGAGATAGAGGCATCGAAAGGTGGGTTGAAGCAAAACGACTATTAAGGTATCGGATCTATGAGTAAATTGCGTTTTATAATTCTTTGTCTGAGTCTTTGCCTTGGACTTTGCACATGGTCTCAACGACGTTTTGTCCATGTCCAAGGACAGGACTTGGTT
The DNA here is from genome assembly GCA_900316015.1 of uncultured Prevotella sp. Lineage (GTDB taxonomy): Bacteria > Bacteroidota > Bacteroidia > Bacteroidales > Bacteroidaceae > Prevotella. The sequence goes on along the minus strand of ONBG01000051.1, from coordinate 7,144 downwards.
CAGCCCAACGGTCAAAAGTTATTCATTGTAGGCACGAATCTTGGGAATTGGCTGAACCCAGAGGGATATATGTTCGGCTTTAGCAAGACCAATTGTGAATGGATGATCCATGAGATGATATGCCAGATGGTGGGCCCAGATTTCGCGGCTGATTTCTGGAAAGCGTTCAAGGACAATTATATTACCCGCAAGGACATTGACTTTATCGCTTCCACAGGCGCGAATACGATTCGACTTCCCTTTCATTACAAGCTCTTCACGGATGAGGATTATATGGGATTAACCAATCATCAAGATGGGTTTAAGCGGATGGATGATGTCGTTTCATGGTGCAAGGCTAACCATCTGTATGTGATCTTAGACATGCATGATTGTCCCGGTGGACAGACTGGTGATAATATCGATGATGGATACGGTTATCCTTGGCTCTTCGAGAGTGAGAGAAGCCAGCAGCGATTTTGTGAGATATGGCAGAAGATCGCAGCGCATTTTGCCAATGAGCCTACGGTGCTTGGCTATGAACTGATGAATGAGCCTATTGCCCATTACTTTGAGAATAAGGAAACGTTAAATAAGAAGCTGGAACCTTTATATAAGAAAGCTGTTGCCGCTATCAGGAAAGTCGATAGGAACCATATCGTCATCTTAGGAGGAGCGCGATGGAATAGTGACTTCTATATGTTCTCCGACTGGAAATTCGATGACAATATCATGTATACTTGCCATCGATATGGTGGCGAGCCTACTTCAGAGGCAATCAACGACTATATCGCATTCAGGAATAAGACCGGTCTCCCCATGTATATGGGCGAGACCGGGCATAACACAGACGAGTGGCAGGCTAAGATGTGTCGTGTCCTTCGTGACCAAAATATCGGTTATACCTTTTGGCCTTACAAGAAAATTGAGGGTTCTTGTATGGTGGCCTTTCATAAGCCAGAAGGTTGGGACAGCGTGATCGTCAAGTTCTCTGAGACCCCTCGTACCTCCTTCAAGGAATGGCGGGAAGCCCGTCCTGACCAAGCGAAGGCTCGTCAACTCTTGAAGCAATTCCTTGAAGCGACAAAATTTGAGAATTGCGTCCCACAAACAAGTTATATTCAATCTATTGGATTAGGAATCCAGCATACAAATCATCGGAAATGAAAAGAATTATCGTAGCATCACTCCTTGGGGTTGCAAGCCTGATGGCTTCAGCCCAGACCTTACCCATATATTTAGACATGAGCAAACCCGTGTCGCAGCGCATTGACGATGCCTTGTCCCGAATGACTTTGGATGAGAAAATCGCGGTCTTGCACGCCCAAAGCAAATTCTCTGCAGCAGGGGTCAAGCGGTTGGGCTTCCCCGACTTCTGGACGGATGACGGACCTCATGGCGTGCGCCCTGAAGTGCTTTGGGATGAGTGGGAACAGGCTGGGCAGACGAATGACTCCTGTGTGGCATTCCCCGCCCTTACCTGTCTTGCCGCCACTTTTAACCCATCCTTGTCCTATTTGTATGGCCATAGCTTAGGAGAGGAGGCTCGGTATCGCAACAAGGACATGATCTTAGGACCTGGTGTCAATATTTATAGAACACCTTTGGGTGGTCGCAACTTCGAGTATATGGGCGAGGATCCTTTCCTTTCGTCCACGATGGTCGTTCCCTATGTACAAGGACTGCAGGACTTAGGCGTCTCCGCCTGCGTCAAGCACTTTTGCCTGAACAATGATGAGAACTATCGCCATCAGGTGAATGTCATTGTCAGCGACCGTGCCTTGTATGAGATCTACCTCCCGGCGTTCAAGGCGGCAGTCCAGAAAGGGCATGCCTGGGCAGTGATGGGTGCTTATAACCTCTACCATAACCAGCATAACTGTCATAATGCCATTACCTTGAACAAGATCCTGAAAGGTGAATGGGGATTCGACGGCGTCGTTGTGAGTGATTGGGGGGGCTGCCATAACACTGAGGAAGCCGTGAAAAATGGATTGGACATGGAGTTTGGCACATGGACCAACGGCTTAACGAAGGGAGAGAGCAATGCCTATAGCCACTATTTCCTGGCAGATCCTTATAAGAAACTGATCAAGGAAGGTAAGTTGACAACCCGTGAGTTAGACGAGAAAGTGCGCCGTATCCTTCTCCTTTACTACCGTACGACGATGAATCCTCACCGTGGACGGGGCTTCCTTTGCTCAGAGAGCCACTATGCAGCAGCCAAGCAGATCGCTGAAGAAGGTATTGTCCTGCTGCAGAACCGCCATCAGGTGCTGCCGATCAAGGTCGACCGCGCCAAGCGGATTCTCGTCGTTGGTGAGAACGCTGTGAAGATGATGACCGTGGGAGGGGGCTCCTCTTCTTTGAAAGTACAGAAGGAAATCCTTCCCCTTGAGGGGTTGAAGGCTCGCTTGGGTGACAAGGTGCAGGTCGACTATGCCCGTGGGTATGTTGGGGATACCACAGGTTCTTACAATGGGGTGAAGGCCAAGCAAAGTCTCTATGAAAGTCGTTCCGCTGCAGCGTTGACAGAGGAGGCCATCCAAAAGGCAAAGGGAGCCGACTATGTCATCTTCATCGGGGGACTCAACAAAAGTGAATATCAGGACTGCGAGGGTAGGGACCGTAAGGAATATGGTCTGCCCTACGGTCAGGATCAGCTGATCAGGGCACTTGCAAAGGTCAACAAGAACCTTGTCTATGTCAATATTTCAGGGAATGCAGTGGCAATGCCTTGGAAAGACCAGGTGGCAGGTATCGTGCAGGCTTGGTATGCAGGCTCTGAGTCAGGAGAGGCTTTGGCTGCGGTCCTTTGTGGCGATGCCAATCCTTCAGGGAAACTGCCCTTTACTTGGTATGCTTCTCTCCAGGACGTGGGAGCGCATGCCTTGAATGCCTTCCCAGGAGTATGGCGACCCGACCATCATATCATCGATGAGGAATATAAGGAAGGAATCTATGTCGGTTATCGTTGGATAGACAAGATGAAGATCCGTCCTTTGTTTGCTTTTGGGCATGGATTGAGCTATACCCGGTTCCAGATCTCCCCGGTTCAAGCCGACAAGAAGCGTATCCAAGCCAACGACAGCATCTCTTTTACCGTCAAGGTGAGGAACACGGGAACGAGGGCTGGTGCAGAGGTAGTACAGCTCTACGTCCATGATGTCCAGTCGAGCGTAGACCGTCCTTACAAAGAGTTGAAAGGCTTCAGGAAGGTATTCCTCCAGCCTGGGGAAAGTAGGGATGTCACGATCACGATTGGAAAGGATGCCTTGAGCTTCTTCGACGAGAGCGCCCACGCATGGAAGGCGGAGCCTGGAGACTTCGAGGCGCTCGTTGGAGATGCTTCAGACCACATCACTTCAAAAGTCTCTTTTACATTAGAATGAGTGTAAGATAGCGTGTTTGTTTTCAAGTGAGGTAAATAGGATTGTGAGAAGGGGAGAGCTGATGGCTTTCTCCTTCTTTTGGGATGATCCTAAGGCTGATGGATCGGGGAAGGAGTGGGAATCCTCCCGCTTGCAGAAAAAAGCAAAAGATCAGGTCGCTAACTTTGCAATTCTTGAAAAAAATCATTACTTTTGCAGTATTGAACCTAAACCTTGACAAATGAAACAAAGATGGAGACTTATCGTTTTGATGTTCATGACTTCGTGTGTCTGGGGGCATGCCCAATTGACTTCCCTGTACAAGCAGTTGGATGATGCGATCTCTCATACGCAGGAGTATGTGGCAGCCAAGGAACATTCCATCCAGAGGTTGGTTGGGAAGCTTTCCTTAACCCAAGATTCCCGTGAGAAATACTATCTATGCAAGAGTATCTTTGAGGAATACCGTTCCTATAAGAGCGACTCTGCCTTGGCATATGTTAGCCGGTGCCTTCATCTTGCGCAGGAGATGAAAGACCAGTCGTTGACCGATGCATGCAAGGTGGCTATGGCTTATCAGTGCTCTTCCACGGGTCTGTATGTGGAAGCCTTGGACTTCTTAGGCAGTCTATCCCATGTCCCTACCTCTCCGGAAAGGTTGGCGGAGTATGATAAGGCTTATTCCCATGTGTATGGAGAACTTGCTTTTTATTGTAAGGTGCCGTCATTGAAGCAGGAGTATTACCGTCGGCAAGATGCATACGATGACCTGTTGTTCAAGAATGCCTCTCCTCAGTTTGATTATTGCCTGCAAAGAAAGGAACAAAGGGCAATGAAAGCCAAGGATCTCAAGGCGGCTCTCCATTACAATGACATGCGGATGAGGGGCCTAAAGGATACGGATCGCGATTTTGCTATTGTGGCTTTCTACCGTGCTGATGATTATGGAAAGATGAATAAAAAGGAAGAGCGTCAGTATTGGATGCTGAAGGCTGCCATCTGCGACATCAAGAATGCAGTGATGGACCAAGGTGCCATGTGGGAGGTTGCCAATATCTTGCGTGAGCAAGGGGACATGGAACGCTCACATCGGTATATCCAGTTCGCGTGGAACTGCTCCCAAATCTACACGACCCGGCTTCGAAGCTGGCAGATTTCGCCTATTCTCTCTTCGGTCAACGAAAATTATCAGCTTCAGTTGAACAAGAGGAATAACCAGCTAAGGTCGGGGATCATGGCCATAGGTGTGCTGGTCGTCCTGCTCCTTGCGACGATCTTTTATATCAACCGACAGCGGAAAAAGCTTTCTGAGGCAAGGGATCAGTTGCATCGAAGCAACCAACAGCTCTCGGAGTTGAATGCTAACCTGACGACGGCTAATGCAGAACTGCATAGCTTGAATACGGAACTGTCGCAGGCAAACCGCATGAAGGAAGAGTATGTGGGGCGTTTCATGCGCCTTTGCTCACAATATATCGATCGGCAAAATGACTTCCGTAAGCTCGTCCATCGGAAAGTCAAGAACCATGAGTACCAACAATTATTCGAGGAGACGAAGAGCCAGGATGACCAGGAAAAGGAATTGGTCGAGCTTTATGAGAATTTCGACTCGGCATTCTTGCATCTCTTCCCTCATTTTGTAGAGGATTTCAATGCACTCTTGCGCCCAGAAGAGCGGATTCCGTTGGATAAGGCCAAGGGATTGCCCACGCAAATCCGTATTTTCGCCCTCATCCGCTTAGGCATTGAGGACAGTGCCAAGATCGCGGAGTTCCTGCATTATTCTGTCAACACGATCTATAGCTATCGGGCAAGGGTGAAAAACGGAGCGAAGGAAAACAGGGACGAGTTCGAGAGCCAGGTCAAGAGAATCGGCATGTCCTGATCTATCCTTTCTTATGGAACCCTACTCCTTGCTTGGTCAGGACGTAGATGTTGCCCGCTTTGTCCCGTGATACCTTTCCTTTTAGGTGTAAGGTACATTCTACCTTGCGTGTGTCTGGGTCGACAATGATGAAGGTATTGGCTTCTTCTCCGATGTTATTGGTGGAATAAACATCGTTCCCATCGGAGAGATAGACGCTGTCTGCCGGGATACGTTCGCAACTTCCATCCATCTTGATCACGTTGACGTCCTGTCCATAGACTTCCACCACGAGCTGTTCCTTGTCTGTAATCACGTATTGAAAGGTGCCATCCTTGACGATTCCTACTGTATCGCAGATCATGTAGTTGGGATGGGTTTCCTGGGGGGAGCGCGTGGTATTGGGCTTCCATGCTATCTCATGGATCGTGCTGTCTCCTTCTTCGTTGTAAAAGAACTGGTTGTCGGTCTGCCAGTATGTCCTGCCTTTCACCATTAGTCCTCCAATCACCTTTTTCTTGATGTCAAGCATCTCCAATGAGAGCTGCTTCCCTGTATTCCTGTCAAAGGTAGCCGCAAAAGAACGGCCGCATCTGCCGACGACCAAGTTTTGGAACGCTATGCCATAGTTCTGCATGCGGATCTGGTTTCCGAATATTTTGATGGTCGACTTGGAGCCGCATTCTGCAGGAAGGTCGGCTACCCATCTTTCCTTCAGGTCCTTGTCAAGGCAGTAGAGATGTTCAGCGTCTGCAACAAACAGACTGTCTCCCGAGAAGATGATATTGCTGTGGGTGCCGGTGAGGATGCCGCTCATACCGGCGGAGCCGATGGCTTCCTGCGTGAAATCCCTGCTGGGAAGGGTGGTTCTCACCTTGGCAAAGCTGAAGATCGATTTCGTGGGTTCCTTGATACCCGCAGTAAAGGCATGGCGAAGGGTATCGCCAGTGACGGTGTTCAGTCGGATGAGGCTGTCGCCCTTGAGATAGAGTATACGCTTATCTGCCACATCGTAGTAAACGTCAGCCGTAAGATCGTGCTTTTTCCCCGTGATGGTCTTGCTCCAAAGCGGCTTGCCGGTCGACAGTTCATAGGCATTGAGCAGGTCACCTCTTCTGTTTCCCACACAGATCGCCACATCGGAAGACCTGTTGCCGATAAGAAACTCATCCTTGCTGGTCCATACTTTCTCACCCTTATAGTTGAAGAAGGTCGGCTGTCCGTAACGGAATGAGAACATCTTCCCTGGGGAATAGACCAGGAATCCCTTCCTATTAATTTGTGCGAGCTGCTGGTTCTTGAAATTGGGCTGTGCGATTTCCTCACACGTTTCCGTGTCGTATAACTTGTTTCCCCGCTTGTCACCAATGAGCAGTAGATGCTGGTCGGAGACGAAGGTAAACCTTTTCAGTTCCCCGTCGGTGGAAATGAAATGGCAGAGGAAGGGTTTTCCGTCTGCGTACGTGCCCAACTGGATTTCCTGATAATCCAATAAAGACTTCTTTTGTGCTTGAATGGAGAGTGCCGATAGAACGGCAACAGTTAGGATGAGAATCTTTTTCATCATACAATGTTTCTAATTTCCGGGACAAAGTTAGTTTTTTTTTATGTAATTCCAAGGGAAATGTCCATTAATTTGTGATCAGATGGAGGAAAAGACCTTTTCAATGCAAAAAAGGACAAAATAAAAACCGATGGGATGGGTGCCAGGTGGCTTTGCAGGAGATAACCTTTTGTCTCATTGGAGATAACCTTTTGGGAGGCAGGAGATGACCTTTCAAGAGACGGGAGATAACCTTTTGGAAAATAGGAGGTTGGAGATGGTCGTGTGAGGTGTAGTTTACTGGATTTAGTTGACAACTTCTGATGTTAATAACTAAATGGGTTGTCACGTTTATTCGCTACGTTCCGGATAAGTTTACAGTCCTTT
>ONBG01000052.1 GCA_900316015.1 uncultured Prevotella sp. | reverse complement strand
TGGAAGAGTAAAGCTTTTCAGGAAGCAAGTAAAAAAGATGTAAACCAATTCAGTAATAACAAATCAAACAGTGTGAAGTAATATCAGGCATAGTCACCCCATTTGCAAGAGGTGATCTTTCGGCTCACGAAAGGTCACCTTTTGGCGTTCAAAAGGTTATCTAACAGAGGCTAAAAGGTTATCTCCTGCAATTCTCCACCTTACCTCCTGTTCCCAGGGCAAATGCGAATGAAAATATCATCCATTTTATTTTGAAATCCCCTTGCTTTGCCTTATCTTTGCAAGGATGAACCGAAAAGACTTCCAATTTGAGATTTGCGCCAATGGCGTAGAGAGTTGTCTGGCTGCCCAAGAGGGCGGTGCAGACCGTGTAGAACTATGTGCTGGGATCCCGGAAGGGGGGACAACGCCCTCATACGGTGAGATCAAGGTGGCAAGGCGCGTGCTGACCCGCACACGCCTGCATGTGATCATTCGTCCCCGGGGCGGTGATTTTCTCTATACTCCCTTGGAGATCGAGCGGATGATTGCCGACATTGACATAGCCAAGGACTTAGGTGCCGACGGCGTTGTCTTCGGATGCCTCAGGAAAGATGGCGGCATCGACCTCGATGCCAACGCACAATTGATGGAACATGCCCGCGGCATGAGCGTTACCTTCCACCGTGCCTTCGACCGCTGCAAGGACCCAAGGCAAGCCTTGGAACAACTGGTCGGCTTAGGGGTCAACCGCATCCTGACCTCTGGTCAACAACCTAATGCTGCACAAGGCATCCCCTTGCTCAAGCAACTCCAAGAACAAGCGCAAGGAAGGATCACGCTCTTAGCTGGATGTGGGGTCAATGAAAAGAATATCCGACAAATCTATGAGGCAACGGATATCCACGAATACCATTTCTCGGCACGACTGCCGGTACACAGCCAGATGGAATACATCAATCCTGAAGTATACATGGGTGCCCAAGATGCGGATGAAGGCACGCTCGACTATACCTCTACAGAAAGGGTCAAGAACACAATCAACGCCTTGATCTCATGAAACGAATCCTGATCGGGCTGCTCCTGTTTGCCGTCGCCTCGTTCTCCATCGCAGCCCAGAACCTGCAAAGCGTGACGGTCAGGACCTTGCCCAATGGGATGACCATATGGCTCAACGAAGACCACAGCACGCCAAAGGTCTATGGAGCCGTTGTCGTCAGGGCTGGCGCCAACGACTGCCCGAACACGGGTATCGCCCATTACTTCGAGCATCTCTTGTTCAAGGGCACACAGAAAATTGGTACCATAGACTACCAAAAGGAAAAACCGTGGTTGGACTCCATCGCCAACCAATATGAGCAATTAGGGAAGACAAAAGACGCGACAGCCAGACGGAATATCCAAAGGAGGATCAACCAACTCAGCATCAAGGCTGGGGAATATGCCATCCCTAACGAATTCCAGAATCTCATCACCACGTACGGAGGGACAGGACTGAACGCTATGACCTCGTTCGACGAGACCATCTTCTATAATTACTTCTCTCCGCAATACATCCGGCAATGGTGCGAGCTGAATAGTGAACGCCTGATAGACCCTGTCATCCGACTCTTCCAAGGAGAATTAGAGACCGTCTATGAGGAGAAGAACATGTATGCCGACCAGATGGGTATGGGTGCGTTGGAGGAAGGGCAACGGCAAATCTTTGCAGGGACACCTTACCAATACCCTATCATCGGCAGCACAGAGAACTTGAAGAACCCCAGTCAGATACAGATGAAGGATTTCTATGACAAATACTACGTGGCTGGGAACATGGGACTGATCCTCTCCGGTGACTTCCGGGCTGATTCCATCATGCCTCTGCTGAGAGAGACCTTTGGGAGAATCAAGAGCGGACCAGTCCCCGCACGACCCATTGTCCATCCACAGCCCCTGGATGGGACGAAGGACCTGAAGCTCAAGTTGCCCATTCCCGTGGTCAAGGCTGCTGGATATATCTATCGCACGCCTGCAGAAACGGATCCAGACTATGAAGCCTTCCAATTAGCCATGCTCCTTCTCTCCAACGATGACGAGACAGGACTGCTCGACTCCCTTGAGAATGAGAACAAGGTGATGATGGCAAAAGCCCTCACCTATCACTTCAAATACACCGGACTGGCTGGCTTCGGCTTCATCCCGAACCTTCCCTTCGGGTCGAAGAAAAAGGCAGACCGCTTGTGCAGGGAGCAGATCCGGAAGCTACAGCAGGGAGCGTTCTCCGACTCTACCCTCCAAGCACTGAAGTTGGCCCAAGTCAGGAAGTTGGAAAATGGACTGGAGAAGATAGTAACGAGGAAGGAACTGCTGATGAGTGCCTTCTCACATGAGATCCCATGGGAAGACATCTTGGCACGACCGCAGAGGATACAGGCGGTGACAAAGGCAGACATCATGCGCGTCGCCTCCCACTATCTCGGGCAAAACTACCTGAAAATAGAGAAGAAATTCGGCAAATACCCGAAGGACAAGGTCTCCCAACCCGGATATACACCGGTCAAGCCCAAGAATACAGGCAAGAAATCCGCCTATGCACAGCAGTTGGAGAAAATGCCTTTCCAAGCGCAAGAACCCAGATTCGTCGACTTCGAGAAAGATGCCGCATCCTTGTCGTTAGGGGAGAAAGCCACACTGTATGCCGTCGGGAACCCCGTCAACGACCTCTTCCGTTTGGACATCATCTACCGCAGGGGGACATGGCAGGACAATCGGCTCCAAGCCGTTGCCGACTACTTGTCATCCATTGGCACGGAAAAACTGTCCAAGACTGCGTTCTATCGCTCCCTCCAAGCGTTAGGGGCAACGCTCAACTTCCAAGTAGGGAGCCAGAGCTTCACGATTACGCTCTGCGGGTTTGACAAGAATTTCATCCCCTCCCTGGCTCTGCTCCAACAGATCATGCTCCATCCGAAGGCGAACAAGAAGATGATGAAAGACCTCATCAAATCGGAAAAGCTCGCTGAAAAGACATTCTTCAAGGACAACACAAGCATCGCTACTGCCGTCTTGGAAAAGATCCAGTACGGCAATCAATCCAATTACATCAGGAAATTGCCCGTCCAAGCCCTTAAGAAGATGAAAGGAGAAGATCTCATTGCCCTCTTCAAAGACATCCAGAGATACCAAGCCGATTTCGTCTATAGTGGGACATGCTCAGTGGCAGACGTGGCAACAGGCATCCGCGACTATCTCCCCTTAGAACGCATCGACAAGCCTTTCGAGGAGATGGATCGCCCCTTCATGACCTATGACCAACCTGCGGTCTACCTTTACGAGGTTCCCAATGCCCGTCAGAATGTCATCCTCGCCTATCAGGCACTGCCCGCCGCGCCGAACATGGAGGCAAGAGCCCGACAGTCGCTTTGGAGTCATTATTTCGGAGGGGGCATGTCATCAGTGATGTTCCAAGAGATCAGGGAATTCCGGGCATTCGCCTATTATGCTTACGGCAATAGCATCTATCCTTCCCTCACCCGACACCCCAACGGACTGACCGCCTTCATGGGTCGATTGGGCACCCAGGCTGACAAGTCGATGCTTGCCTTGAAGGTCTTGGACAGCCTGTTTTCCAACATGCCCATTAGGGAAAGCAATATAGCGGCTGCCAAACAGGCGTTCATCAACACGGAAAACAACAGCTACCCCAACTTCAGGAATATAGGGAATTATATCGCCAATGCCCGTGCGGCAGGATATACAGAAGACATAGGGAAAAGCTTGTTGGCAGCCATCAAGCCTTTAGGCATCAAGGACTTACAGGATTTCTACGAAAAGAACGTGAAAGGTCGCCCAAGAATCCTGATGGTCATCGGTAACCCGAAGACATTAAACCTTACGGAACTCAACACATACGGCAAGGTCATAGAACTCAAGAAAGAGGATATTTATCGATAGCCGCTGATCGCAAGCATGCGGTCACAGAGCCTGCCTTGGGCTGAAGGTCAGGGCTTGGCCAGAGGAAAGACAAACTGAAGGATCTTGTCCGTGGCACCGGAAAGCCCGTTCACGAACCGACCCGCCTGTGTACCTGCGTCCGACAAAGCCGTAGAATCCTTCATAAACGTTGTCATGACACGACGGAAGGACTCCCTATCGTTGATCTCGCGTCCGCCTTGGGAAGCCAAGAGACCTTGTGCCTCTTGGAAGCGCTTATTGTTCGGTCCAAAGATAACGGGGATATCCCACACCGCGGCTTCCAAGACATTATGGATGCCAACGCCGAATCCCCCACCGACATAAGCCAGCTCCCCATAATGGTAAATACTGGACAGCAAGCCAAAGCAATCGATGATCAGGCATTCAGCTTGGGCAGCCTCCTCCGGGGTTGTCTGCGTATAGCGCACCGTTTTGCGGTCTAACAGCTCCATGATCTGCTTCAAGTGATCCTCACCAATCACATGCGGGGCGATAATCAGTTTCCAGTCCTTATGCTCATTGAAGAAAGGGATGAAGATTTCCTCATCAGGTGGCCAGCTGGACCCCGCCACAAACACAGGACCATCTTGCCGAAACGCTTCCACGATCGGCAGTTGCTTGGCCGCCGCCTTGATCTGCAAGACACGGTCGAAGCGCGTATCTCCAGTAATCGTGACATTCGTGATGCCGAGCTTTGCCAAGAGATCCTGGCTCACCTGGTTCTGAACAAAGAAATGCGTGAAGCAATGCAGCACCTTTCCATAAGATTTCCCATACCATTGGAAAAACACCTGCTCTGGTCGGAAGATACTGGAGACACTGTACACCGGGACATGTCGATGCTTGAGGATATGCAGGTAATTATACCAAAACTCATACTTGATGAAGAACGCCATGCAAGGGCGGACGGCTCGCAGGAAGCGTTGGGCATTCCGAATCGTGTCCAAGGGCAGGTAACAGATGATATCTGCCCCCGGATAGTTCTTCCTCACCTCATAGCCCGACGGCGAGAAGAACGTCAACAGGATCTTGTATTCCGGGTGATCCTGGCGGATACGCTCAATGATAGGGCGTCCTTGCTCAAACTCCCCTAACGAAGCAGCATGCACCCAGATATATTTTGCCGTAGGATCTACATTCTTTTTTAGGATGGAAATAGCCTGACGTTCCCCACGCCACATCTTTCTCACCTTTTTATTGAACAAGCTGTAAACAGCTACGCCCCATAAATACATGTAGATGGCAATATTATAAATCACAATACCCTTGATTATGGTTCATGAATGAAGCACGTTAATAGCGGTCTGCAAGCGTTTGAGCGTTTCCTCCTTTCCCAAGAAAGAGGATATATCGAACATTCCCGGTCCCTTGCCGATCCCGACAAGAGCCAAGCGGAATGCGTTCATGACGTCACCGAGCTTATATCCCTTTTCTTCTACCCAGGCCTTGACGATCTCTTCCGACTTCTCCACGTCGGCGAAATCCTCATCACTCATGTTCTTGAGCACCTCAGACAGTTCTGTCATCACTTGGGCAGAGTTCTCTTTCCAGCGCTTCCGCACCGTCTTCTCATCATACGAGGTAGGCGCGATAAAGAAGAAAGAGCACAACGGCCAGAGCTCTTTCACAAAGTTCACGCGGTCTTTCATCAATGACACCACACGCGTGATCCGTTCCATGCTCTCGTCAACGCCATTGTTAGCGACAATAGGGGCAAAAAGCTTCGCAATCTCCTGGTCGCTCTTGCGGAGGATATACTCGTGGTTAAACCAAATGCCTTTCTGATAATCAAACTTCGCCCCTGACTTAGAACACTTAGAGATGTCAAAAGCCTTCACGAGCTCTTCCAAAGAGAAAATCTCCTGTTCCGTGCCCGGGTTCCATCCTAACAAGGCCAAGAAGTTGATCACTGCCTCTGGGAAATATCCGCTCTCACGGTAGCCATGCGATACTTCGCCTGTCTTCGGGTCCTCCCATTCCAATGGGAATACCGGGAACCCGAGCCTGTCACCGTCACGTTTGCTCAACTTGCCCTTTCCTTCCGGTTTCAGCAAAAGTGGCAGATGGGCGAATTGAGGCATGGTATCTTCCCATCCAAAAGCTTGGTAGAGGAGCACATGCAAAGGCGCGCTCGGCAACCACTCCTCGCCTCGGATCACATGGGTGATCTCCATCAGGTGGTCATCCACGATATTGGCCAAGTGGTAAGTAGGCAACTCATCTGCGCTCTTATAGAGAACCTTGTCATCCAAGATATCACTCTTGATGCAGACATCCCCGCGAATCAGGTCATGGACATGTACCTCCACGCCAGGTTCCACTTTAAAGCGGACGACATACTGTTCCCCGTCGTCGATCATTTTCTGCACTTCACCTGTAGGAAGGGTCAGGGAGTTGCGCATCTGCAAGCGAGTATGCGCATCATATTGGAAATTCTTGATCTCATTGCGCTTGGTCTCCAATTCCTCCGGAGTATCGAAAGCAACATAAGCCTTCCCTGCATCCAACAGTTGCCGGACATATTCCTGATAGATTTTCCTGCGTTCGCTCTGGCGATAAGGACCATGAGAGCCCCCGAAACTGACACCCTCGTCGAACTTGATTCCCAACCATTTAAAAGACTCAAGAATATATTCCTCAGCACCTGGCACAAACCGATGGGAATCCGTATCCTCTATTCTAAACACGAGTTCTCCCCCATGCTGCCGTGCGAAGAGATAATTATATAATGCGGTACGAACGCCTCCAATGTGCAATGGTCCCGTAGGACTTGGTGCAAAGCGCACCCTTACTTTCCTTTCTGACATTCCCAAATAAATGAAGATAAGATTATATTTTGTGCAAAATTACTATATTTTTTTCAGTATTGAGCATTTTTTTTAGTATTTTCGCAAAGTATTCTGATCAATAGGACATAAAATGAGGAATTTCAACACATCAGAAGGCCATTATTGGCGTAACTTACTGACACGTACCGGCCTGATTCTCATCTCGGTAGTGCTCATCGTTTGGTTTCTTCCGAGGAATGAAGAGACTCGTTTCCACTATGATATAGGGAAGCCATGGATGTATGGTTCCTTCATCGCAAAATTCGATTTCCCGGTCTACAAGACAGATGAGGCGATCAAGGCGGAACAGGATTCCCTGATGGAAGAATTCCAGCCTTACTACAACTACAATGCTAAAGTGGAGGGCCAGGAGATCGGGAAATTCCTGACCGACTACCATGCTGGCATTCCTGGACTGCCTAAGGGGTACGTGGCGGTCATTGCCGACCGGCTGCACCGGTTGTACCAAGCAGGGATCATGACGACACCGGAATACAATGAGATCTTCAAGGATTCCACGAATTTAATCAGGGTGGTGACCGGAAAGAGTGCGCAAAGCATCGAGATTGGATGCATCTATTCCACCATCGGTGCCTACGAGAAGTTGTTTATGGACGAAAAGCTCGGGGCACAGCGACAGATCTTGCAGCGTTGCAACTTGAACGACTACATTAAACCCAACCTGATCTATGACAAAGACCGCAGCGAGACAGAACGGAACGACCTGCTGAGCAGTATCCCCATCGCAAGTGGCATGGTGATGAGCGGGCAGAAAGTGATCGACCGTGGTGAGATCATCAACGACTACGACTACCGCGTCTTGTCATCCTTTGAGAAAGAGATGAAGAGAAGGAGCGCGACCAGTGCGGAGATTACCTCCACCATCATCGGGCAAATTATCTATGTCACGATCCTGATGGTGCTCTTTACGGAATATTTAGCACTATTCCGCAGAGACTATTTCCGCAAGTCGAGGAGTATCTTGATGCTCTATGCCCTCATCACGATCTTCCCGATCTTAGTATCCCTGATGATGTCGCACAACTTCTTCAACATTTACATCATTCCCTTTGCGATGGCAGCGATCTTCATCCGTGTGTTCATGGACTCACGGACGGCCTTCATCGCACATTGCACGATGATCCTGATCTGTGCAGCCGCCGTCAAATACCAATATGAATTTATCATCGTGCAATTAGCAGCAGGATTGGTGGCTATCTACTCACTAAGGGAATTGTCCAACCGAGCACAGGTATTCAAAACGGCGATCTTGGTCACAGTAGCCAGCGGCATCGTTTATTTCTCATTGCAGATGATGCAGAACAATGACATCACGAAGCTGGACGCGAGCATGTATACCTACTTCGCCATCAACGGTATTTTCCTGTTATTGGCTTATCCGCTAATGTATTTGATCGAAAAGGCTTTTGGGTTTATCTCGAACGTTACCCTGTTTGAGTTGGCCAATACAAACAAAGGCTTGCTCCGAAACTTGAGTGAGGTAGCACCTGGAACCTTCCAACATAGTATTACCGTAGGCAACTTGGCGGCTGAGATAGCTAATAAGATTGGGGCAAACAGCCTACTGGTACGTACAGGTGCCTTGTATCACGACATTGGGAAGATGGCCAATCCCGTGTTCTTCACGGAAAACCAGGCAGGAGTAAACCCACACGACAACATGAGCTATAAAGAGAGCGCGCAGATTATCATCGGTCATGTGACCGAAGGCATCAAATTGGCAGAAAAGGCGAACCTTCCGAATATCATCAAGGACTTTATCCTCACCCACCATGGACACGGTATTGCCAAGTATTTCTACATTAAATACAAGAACGACCATCCAGACGAGGATATTGACATGAGCATCTTCACCTATCCTGGACCGAACCCGTTCACCCGTGAGCAAGCCATCCTGATGATGGCAGACACGGTGGAGGCCGCATCACGGTCGCTCCCGGAGTACACGGAAGAGTCGATCAGCAATCTTGTCAACAAGCTGATCGACCAGCAAGTGGCAGACGGTGCGTTCAAGGAATGCCCGATCACGTTCCGGGACATCGCGCAGGCCAAGCAAGTGCTTATCGAAAGGCTGAAAGCCATTTACCATACTAGGATCCAATACCCGGAGTTGAAGACGGAAGAAACGAAAAAGGAAAAAGAGAAATAGATTCCTCCCACAACAAGAGAAGGTCTTTTTATAAGGGATCGACATCAAAATAAATTTGCAAGGCAGCATTGCGCTTGTCTTGCATGACCTGTTGCTTGGCCTTGATCAGGTAGTCGCGCACCAACTGTTGATTGATCCCGTTCTCTAACTTGATCACGATTGTTCGGATATTCATCGATTTCACCCTTGCCACCGCAGGCTTGTCCGGTCCCAGGATCCTGTCGCCAAACCACTGGCGAAGGAGACTTCCCATCTCAATGCCTGCCGTTTCCACGACCTCATTGTACTTGTGCTTCAGGTAAACATAGATGAGATGGTAGAAGGGAGGATAATGGAACATCCTGCGTTCCTCCAACAGATCTTGGAAGAAAGCGGCATAATCATGGTGAACCACTTGCTGGATGACCGGCAAGTCGGGATTCTTGGTTTGCAGGATGACGAGTCCTTGCTTCCCTTTCCTGCCCGCCCGTCCACTCACTTGCGACATCATCATAAACGCATGCTCATACGACCGGAAGTCAGGGTAGTTCAACATGGAGTCGGCATCAAGGATGCCCACGACACTGACCTTGTCGAAATCCAGTCCTTTGCTGATCATCTGCGTCCCGATCAAGACATTGGTCTTGCCCAAAGAGAAATCGGCAATCAGCCGCTCATAAGCATTCCTGGTGTGGGTGGTATCCAAGTCCATCCTCGCCACCCTTGCCTCGGGGAAGATTTCCCGTATCCTATCCTCGATCTTCTCGGTTCCATACCCTCTGCCTTTCAGTTCCGTACTTCCGCAGTTCGGGCAAACGGCTGGAACGGGATAGGTAAAGCCACAATAATGGCAAGTAAGTTGGTTCATGTTCTTATGCAAGGTCAGGGAGACATCACAATGGGTGCACTTGGGGACCCAACCGCACACCTTGCATTCAATCATTGGGGCAAATCCCCTACGGTTTTGGAACAAAATCACTTGCCGTCCGTTTCCCAAAGCCTCGCGCATGGCTGCCAACAGGTCGGGTGAGAACGGTTCGTTCATCATCTTACGTCTCCTCAGGTCCTTGACATCTACGACCTGGATCTCCGGTAACTTGATATCCTGATACCGTGTCGTTAGGGTGACCAATCCGTACTTACCTTGCTGGGCATTATAGTAGCTTTCCATCGAGGGAGTTGCCGTTCCTAACAAGGTCTTGGCTCCATACATCTGTGCCAAGACGATGGCGACACTGCGGGCATGATACCGAGGGGCCGGGTCTTGCTGCTTAAAGGACGTCTCATGTTCCTCATCGATAATCACCAATCCTAAGTGCTGGAAAGGAAGGAAGACCGCAGACCGAGCCCCTAAAATCACATCATAAGGATGGTCGGACAGTTGTTTCTTCCAGATCTCTACCCTTTCAGCATCGCTGTACTTAGAATGATAGATGCCCAACCGGTTGCCAAAGACTTTCTGCAGCCGGTCCATGATCTGCACGGTCAATGCAATTTCCGGCAGCAGGTATAGCACCTGCTTGCGCTCTTCCAAAGCCTTTTGTATCAGATGAATATAGATTTCCGTTTTTCCACTGGAAGTAACGCCATGCAAAAGGACCACATTCTTCTTCAGCATTTGGAAAAGGATCTGGTTATAAGCCTCTTGTTGGGCTGCATTCAGGGGATGGATGGATTCCCAGTGAGGTTCCCCTCCATGATTCAGTCGACCCACCTCCTTTTCATAGAGGTAGAGGATATGCCTGTCGACCAATGCCTTGACGATAGAAAGAGTACAGGCGCTGGTGTTCATCAGTTCCTCACGGGTAACCTCAGCGATCTCCGTGGAGGGCAGGTTCCCATGCAGGGAGTCCCAATGAGACAGTTTCAGGAAGTCGGACAGGACACGTTGCTGCTTCTCTGCCCGCTTCAATGCCCCAAAAATCAGTTGTAAGGACTGTTCATTCCTCAAAGCCTCTGACAACCCGACATAGAGTTCCTTTCTCGGCTTATACTGGTCCTCAGCCTTCAGACCAGCAGGAAATGCCGCCTTGTAGATATCCCCTAAAGGAGCAAGATAATACTGGGAGATCCATTTCCAAAGCTGATACTGTTGAGGCAACAAAAGAGGTGATGGGTCAAGAACAGCCATCACCTCCTTTACTTCGAAATCAGGTGCGTCATCATGCAGCCGGACCGCAATGGCCGTATAGGTCTTGCTTTTCCCCAAGGGGACAAGGACACGCACGCCAAGCCTTACCTGCGGTGCCCATATGTCAGGGACTGCGTAGGTAAAGACGCCGTCCAAAGGCAGCGGCAAGATGACATCTACATACTTCATTAGAAATAATAAGCCAACCCAAGTTGCCATGCACAGTTGCGTGCCTTCGTCTTGGTAACAGCTTCAGCAGTCTTCTTATAAGTCACGTCACCTGTCTTCCCACAGACAATATTATAGTTGGCAGACAACTGCAAGTGACTCGCCAGGAACACGCCTCCACCCACATTGACACTGAAGTTGGAGTCTCTCAACTTCCAATCAATATTCTCTGTTTGGATCTCATCATCCCCCAAGCGGAAATCGAACTGAGGACCCGCAAACACGAACACGCCCAATAAAGACCCTAAGCCAATCTCATAGCGGGCATTGACTGGGATACTCAGGCTCTTGCTCTTCACGTTCTCGCCTTCCACTTTCCCTTCACGCTGATCGTACAAAGCCGAAGCGTCAACGCCTAAGCCAATGATAGGCACCTTAAACTTAAGCGTTGGGCCGATAAAGAACCCATTCCGGTTTGAGGAATCAAAGACCTCATCGCTTAACTTCATTTCCGTGATGTTCAGTCCGCCTTTCACACCAAACTGGAGTTGCGCTGCGGAACGAACCGGAAACAACATAACAAATGCAAAAATAATTAATGTAAGAACTTTTTTCATAATCATAAATTTATCAATGAATAAAAGGCGAAAACCCTCGCCATTCTCAATTAATGCCGTTGACGGCGAACCGTGACACGTGCAGGACTATTGGCAGAAGACGATGAACTACTCTTTGTACGACGAGTTCTCACAGACGCGCCTGCAGAGGAACGGCGGGAGCGTGCTGCCTTCACCTTCTTCTTGCCCACCGTTGCCTTAGCGATACTATCCAAAGAATCCTTACGAGCCTGATCACCCCAGAGATTTTTCTCGAAGGCAGCCAACTCATTCTCTATCTTCTTCTGCTCCGCTGAGATCTTTGCTGTATCTCCATGGCAATATTGGGCCAGTGTCTCTCCTAACATGTTCGTAGTCTTATAGATCTTTCCCTTATACTTGTTCATCGTAAAGAAATCATCGATGCTCATCGTGGCTGCATTGTTCAGGTTACTTGTCATGATAACCTGCTTGGCCAAGAAGGGTGCCAGATCATCGTACTTGACCCAGAACAAGGGATAAGCCGTGGCACCATCCCCGAAGTCATCCTCTCGCTTCATGATCGGGCACAATGCCAGGACCTTTCGATGAAAGGTAGCCGTGCTTTGGTCATAATAAGCACTCTCCTTAAGATAGTAAGCAGTCACCTCCTTCGACGGGATGTCACTGTCGTCGATATGCACGCCCTTGGATGTCTTCTCATAATAAATATGATAGTTGTCCAAGAAAGCACGCCTTTTCACCTTGGATGAATCATTGAAGCTCTCGTTCCCATCCAACCGGTATTCATATACATCGATATTCCCGTGCATGAACAACTTGAAGATATACGTAAACAGATTCATCTGCGAACCCACAGGTTCTACGGGATAGTACAATCCTGCATTTGCGTCCTCTGTCAGGGAAAGCTCGCGATAGATATCGCGCCGCCACACCACATCCTCAGGCATCTTCGCTTCCGTGGGGAAAGAAATCTGGGCCCGCATCGTCACATTGTTGGCATTTGATTTCTGTGCCTGTTGCACCTGTACCCTGCGACGCTCCGGTTGAGAAAAAACCATCAGGGGCAGGCAAGCCCCTAACAAGATGAATACTATCTGTCTCATGATTTATCTGTCTATTCTTCCTATTTTACAATTACTTCCATTGATGACGGCAGTTTCCTGACGATACCGTCAGGACCGACTGCCGTTACGCGAGAGATATAAAAGCGGCGGTTCCTGGAGAGCTTACGGAAAGCATCCCGCTGGCGCGCAGAGAAAGAAGCCCCGTCTGATGCCATAGGTACTGCATTGCCCATGTTATCGAAGAACACGGTCTCGAAACCGGTCACCTTAAACTCTATGTCCAACAGTCCGTCGTCGATTGCAGCTCTGAGGTTATTGATGGACATGAGCTGTCCCTTGGCCATGCCACCGCCCTTAAACCGATCCGTGCCCAAGGCGATATAGGGGGTAGGATCCGGTAACTTACGGACGCGGAAGGCGAAGGAATAGCTATGTGTCTTCCCCTTGTCATTTGCGGTCACAGTAAAGGTCACGTCCTTACCCACAGCAGCTGGTACTGCAATATAATGCCCATTGCCCGTGGACGACAAGGTCCCACCGCTCATCGACACATGTACCGCATTTTGGGGAATGCCCGGCACGCTCACGCTCATCGGGTTCCTATATCCGGCATAGAGTACATTCATCATATCCGCTGCCAACGTAGCTCCATTCGGAGGAGAGATCACCTCATATTTCTGCATGAAATTCCTACGAAGGACATCCCCTTTTGCATTGCGCATCAGGATATAGCCCCCGATCGTATGCTCTCCAACGCCACCTGCCGTGAAGGTATACTTTCCATTTCTTCCCCTTACCTTAGAACCATTGATATAGATCTCTGGTTGCTGTGTCGTATCCACGGCAGCCATCACGATATGGGCGGAGAACTGCTCGCCTGGATACAAGGTCGTCTTATCAGGTATGACAAAGGCATCCAATTTGTTGACACGGATATCCTTCAAGTCAATGTTGGATACTAAGGTGTGCAGGACCTCACCTTCTGCATAGCGAACGTCACTTTGAAGCTTCGACAATAAGGTCACTGCTGCCGCGACAGGCATGTTCTCGAACATGTATTCCTGCCAGTTCTTTCCCATGGCATGCGCTTTCTTAGGCAATGCCGTAGAGAGATTGCTTGCAATGAGAGCCTTCTGCTGGGGATCGGTAACCATCGTCAGGATTCGTTCCCGATAAGCATTGATGGCATCGAACAACCGTTTTCCCTTCCCTGATCCCGGGGCGAGCATGACCACGCCTGCCGCATCCAGGTTATCTTTCCCTTCAATATTATGGATATCTCCGTCTTTCCCATCCGCTTCCTTGACAATCGCTATTTTCAATTGCTGCGCGAAGTCATACAAGGAGTCGCTCATCTCCTTGACAGCCTTCGCTTTCTCGAACCATGCCCTTACCTTTTCCGGATTCTTCCTCATCTGTTCGGAGAAGTCGCCATAAATGGCTTCATTCTCTTTCGATGAATTATCAGTCGTCCGATTCAGGCTGTCTTCTACAATTGAAAAGCCATTCAGCACCTCTGTTGACACATTCAATGCCAACATAGCCATCAAGACGATATACATCAGGTTGATCATCTTCTGGCGGGGAGAAAGAGGTCTTTTCTTTATAGCCATGATTGTTTATAGATTTGCACCAGGAGCAGCAGCCTTCATGTTAATGGTCATGGCTTCTATCATCCTTGTATAGATCTGATTCAGTTGCTCAATCTGCGCCGCCATCTTCCGTGTCTGGTCATTGATCTGGTCAATGGTACCGATCTGTGAACTGGCACTCTTGAGTTGCATCTCATAGACTTTGCAGATCCCTGTCAGAGTCCGGTTCAGGTTTTCCATTTCCTCACTGTCCGTAGTGAGGCGTTCGCTTTGTGCAGATACTTTCTCCAAGGTCTCGGTGAGCTTCTTCAATTCCTCCACATACCGGTTCGTGGCCTCCGTCATCTCAGGACTGATGCTTTCAGACGCAACAAACGGCACGTTCACTGTTGCCGGATGCCCCTCCTGGGAAGCAGAAGGAGCCGTTCCATTCACAATAATGGTCCCTCCAGGTATAGTTCCCTGTACTTGTACGGGAGCAGCTTGAGGCTGTACCCTCTGGTCTACTGCTGGATGCTCATCCTCTGTAGAAGGAAGGGGTTCATCATTGTCTTCGACATGAGTTGGCAACTCCCTCCCTTCCGCCGTCTTGTCAAAAGGACGGTCGAAGGCAGAAAGGAAGAACACGAAGACCTCGGTTCCCATACCCAAAAACAACATGAAGTTGGCACCGGGGAGGTGGGTCAACTTGAACAAGGCACCCAGAATGACAATGGAAGCTCCCCAACTATAGGCATAATTCAAAAAGGTCTGGCCAGGCACGCTGTCCATCCATTTCTGCAACCGATAGACCACATTGTATTTGCTATATTTTGTCATTTTATCTTTCCTTTCTTCTGTCTTGTACTGGTTGAATTGGCAAAGCTCCTGACACAACGGAAGCCGATATAGGAACGGGGCTGGTTCTGGTATTCCCATGAACGCCATGCGCTCCGGATATAAGATTCCGGGTCCTTCCAGGAGCCACCCCTCACGCTTTTCTTCTTCAAGCGATAAGGATCTTCTTTCGCGGCTTGATAGCTCAGCTGAGGATTCAGGTCGTTCATTGCATCCACCCCAGACTCTGTATAGATGGTACTGGTCCATTCTGCCACATTCCCTGCCATGTCATACAGTCCATTGCTGTTGGGAGAATAGATCCCCACTTTGCTCGTGATCAAGTTTCCGTCCTGCGTATAGTTTCCCCGATCAGGTTTGAAGTTGGCATAGAAACATCCGTCTCCATTCTTGACATCCTTGTTCTCCCAAGGGAATTCCGTGCCATCTTTTCCACGTGCCGCATATTCCCATTCCGCTTCGGTCGGCAGACGGTAGCGTTGGACATAGCGAGCCTCTGCCCCTAATCCTTTCAGGAGATAGTCAGTACGCCATGCGCAATAGGCATTCGCCTGCTCCCACGTCACGCCCACGACAGGATAGTCATTATAGGCAGGGTTGCTGAAGTAATTGCGAAGGTAGATCTCATTATCTGAATTCTTGAAATCGTTGACCCAACAGGTCGTATCCGGATAAACATTCACGATATAGGTATTCAGGAAATCCCATGGACCCGACAATGGGCGGTTGATCGTCTCTTGGTGAATCAGTCCCTCATCATCCACATAAGCCGTATCCTTGGAGATCATGACTACCTCATTCGGATTCACGATGACATCCGTATTCAGGTTTCTTTCTTCCGGTAACAGACGGTTCCGGCGCAAAGCCGCCGTCGTATAGTCATAGATTTCGTACTTGTAATTGAGCTGGCGATAGTCGAGGAGCTTTTCCCCCGTCACAGGGTTAGTAACATACAAGCTCTCAATGGCCCTCTGTTCATCCTCATTCGGTTTCCTAGGCAACGCCTTTTTCCAATTCACCCGGGGAGGAACAGGGTTGCCCTCCTTATCCTCTGTGATCATATAGGTCTCATCCCCGCCATAGGCAGGATCAGCCAAGCGTGTCCTGAGAATACTGTCACGCACCCAAAAGACAAATTGCTTGTACTTGGAGTTAGTTACTTCTGTTTCATCCATCCAAAAGCCATCGACGGAGATGTCCTTGACCGGAGTATTCTTACCCCACAGGCTATCCTGCTGGTCCAATCCCATGTGAAGGAATCCACGGTCGATTTTCGTCATGCCGTAGGGTGCTGGTTCAGAGAAAGCCTTCCCGCCCCCGACTCCAGTCACCTCTCCACCTCTTCCCGTTGAATTCATCGACCGACTGCCGAAGCACCCAGAGAGAGCCAACGCAACAGATAGGATACAAAAAGTCAATATATATCTTTTCATCACCATGCTATTATAATATTCTTACACTTTTATGAAGATTCTTTCCCTTCCTAACCAAATTAATGTCTGTTTGGTAGCCGATGAACAGCTCATGGCTTCCATTCCCAGGGCTTATGGCCGATGTATACAGTTCATAGCTATAGCCTAAGACAACGCCATGGAAATTCCCTCCTATCAAGAATGTAACAGAGTTGGTGGGGCTATAAGCAATGCCCCCATACATCATCTTCTTGTCATTGACATAAACCAGTCTTCCGGTAAGGTCTGCCCGATAGGCAGAGCCGTCTGTACGCACAAGGACAGATGGCTTTATTGTCAGAAACGGATTTCTCAAATGAATATTGTATCCCCCTGTTAAATAATACGTCCTGTCGATCTTCAACTGATAGGTATCTCCCAAGGATACGGACGGAGCTGTGAGATGTTGGGCTGACACTCCCAGATACCAATTCTTGTGCGAGTAATACAAGCCGAACGCCACGTCAATGCCAGAACCATTCACATCAGAAGTTGGAATGGCAGGATCTGACGTGTCCTCAATATCGATCTTGGAGCCTTCAAAGCTCTCGCTGAGGAACCCTACCTGCACCCCTGCACTGAGAATGCCGCCTAAACAGCCCTGTTTGAAGGCATATTGCACAGCTAATCGTTTATGGGAATAAAGCCCAATATCATCGTTCATCAGTTGAACACCGACACCGTGGTAAGCATGGAAGAAATAAAAAGGCAAGTCACCTGCCACATACATGGTACGAGGATTATTCTCAAAACCAGCAAAATCCAAAGCATAAGCCGCGGTGACATTCAATTGTGCTTCCTTGCCAACGGAAGCAGGATTAAACGACGGCTCCATATCAAAATAATGACTGAAGCTCGGGTCATATTGTGCCTTGCACTGGCTAGCCATGAAGGCACACATTACGATCAACAATAAATATCGCCTATACACGTGATCATAACGTGCAAACCATCTATTTATTATAAAAAAAGGTTGATCACCCATGGATCAACCCTTATATCGAGTATGCCTAATACTCATCTTCATTAAACAAGAAATCTTCCTTGGTAGGATAATCCGGCCAGATATCCTCGATGCTTTCGTAAACATCTCCTTCATCCTCTATCTCCTGCAAATTTTCAAGTACTTCTAAAGGTGCACCAGAACGAGTTGCATAGTCAATCAGCTCATCTTTTGTTGCAGGCCATGGCGCATCCTCTAATTTAGAAGCAAGTTCAAGTGTCCAATACATAGTCTTAATATTAACGTTTTAAATTTGCGTGCAAAAGTAATCAATTTTATGGTATATGCAAGTATTCCAAGTACTTTTTTCGATGGATTATCAAAAAAGTTCAAAATATTAAGAGATAGCTACAAAAAATTATATTCTTTAAAAGTTTGTCTTATAATTTTGCTTATAAAAGGACAAGTCGAAAAACAAGACACCACAATCATATAGGTCAAAAGTTACGCCAGAACGTTGATCTTGCATGAGCTGTTCCCATATACTTCTTGAAAAACGATCCTGATACAAATCAAGAACGATAAGCAGCGACTGTTGATCACAAGAAGACAAGATGGTATCCACTGAGATATTTGAGGTGGCTGAACAGAAAACAAGACGCTTGACATGGGCATAAGAAGGAAGTGCACCAGGACAAGAATGGAAGGCAACATGAGGACACCCTACAACAAGGTACTGATGATAAGGAAGGACACTTCCATCCATATCCAGGATGATGTCAGGATGCCAATATTGGGCAAGTCGGAAGAACAATCGTCCTAAACTACGCATGTGCCAACTCTGCTTCTGCTGTTGTTCAAAAGAAGAGCAAACATCCTCAGGGACACGCGCACATAGCACATCACGAATCAAGTGATAAGCAAAAGGCGACTGCACTCCGAACCCATGGGAGCGGGGAAACCGAGAGAGCCGTGCCAAGCACCTTCTAAGCATGCGCATAGGGGAGCCCACACACTTGCCGTGTGGACCTGTTCCCTTCCTGCCTGTATATCCAGTCCTGTGGCAGGAGGCGACCTGTCTTATTCTGTCAGTCCATTCCATACGTGTATAAAACGCAAGGGCCCCGGGGATATTGCATCCCCAGGGCCCTTATCAAAGGAGGCGGCTACCTACTCTCCCG
>ONBG01000053.1 GCA_900316015.1 uncultured Prevotella sp. | reverse complement strand
AGAACAAAGTCCTCACTAAATGTTCTGTGTCTCGATTTTTTACTTCCCATCTTAATTTTAAATGTTAAAACGGTGTAAAGTAAATCTGTTATAAGTCACGTTGATGATGCCTTAGAGAGAAGCCTATTTCAGGCGGCATTTCAGTCTTTTATTGTCCTAAATCGGTTAAATAATCTTAATGCATCGCGTTTTGTTATGGATATCAAGGAGTTATTCCAATTATTAGGTTTATATTTGCAATATAATAGCATGGCTTATGATGAAAAATATACTCAAGATATTCCTCTTTGCATTTGTCCTTATCGGTATTCCTACTGTAACGAGGGCTCATCTGAGCGCAGAGATTGCTGAAAGCAGCTTCGATGAGATCACCATTACGGTCTCTCAGAACGTGTTACACGTTACCAATGCGAATGGTGAAGTGCTGAATGTCTATAATTTGGCGGGCGTTCGGGTGATGAATGTGAAGATAGAGGGTCCTGACAAGCGTTTTGACTTGAACCTGCCGAAAGGGATCTATATATTCAAGGTTGGCAATGTTGTACGAAAGCTCTCTATCAGATAGTATATTTTGAGAATCCATCCTTTCTTGTGGGTTGTCCTTTTCATGGCATTGATGGCTTCCTGCCGTGAGAAAGTTGAGAATCCCGACAAAGCGTTGACCATGGAAGCCTTCTCCTCGCTGAGGATCCCTTCCTATGTCATGAATTCCCATGCGATCCGTCGCCAGGTCAGGAAGCTTATTGAGAACGACAAGGATTCCATGTGGGTTGATTTCCAAACCAAGCGATATTATCAGCGTAAAGGCAACTTCCTTTGGATCGACCGTTACGGCGTTGACCAGCGTGCGGACACATTGCTTCGCTATATACGGCAAGTGGGAGAGATGGGGTTCAGGAAAGACCAGTTCTGTGTCCATGCGATAGAGACGGATCTCCACCATCTGAGAACTCTCGACTTCAATGACAGCACGTTCCATGTCAATCGCGTTTTGGCCCGTTTGGAGTATCACCTCACCAAGGCATACTTGCGGTATGCCACCGGACAGCGTTTCGGTTACGTCAATCCCAAGCTTGTCTTTAACCGTTTGGAGGTAAAGGACAGTGATTCCACTCATGTTTCCTACCGTGGATTGTTCGATATTCCCATGGATCACCCAGGTAGCCATTTCATGCAGGTCGCTTTTCAGAAGGTGTCACATGACAGTGTCGCTGAATTCCTACGTGAAATACAACCCGAAAGTCCTCTGTATTATCGTTTGTTGAGACGCCTGAACAATCCGACCACGCCAGCCTCGGAGCGTCCCAGGCTCCTCTGTAACATGGAGCGTTGTAGATGGCGTTTGCACGATTATCCCCAAATGCACCGGAAATATGTTTTTGTGAACATTCCCTCCTTCCACCTCTATGCCGTGGATGAAGACAGCGTGTTGTCCATGCGGATAGGATGCGGTACGTTTGAGACGAAGACCCCGCTCCTAACCAGTAAGATCAAGCGAATGGATATCAACCCCCAGTGGATTGTCCCGCAAAGTATCGTCGAGAAAAGCATCCTCCGCCATGCGGGGAATAGCAGTTATTTCAACAGCCATCGCTTCTTTATCCGGGAACGTAGCACGGGAAAGAAGGTGGAGGTATGGCGTGCTTCCTATCAAGGACTGAAGAACCGGGAGTACCTGGTCATACAGGAAGGAGGAGAGGGGAATGCGTTAGGTAGGATCATCTTTCGCTTCGACAATAGCTTCTCCGTCTTCTTGCATGATACCTCCTCACGAGATGTCTTCCAAAGGACCGACCGGGGAGTGTCGCATGGATGTGTGCGGGTGGAGAAACCCTTTGACTTGGCCGTCTTCCTCTTAGAGAAAAAAGACAGGGAAACCATCGGTAAGATAAAATATTCCATGCTCGCTGACGTTAGTAAGATTGGGGAAGGTGAGCGTAAGCGTCCGGATGGGGATGTGACCGATGAAGAAGAGGTTGACACCCTGGATCGGTCGAGGCTCATTGGGACCTTGAAGGTGGAGCCTAAAGTCCCGCTTTTCATCACTTACTATACGATTTATCCAGATCAGAAAGGACACTTGAGGGAGTATGGTGATGTCTATGGCTATGATCGGGTGATCTATCAATATCTTCGGAATTACAGATGAAACGATACGACGAGAAAGAAGTCCTGAAGCAATTATCGGATCCGAGAACCCAAAGGAAGGCTTTCGAGATGATTGTCAGACAGTATAGCGAACCGCTATATTGGAAAATCCGGCATATCGTGATGGATCATGAGGATACGAATGATATTCTCCAGAACACATTTATCAAGGCTTGGAACAACTTAGATGACTTCCAGAACAAGTCGAAACTGTCAACATGGCTTTACAGGATCGGGATCAATGAGGCCTTGGACTTCTTGCGGAAGCAGAAGGTGCAGCAATCCATCAGTGCGGATGAAGACACGGGTGTAGCCAATAAGTTGATGGCAGATGAGTATTTTGATGGCGATGAGATACAGGCAGAGTTGCAAGAGGCTGTATCCACCTTGCCCGACGTGCAGCGAACTGTCTTTAACCTAAGGTACTTTGATGAGATGAAGTACAGTGAGATCAGCAAACTGTTAGGGACATCGGAGGGAGCCCTGAAAGCCAGCTATCATACAGCTGTCAAGAAAATAAGTGATTTTTTTCATCAACATGATTAAACCATTTCCCTCCTTGTACGTCAAAGAAACAAAGAAAGATCGGAATATGAACAGAGAAGAAGAATTACTCAAGCTAAAGTATGGAAAGAAATCGCCTTTCAAGGTTCCTGAAGGGTATTTCGATCACTTCACCTCTGAGCTGATGACCAAGCTTCCAGAGCGTGAAGCACGTGAGATAGTGATGCAGCCCAGTATCTGGCACCGGTATCGTCCTGCTTTATGGGTAGCAGCCAGTGCTTGTGCCGCTATCTTCAGTGTAGGCATTTATCTCCATCATGAGAACTCGGAGGTGCGCCCAGTGGCAGTTAACACAGAGCAAGTCTCTACAGGATACAGTGCTTTTGATGAGGCTGCGGACTATACGATGATGGATAATACAGATATGTACGCTTACCTCTCCAGTGAGGGTAGCAATAATTAAGGAGACAGACTATGTTGAAAAGGATATTGGCGGTCTATCTATTTTGCCTGTTATCCTTCCTCGTGCAGGCACAGCCCCCACAAGGAAGGAGATTCGACCCAGCCCGGTTCCAGGCGGAGATGGAGCAGTTTATTACGACAGAGGCAGGGTTAACCCCTTATGAAGCCGAGAAATTCTTCCCGGTCTATGGGGAATTGCAGAGGAAGCAGCGTGCGCTCTTCGACCAGATGCGGCGGTATCATCACGTCGATCCCAATGATGAGAGGGCTTGTGGGGAAGCCATCCGTATGATGGATTCCTGTGATCTCCAAATGAAAAAGCTGCAACAAAGCTACCATGCGAAATTCCTGAAGATCCTTCCTGCCAGCAAAGTGTTCAAGGTAATACGTGCAGAAGAGAAATTCCACAGGAAGATGTTCAAGAGAATCGCAAGGCATTAGAAGGAAGATAACTATGAATGGAAGATGAGCAGGGGCGGACTTACCACCCCTGTTTTTTTTATGGAGATTGCTCACCATTATTTTTGGTGATTTCAAATATTTCCCTTACCTTTGCAAAAACTGAGGTTGATATCATGGGAAAAATAACATTGGATAATTTTGATTCCGAGTATGTTGATCCGATAGAAGTTCAGCAGATCGATAAGTTCGTGTGTCAGGAAATGGGTCGCCAGATCCATCGTTATATCAAAGGTATGTCGGGGAGTAAGGCTATCATGGAAAAGTTCGAGGAAAAGCTATCCCATCTTAGCGTACCTGAGAAGGAAGAGGCTATCGCCAGGTATATAGACTTGAACCGAAAGGCAATCAGTGGTCTTGATTTCAAGATCGTTTTGGCACGTGCCATCGCTAACTATTGTGATACATTCGACTATATGGTGCAGATGGTTAACGACAAAAGGAGAATGGTTAATTATATGCGCCGGATCAAGGAGAAGTATATTCGATACCATCAAATATTCGAGGAAAACGGTAAATTTGGAATCAAGGACCACAAGGGTGACATCTTAGTCCATCCCTTGTACGACTTCCTGCGGACATGTTATACTTATGTTGATGATTTGAAAACGATGCCGATCATCGCCCAGAAGGATGGGAAGATGGGACTGATCCTGCCTGACCGAAAAGACACGGTGGTAGCTGACTTTATCTATGACGATATTTATCTTAGGGATGAATATCCTTATTTCGAAGCATCAATCGATGGACAGACAAAATTGTTAGAGGTTTAAACTAATTGATGAATCATCTATATGAACTGTATTAAATTCCTGTTCTCTGTACTGCTTGTCGGCTTCTTCGCTTGCAGTGCCAGTGCAAAGACAGACCTAATCCCTCTGCCCCAGAAAGTTACATGGGGTAAAGGGAACTATGTCATGAAGAAATCAGTAACCATTGCTTACGTTGACCCACAATTGAAACCCGCTGCAGCGTATCTTGCACAGAATCTTACCGCCCAGTCTGGCGTGAGTTGCAAGGTCGCTTCTTCCCGGAAAGGTGACATTCGGCTTACCCTGAGGGATGGAAAAAAGAGCGGAGGCTATCTGTTGACTATAGATCGCTTTGGAATTCTTGTTTCGGGCAATGACTATAACGGGGTCATCAATGGCATTGGGACTATCCGACAAATGGCCCTTCAACATAGTTTTCCCTATGTTTCTATTCAAGATGAACCGCGCTTCCAATGGCGTGGCTTCATGTTAGATTGCTCAAGGCACTTCTTCTCAAAGCAAGAGGTGGAGCAGTTGATCAACCTGATGGCCATGTATAAGTTCGACCGATTCCATTGGCACTTGACTGATGACCAAGGATGGCGTATTGAGATTAAGAAATATCCTTTGCTAACAGCGAAGGGTGCATGGAGAAAATATAACAACCAAGACTCAATCTGTCTGAGAAGGGCAAGTCAAGAAGACAATCCTGATTTCCTTTTGCCCAATGATAAGAAAAAGGTGGAGCAGGGCGATACGCTTTATGGAGGATATTACACGCAGGATGATATCCGTGAGATCGTGGCTTATGCCAAGCAAAGAGGCATCGAGATTATCCCCGAAATCGATATGCCAGGGCACTTCCTGAGTGGTGTGAGCAATTATCAAGGACTCTCTTGCTTCAATACGGTAGGCTGGGGACAGACCTTCTCTTCACCCATCTGTCCCGGAAAAGACTCTGCGCTTGAGTTCTGCAAGAATGTGTGGAAGGAAGTAACCGCCTTATTCCCATATCAATATGTCCACATTGGAGGAGATGAAGTAGAAAAGGATAATTGGAAGAAATGCCCGGATTGCCAGAAGAGGATCAAGGACAATCATCTGAAAGATGAGGTGGAGCTTCAGTCTTGGTTCATCCATCAGATGGAACATACCATCAATTCCTTGGGCAAGAAAATGATTGGGTGGGATGAAATCATAGAAGGTGGATTGTCGAAGACATCTACCATCTCTTGGTGGCGTGGTTGGGTGCCTGATGCAGTGAGCAAAGCGACCAGTCATGGCAATGATGCCATCTTCTGTCCTACATCCATTAGCTATTTGGATTATGCTGAATCACCGGACCATCTGAATAATATCTACACTTTTGACTTCCAGTCCGACCGGTTGTCTGCAGCCCAAAAAGAACACGTGTTGGGCGTGCAGGGGAATCTGTGGACAGAATGGGTGCCCACGTATGACAGGATGATGTATCAATATTTCCCACGTATGTTGGCCATGGCTGAATTGGCTTGGACGGATCCTCAGCATAAGGATTTCACTGATTTCAGGCGTCGTGTCAGGAAGCAGCTCCTTTCCTTGCACCAGTTGGGTGTCCGCTACCACGTACCTAGCATTACTGGCATGAACACAGTCACGGCCTTTACGGATCAGGCTACGCTTCACGTATCTTGCGATGATCCATTAGCCGTCATCAGATATACTACTGACGGGACTTTCCCCAATACTTCCTCTGCTAAATATGAGAAGCCGATCAAGGTGGATGAGACGACTCATTTCATCCTGCGTACCTTTACACCGGAAGGCAAGGGTGGGGAATTGGTGAAAGCCGACTTTATCAAGCAAGGGTACTTGGAATCCATGAAGGTACAACCTTCACGCACTGGACTGAGAGCAGCATGGCATGACTTCCCTGGCGTGAAATGCGCACTGATATCACAAGCACCTCTAAAAGGAAACTATCCGATCCCTGATGTGATGATTCCTGAGGGCGTCAAGGGCAACATCGGATTAGTCATCAGGGGCTATATCAAGGTGCCGAAGGATGGAGTCTACACCTTTGCATTGAAAAGCGATGATGGGAGTTGGTTGAAAATCGATGGCAACATGGTCGTCGACAACGACCGCGAACAAAGTCCTCACGAAGAGATTTGTGGACAAGCACTCAAGGCTGGCTTTCACCGAATTGAGGTTCGCTACTTCGATCATAATGGAGGAATGCTTAGATTGAATGTTTTTAATCAGGAGGGTAAACAGCTCCTTCCTGCTGAACTGTATTTTAATTAAATAAGTTATCTAATGAAAAAGTTATTCATGGGGGCTCTCTTCTTGTTGATGACCTTATGTGCATCGGCAAAGATTGACCGCCCAAAATTGGTAGTAGGTATCGTCGTTGACCAAATGCGATGGGATTATCTTTACTATTATTACGATCAATACGGAGAAGGTGGTATCAAACGTTTGTTGAGTGAGGGATTCAGTTGCGAGAACAATATGATCCCTTATCTTCCTACCATTACGGCTGTAGGCCATGCCAGCATCTTTACGGGCACCACTCCGGCTCTGCATGGCATCGCTGGCAATTCCTACCTGCTGAATGGCAAGTTTACTTACTGCGTGGCTGACAGTACTGTTCACGGTGTGGGCACAAACAGCAAAGCGGGTAAGATGTCACCACGGAATATGTTGGCAAGCACGATCGGGGATGAGTTGAAGATCGCAACGGATTTCAAGTCAAAGGTGATCGGGATCGCCTTGAAGGACCGTGCCGCCATCTTACCTGCCGGTCATAGTGCGAATGCCGCATATTGGTATGATAGTTCTGTGGGCCACTTTATAACAAGCAGTTATTACATGGACCGTTTGCCCGATTATGTGGAGCAATTCAATCAAAGATATCAGACGACGCCCGGGAAGGACATGAAACCGACCAATGAAGGGGTTGACCTGACCTTTAAGATGGCAGAGACTGTCCTCGATCATGAAAAGATGGGGCAAGGGGATGTTACTGACATGCTTACCATTAGTGTTTCTTCAACGGATGCAATCGGACATGCCTTCGGTACACGAGGAAAGGAAAACAAAGAAGTCTTTATGGAGTTGGACAAAAACTTAGCACGCTTCTTGGCTACATTAGACCAGAAGGTCGGAAAGGGAAACTATCTCCTGTTCTTGACGGCTGACCATGGCGCTGCCCATAACTACAATTACTTGAGGAATCATAAGATACCGGCTGGAGGATTCAATGACGACGCCTTGAAAAAGGAACTGAATCGTTATTTGGAAAGCAAATTCCAGCTCCCTAACTTGATTACTGCCATTCTTGATTACCGACTTTATTTGGACCACCAGGCTATCGGGCGGTCTGGCAAAAGCTTAGAGGAGATCAAGACGACCTTAGTCAATTATCTGAATCAAGATGAGCGTTTTGGCTTCGCTGTGGATTTTGCCAAGGCAGCCCAGAGCAGTGTTCCACAGTTGATTAGAGAGAGAATCGTGAATGGGTACCATCCGAGGCGGAGTGGGGACGTCATCTATACCTTGCGTCCTAACTACTATGACTATCTTGATAAGCCCGAAGAGCGCGGTACCTCTCATGGTGAATGGAATCCTTATGACTCCCATATTCCCCTTGTTTTCATGGGGTGGCATGTTCAACATGGAGAGACATCTGTACCAACAAAGATGATTGACGCAGCGGCAACTGTATGTGCGATGCTTCATATCCAGATGCCTAATGCCAGCATCGGAGATGCTATCTTGCCTGTGATGAATCAGACTAACTATACTAAATAATATCAATCTGCATGAGAAATATCATCTTTGGGATCCTATTCCTTTTGGGCATGCAAGCCCATGCGCAAGTATCTGTTACCTTCCAGAAATTAAAGACACAGAAGAATAGGGCTTTTTGCCAGCTCGTAGTTAAGAATAACTCAGACGCTACCCTTGGGAAAGACTGGCATCTCTATTTTACGCAAATGCCTCTTGGTATTGCCTCACGTGATCCGAGAGTAGCCATGAAACAGATCCATGCCAATTTCTACGAGCTTCAACCTACGGAAGCGTGGTCACCTTTGGAACATGGCGACACGGTTCATATCCCAGTAACCATTGGAAACAGTCTGCCTAAAAGGGCTCTATCCCCTGAAGGCATGTTTATGGTGATCGGTAACGGAGCACCAAAAGCAGTTTCTTATCAAGTCCTTCCATTCCCAAACCAGGAATATATGCCTGATACGCAATATCAGTTTGATGTAGCGAAGAATTTAATGCCAGCACGGATCACTGATTCAGACATTATTCCAAGCGTGAAATCCGCAACCTTTACGAAGGGCATTTGTTCCTTGGCAAAGGGAATTAGATTGGTGACGGATGCGAAAACTGCCTCTGAGGGAATTTTGTTATCTGAGAAACTTTCTTCATCTTATGGGATCAAATATGTCGCCAAAGGGCTACCGATCACACTGAAGGTCAATGAGCAGTTGCTTTCTTCCAACCGGGAATATTATGAGTTGACCATCTCTTCAAAAGGCATCACGATTTCTGGCAAGTCTTCACATGCGGTGTTCGATGGTTGCCAGACTTTAGTAGCCTTGCTTAAGGGGAAAGGCGGAAACCCTGTATCTTTGCGTTGCATGTCCATTAAGGATTATCCAGATCTTTCTTACCGTGGGATGATGATTGACATCGCACGTGATTTTACGTCTTCTACGAATCTGATGAAACTGTTAGATGTCTTGGCTTCTTATAAGATCAATGTCCTGCAGTTCCATTTTTGTGATGATGAGGGATGGCGACTTGAAATTCCAGGATTGCCTGAATTGACAGATTTTGGCAGTCGTCGTGGTTATACATTGGATGAGAAGCAGTGCTTGTTCCCGGCTTATGATGGTAATTATGACATGAAGGCGAAAACCCCAGGCAATGGTTACTATACAAGGGCGGAATTTATCCAATTGCTTAAGTATGCCCAAGCCCGTCATATACAGGTTATTCCGGAGGTAGAATGCCCCGGTCACTGCCGTGCTGCTATCAAATCGATGCAGGTACGTTATTTGAAATATATCCAAAGCGACCCCAAAAAAGCAACGGAATATCTCCTTCACGAGGATGGCGATACTTCCAAATATCGTTCTGCTCAGGGCTATCATGACAATATCCTCAACATTGCCATGCCTTCGTCTTTGGCTTTCGTGAAAAAGGTCATCAACGAACTGATCCTGATGTATCAAGAGGCGGGTGTTCCTTTGTATAATATTAACTTGGGTGGCGATGAGGTCCCCGCTACTTCTTGGGACGGGTCACGACTTTGTCAG
The DNA here is from genome assembly GCA_900316015.1 of uncultured Prevotella sp. Lineage (GTDB taxonomy): Bacteria > Bacteroidota > Bacteroidia > Bacteroidales > Bacteroidaceae > Prevotella. The sequence continues at coordinate 6,620 of ONBG01000053.1, read as the reverse complement.
GAATACATGAAGGCAAATCATCTGACGAATGCAGAAGAACTGTCTTCTGATTTCTATGCGAAGATCATCCGTTTCCTGGATGAGAAGGGGCTCAAGTATGGAGGCTGGCAGGAAATAGCATCCCGTCACCGTCCTTTGAACAAGCCCTATTACCATCAAAGAGCATACGGAGTGATGGCTTGGAGTACCATTCCTTTTGCTGGAGATGATGAACTGGCTTATCAAATGGCTAATGACGGCTATCCGGTTGTCATTAGCAATGTAAACAACTTCTATATGGACCTTGCCTATAATATGAATCCTGATGAGCGGGGGCTGGTATGGGGCGGATCTGTTGATGAGACCAAATCATTTGCCATGCTTCCTTATAATGTCTATCGTGCTGTGCATTACTATATGGATAATCGGCCCTACGATGAATGGAAGTCAACTCCGGCTGGAAAGACGAAGTTGACAGAGAGGGGGAAAAAGAATATCATTGGTGTGCAGGGACAATTATGGGCGGAAACGATCCGAGGCTATAACTGGGTAGAATACTATCTCTTCCCCAAGGTCACAGGATTGGCAGAACGCGGCTGGAATGCTTCTCCTTCTTGGGGAAATGTGGAAGGAGAAGAAGGCGTCAAGGCGTATTACAAGGCTTTGTCCACGTTTGAGGAAGTGATCAGTAAGAAAGAGATGCCTTACTGGGAGAAGAATAAAGTTAATTTCAGGGTTGCCAACCCAGGCATTGCGGTCAAGGACGGTCAAGTGCTGATGAACAGTGTCGTAGATGGTGCTGATATCCGGTACACTACCGACGGTAGCGAGCCATCTTCGACTTCCACTTTGTACACAGGACCGTTTGCCAAGCCAACTTCTGGTGTCATCAAGGCGCGGGCTTTTAAAGAAGGGAAGCAGAGCGTAATCAGCGTTTGGGAATAACGGAGAAGAACAATGAACAAATTGATAATGTCTGTTTACAACTTCATGAGCTCTTTGTTTGGGTATGCCCCTAAGAGTTTCATGACGGTTGGCGTGGATGATTTTGAGACCGGGATCCAGGGAGATGCCGTACAGCTCGTTGACGTTCGTACTGCTTCAGAATACAAGGAAGGTACCATAGGCAATTCCATTCACATGGATATAATGAAACCTGATTTCTTGAAAAAGGCGGAATCCATGTTAGATCCATCCCGACCTGTTTATGTTTTCTGTAGAACGGGTCATCGTAGTGCGACCGCTTCCAAGATGCTTGCCAAGGATAACTTCCACGTTATCAACCTTGATGGTGGCATTGTTGCCTGGATAGCAGCTGGTAAGGAAACCATCGTACCTTAAAGAAGAAGACCTCAAAGATCAGCATAGCATTGTCTTTGAGGTCTTTTCTTTTCCTTTTTATTTCTTTCTCAATCGCTTGTAGAATTCTTGGAGATCAGCTCTTGCTATCCCTAATCGTGTTAAGGCATCGAGGTCTTCTTTGGCTTCATCCATCTTTTTCAGTCGGATCCTGATGTCAGCCCTATTGATCAGGTAATCTGTATTTTGTGGATCACGCTTGATTGCCTCACCAAAGTCATATTCGGCAAGTTCGAGCATGTGCCGCTCTTTCTCTACTCCCGCACGAGCAGCGAAGACCTCAGCACTGTCCGGGAACTGCGAGCAAAGTTGGTTGAGCCCGTCCATGGCCTCGGTATAATGCTTGTCCTTTTCGTTGAGCAAAGCCAATCCTAATTGTGCTTCGTAATTTCCGGGTACCACCTTTAACAAGTTATGGTAGTCGAGCCTGGCAAAATTATACCTTCCCAGCCGTTCATTCACATACGCCCTATAATACAACGCAGCCAAGTTGTCTGGCTGGAGGTAAAGCACCTTGTCATATTCGTCCTTGGCATAATCCCATTGCTTGAGTTGGATATTCCATGCTGCCTTCTTCAATCGCAAGTCAACGCTGTCTGGATGATAGGCAAGAATGGTGGTGGCTGCAGCCAAACTGTCGCGCAGCCATTGCCGGTCTCCTCCTTCATTGTTGTTCTGTGCATTGGCAGAGAAAGGAAGGACAGAGATGAATAGGATATCTAAGATCATCGTCTTCATGTCTGCAAAGATACTGCAAATCGAGAGAAATACAAAAGAAACGAATGTTTATTTTTATTTCCGAGATGCAGCGTATCTTCAATGTACCAACTTTAAAGATACTGCAAATCGAGAGAAATACAAAAGAAACGAATGTTTATTTTTATTTCCGAGATGCAGCGTATCTTCTAAGTGTCAACCCTAAAGGTACTCCTCGAGTTAGAATCCACGACAGATTCCTTTTCCATTGAAGGTTAAACATAGAATTTCAGAAAATCTTTACTTCTCTTTCCGAGAGGAAGACGTCGTTGGGAAGATAATCTCAAAATATGTGAATATTTTCGTTCTAAAGCATGATACTCTCGAAAAAATATTGTAATTTTGTACTTTAGAATTAGTGCCTAAATCGCTTAGATCGAAAATAAAGGGCATTCTGATGAATATTCATTAAATTAGTAATAGATAAATGGACGAAAATCTGACGATTGATCAAGATCGGATTAAGAAGATCAACATTGAGGAGGAGATGAAGGAATCCTACATCGACTATTCTATGTCGGTGATAGTAGCCCGCGCCCTCCCTGATGTCCGTGACGGGTTCAAGCCTGTTCACCGCCGTATCCTGTACGGAATGCGTGGCATCGGAAACTTCAGCAACCAACCTTATAAGAAATGTGCACGCGTTGTCGGTGAGGTCTTAGGTAAATATCATCCCCACGGAGACTCTTCCGTTTATGGTGCGCTTGTTCGTATGGGGCAAGACTGGAACATGAGGTATACCTTAGTAGATGGTCAAGGTAACTTCGGTTCCGTGGATGGAGATTCACCTGCAGCCATGCGTTATACGGAATGTCGCCTCAGTAAGATGGGCGAGCATATCATGGACGACATTGACAAGGATACGGTTGACATGACCAATAACTTCGATGACACGCTCCAAGAGCCTACGGTCATGCCAACAAAGATCCCGAACCTTCTTGTAAACGGAGGAAATGGTATTGCCGTGGGTATGGCTACCAATATTCCGACCCATAACTTGGGAGAGGTGATCGATGGCTGTTGTGCCTACATTGACAATCCGGATATTACCACGGACGAAATTATGGCGTTCATTCCTGCGCCTGATTTTCCGACGGGAGGATACATCTATGGGTTGCAAGGAGTCAAGGAAGCCTATGAGACAGGGCGCGGTCGTATTATCATGCGCGCGAAAGCTGAGATCGAAAGTGGTGAGCAGCATGACAAGATTGTCGTTACGGAGATTCCATATGGTGTCAATAAACAGCAATTGATTGAATATATCGCCGAGTTAGTCAAGGAAGGAAAGCTGGACGGAATATCGAATGTCAACGATGAAACGGGCCGACAAGGCATGCGTATTGTCGTTGACGTGAAGAAGGATGCCAATGCAAACGTGATCTTAAACAAGCTCTTTAAGATGACAGCCCTTCAGAGTTCTTTCTCCGTGAACTGCATCGCGTTGGTGAAAGGACGCCCACGCCTGCTTTCATTGAAGGAGTGCATTCAGTATTTCTGTGAGCATCGGCATGACGTAACCATCCGTCGCACGAAGTTTGACCTGCAAAAAGCTCAGGAGAGAGCTCATATCTTGGAGGGCTTGATCATTGCTTGTGACAATATCGACGAGGTCGTCCACATTATTCGAGCCAGCAAAACCCCAACGGATGCACAGCGTAACTTAGAGTCCAGATTCAACTTGGATGAGATCCAAAGCAAGGCTATCGTCGACATGCGACTGAGCCAGCTCACCGGTCTGCGTATGGATCAGTTGCATGCTGAATATGAGGAATTGGAAAAGCAGATCGCCTATTTGCAGCAGATCTTGGATGACCCAGAGCTTTGCAAGAAGGTAATGAAAGATGAATTGATCGAGGTCAAGGAAAAATATGGGGATCCTCGCCGTACTGAGATTATCCCTGCAGAGCATGAGTTCAATGCCGAGGACTTCTATCCTAACGATCCCGTTGTCATTACGGTAAGTCATTTAGGATATATCAAGCGCACCCCACTGAGTGAATTCCGTGAGCAAGCAAGGGGCGGCGTTGGCAGCAAAGGTGCCCATACACGAGATAAGGACTTCACGGAATTCATCTATCCGGCAACGATGCATCAGACGATGTTGTTCTTTACGAAGAAAGGTAGGTGCTATTGGTTACATTGCTATGACATTCCTGAAGGGGATAAGACCTCCAAGGGGCGTGCGATCCAGAACTTGCTGAACATTGAGGCGGATGATTCTGTCAATGCTTTCCTGCGCTTACGTGGCCATGGCTTAGGCGATGAGGAATTCATCAATAGCCATTATGTGATCTTCGCCACCAAGAACGGAATTGTCAAGAAAACCAGTTTAGAGGCTTATTCCCGCCCTCGTGCCAATGGCGTGATTGCAATCAACATCATGGAAGATGACGAGGTTGTGGATGTTCGGTTGACGAATGGGCACAATGAGTTGATCATGGCTGACCGGAATGGTCGTGCTTGCCGTTTTGATGAGAACACGATCCGTACAATGGGGCGGACGGCAACTGGCGTTCGGGGCATGCGCCTCGATGATGACGGGCAGGATGCAGTCGTTGGTATGATCGTTGTCAATGATCCCGCGAAAGAAACAGTCATGGTCGTCAGTGAAGAAGGCTATGGAAAACGTAGTCAGGTAGAGGATTACCGCAAGACCAACCGAGGTGGGAAGGGAGTCAAGACCCTGAGCATTACCGAGAAGACGGGTAAGTTAGTTTCCATTAAGAATGTGACGGACATGAACGATTTGATGATCATCAACAAGAGTGGCATTGTCATCCGTCTTGCCGTCGCTGACGTAAGAGTCATGGGGCGTGCTACCCAAGGTGTCCGTTTGATCAATTTGGCAAAGAAGAATGATGTCATCGCAAGTGTTTGCAAGGTCATGAGCAGTGAACTCGAAGCTACGGTTGAAGAGGAGAGTCGAGCTGCCTGGGCTCAGAAAAATGAGCAGGTAAAGCAAGACAATACAGCCCTTGACTTGCGTGGAGATGGCACTTCCCAGTCGGATCAGGCAGAAAGTCCGGATGATGACGATATTGAACATGAGGATACAGACCATACACCATTGAATTTTGAATAACAATAAATCTTTTAAGTGATACGCGTATGAAAAAACTAATGATGGCTGCCTTGATGCTACTCAGTACATCTGCAGCATTTGCCGGAGACAGTGACGCTCTCAAGGCGATTTTAAAGGCAAAGACCTATGACGAATGTAGTGCGCTCGTCAAGAGCTCTCTCAGTTCCCTTGCCAGCAATGCAGAGAAGGCGAAAGCTTATAACAAGCTCGTCGACCTTGCCATGCAGAAGGTCAGCAAGGAGCAGAGTACGATTAATGCCAACCAGATGGCCACGCAGTTCAAGCAGGGTAAGGTGGAACCTTATGACACAGTAGGGTTCTATACAGCTTGCCGGAATGCACTTGAGGCCGGATTGGAGTGTGATAAGTATGACCAGATGCCTAACGAAAAGGGAAAGGTCAGCCCGAAATTCCACAAGTCTAACCAGGACCGTTTGTATGGTCTCCGCCTGAACTTGATCAATGCAGGTCAGGAGGCAGGTAACAAAAATGACAAGAATGGTGCTCTGGCCAACTATGGAATGTACGTAGAGTCAGCTACCGCTCCTTTGTTTAAGGAAGTTGACAGGACCAAGAACCCAGACCAGTACTTAGGCGAAGTGGCTCGTGTAGCTGCCGTTTATGCTTACCAGAATGGGAAGATGGATCTGGCTGACAAGTATGTTGATGTTGCCATGCAGGATACAGCAACTTACAAGGATGCCCTGAACCTGAAGCTCTACTTGGCATCACAGCAATTGAAGAGCCATGAGGATTCCTTGAACTATGTCAACAAGATCGCTGATATCTATGCTAAGAACAAGACCGTAGAGGTATTCTCGCAATATGCTTCTATGCTGAGTGCATTGAAACTGAGCGATAAGTTCTATGCATTATGTGACCAACGTCTCGCTGAGGTACCTGGTGATTACACAGCTACTGCCCTGAAAGGTCAGCAGGAAATGAATGAAGGCAAGATGGATGCAGCTATTGCTGATTTCAAGAAAGCAATCGAAGCCAAGAAAGATGAGCCTATCATCTATACCTATATTGGCTTCTGCATCAATTCTAAGGCTGCCCAGATCCAGGACGCTGCTGCCCAGAAGAAAGCTTTCCAAGAGGGTATCCCATACTTGGAGAAAGCAAAAGAGCTCGATCCTAAACGCGAGAAAGCCAACTGGAGCTATCCTTTGTACCAGAGCTATTACGTAGTGTATGGAGCAAACGATCCTCGCACGAAGGAACTCGAAAGCATGAACAAATAAAAATCAATTTCGTACAATCAACCTTGAGCCGTTGCATCCCATTGCAACGGCTTTTTTCTTGTTCTAAGGGTGATCTGGACACGGGTGACATCCGAAGGCTGAGTGTATTGTACTGAATAAGTTGACACTTCATTAAAAAGAAGTAAAAGGAAAAAAAGTAATGAATCAGTACACTGAAGAAGAAAAACTTCTGTTATTAA
>ONBG01000055.1 GCA_900316015.1 uncultured Prevotella sp. | reverse complement strand
AGAACAAAGTCCTCACTAAATGTTCTGTGTCTCGATTTTTTACTTCCCATCTTAATTTTAAATGTTAAAACGGTGTAAAGTAAATCTGTTATAAGTCAGGGAGATGATCTTCTGCAAAATCATTCCAGAAAGAAAGTTGAATAAAAATTTGGCAGTTTAGATGAAATCTCTTATCTTTGCAAATAAGATTAAATTTTCTTTTGTAATTAGATTTAGATAATGAGTTAGTTATTAAATTAACGAGATTGCCATTGCTCGTGAGAGTCATGGCAATCTTTTTTAATTGTTCAAGCCATGCAAGTATCTATAGACTGGATAAAGAACTGGTTCCTTCGGTTTAATGCGGATTATTTCGGAGGACAATTGCCGTTGCCCAGGTTGCGGTTGTCTCAATCGCGTACCCGTATGGGGTCTATGTCTTGTAAAAGAAAATACCATTTAGGAAAATACCATCTGACAGATTTCACGATTCACATGAGCAATTATTACGACCTCACGGAAAGGCAGTTCCAGAATGTCTTGTTGCATGAGATGATTCATTATGCGATTGCCTATTCTGGGATGAAGGATACATCTGCTCATGGAATTGTCTTCCGAAGGATGATGGATCATCTGAATAGGGATCATGGATGGGAGATCACGATCATGTCGCACAGGAAAGATCTCCCTCTTGCCCATGGTATTTCTACAGACAGGACTTATTTGGTGCTTGCCCTGTCTTTGATCTCTGGGGAGCGGATGCTCTCTGTCGTGAATCCTGCGTATGCACGTCGCTTGAACCGTTTGGTCCCAACCGTCCGAGGGCTTAGGGATTACGGATGGTATCTGTCGAAAGATCCCTATTTCTTCGAATTCCCGAAGGTGCGCAGCCTGCGTGGTCGGAAAGTGGATGATCGGGAATATCAAGAGCGGTTATCACAGATGGAAAGAATCAACCTTTAAAAGCAAACTATATGGAAAAAGTAATCTCATTGATGTTCATGCTTGCTGTGTCTGCCTCTTTGTGGGCTCAGCATACGGCAAGGAGTTTCGAATGGAAGAATTCTGCAGATGGCGAGTCAGTTGTTTACGCCTACCTGCCAGCATCCAGTCAGGCCACCGGTAGGGCAGTGGTGGATTGCCCTGGTGGAGGGTATACCCATTTAGCCATGCAGAAAGAGGGCACCGATTGGGCAGAGTACTTCAACAAAAAGGGAATCGCCTATTTCGTCCTGAAGTACAGGATGCCTCATGGCGACAGGAATATACCCCTGTCTGATGCCTATCATGCTATGAAAACGGTACGTGACAGTGCCGCAGTCTGGAACATCAACCCCTCAGATGTCGGGATCATGGGCTTTTCCGCAGGCGGTCATCTCGCCTCAACGGTGTCTACCCATGCCGATCTTCCTGTGCGCCCCAACTTTTCCATACTCTTTTATCCCGTTATTTCCATGGACGAGAAGGTCACGCACAAAGGTTCGGTGAATGGTTTTTTAGGCAGTGGGAAGACGGATCCAAGTTTGGTGAGGGCATTTTCTAATGACAAACAGGTGAGCAGTCATGCGACGCCTCCCGCCATCATTCTCCTTGCCAATGACGACCAGGCCGTCTATCCCCCCACGAATGGCGTAGCATACTATACAGCCATGCGTGGGAAAGGCAACCAAGCTTCCCTGTATGTCTATCCGGAAGGAGGGCATGGCTTCGGTTTCAACCCGTCTTTCCCTTATCACCAACAGATGTTGGATGATCTGGCTACTTGGTTGAGGACGTTGTCGGCTCCCCAAAAGGACGCGATCCGGGTGGCTTGTATCGGCAATAGCATCACCTTTGGGTCATGCATTGACATGAACGATGTGCTCGGTTACCCCGCACAGTTGCAGAAACTACTGGGCAGTGGCTATTTCGTGAGGAACTTTGGAATCGGGGCTTCCTGCATGGCTTCTACTAGTGAGAAACCCTACATGAAGCTTCGGGCATGGAAAGATGCGAAGGATTTCAACCCGAATCTTGTCGTTATTAAATTAGGTACAAATGATTCTAAACCCCAAAACTGGAATCCTGATGACTACAGAAGGACTTATCAGGCCATGATCGATACCCTGAAATCACTGCCAGCGCACCCGAAGATTTATCTGGCGTATCCCATCAAGGCTTTCAAGGTACAGTGGGGGATCAATGACTCGACAATTGTCAATGGGGTGATTCCTATCATACAGAAGTTGGCTAAGAAGAATAAGCTGCCTGTGATCGACCTGCATGCTGTCGTTACTGATCCCAACTTGATTGTTGCAGATGGCATCCATCCTAATGCCAAGGGAGCAGCGGTGATCGCCAAGGCTGTTGGAGAAGCCATCAAGAAATAACCCTATCATCAAAAGGAGGTGTATCATCATTCGATTTTATGGTACACCTTCTTTTCTTTCATGTATTTTTTGCTGTCAACCTTGTGTCAACCTTTGTCAACCTAAAAACAGGTTGCAAGCCCGATAAACACTGGGTTTTGACAACCTGTCAACCTATTTTCAGAAAAAAGTTCATGATGAACTAAAAATTGTTCTGGAAAAGAAGCCCATATTGAAGATAATCTTTGATCAGTACAAAGCAGTAGCCGTGCATCCACATACCGTCAACATGAGAACCGCACGTGCGGTGGTTTGAGAGTTTGGTGAACACGAAAGTAGGAAATCACTACGATTAGAGTTTACTTCCAACCCGATTAGATCATACGAAGCAAAGGAAGCATCAGACTTTTGAAACACCCTTTTTCTTTCCCTTTGCCCGTATATAGCACCCCCATAGGATGTTAAATACGGGTTGTTGGACAAAATTGGATTTCTTTTGGACGAAATAGGCACCTCACTTTTACCGATTATCTCTATTTTTGCAACGGCAAATAGAAAGCTATGACACTTTAAGCATTTTATCAACCTAAATAACGTGTTTATGAAGAAAAACATCTATGATTCTTATCTAACTAAGGTCATGTTAGGGGCAACCTTAACACTAAGTCCATTAGGGGTAGTTGCAAATGTTCCAGATGTGGGTTATCCGTCGAGGATTGCTGCACCTGCACCCCCTTCAACGATTACAGTCAAAGGAACTATCTCAGACAGTCAGGGTCCACTGATTGGTGCAACCATTAAAGAAAAGGGGACAACCAACGGAGCTGTCTCTGACATCGAAGGAAACTTCACCATCCAGGTGTCCTCTCCCAATGCCATCTTGGTCATCTCCAGTATTGGCTTTGTTCAGCAAGAAGTGAAAGTCGGCTCGCAGAAGGTCATCAACATTACCATGAAAGAAGATAACCAATCTTTGAATGAAGTCGTGGTAGTCGGCTATGGGACGCAGAAAAAGGTAAATCTGACGGGGTCTGTAGCAGCCGTAAATGTAGAGAAAGAAATGCAGTCACGTACTGTCACCAACTTATCTAATGTCCTTTCCGGTATGATGGCAGGCGTTACGGCATTACAAAGTTCTGGTGCACCGGGTTCGGATGGTGCTACAGTCCGCATCCGAGGCTTGGGAACCTTGAACAGTTCCGCACCTCTTATTATCATTGATGGTATGGAAGGCAATATGGATGCGGTCAATCCTCAGGATGTAGAGTCCATTTCTGTCTTGAAAGACGCTGCTTCGTCAGCCATCTATGGTGCACGTGCTGCCAATGGTGTCGTATTGATTACCACCAAGAAGGGTAAGCGTGGTTCAGTAGATGTTAGCTACAGCGGTCACGTATCCTTCTTGTCTCCTGCCAATACGTATGATTTCGTGACCAACTATGCTGATTACATGGAGTGGATGAACGAAAGTGCAACGAATAGAGGTTTATCGGCATATTTCGCACAGTCAACGATTGATGAATGGCGTGCTGCTCAAGCCAATCCTAAAGGTATTGCGGATTCAGGGTATCCCAATTATGTTGCTTATCCGAATACGGATTGGGAGGATGAGTTGTTCCGTACGAATGTGTTGCAAGACCATACCATTTCATTGACTGGTGGTAGTGATAAAATTCGGTTCTTGACCTCTGCAGGTTATCAGGACAACCCTGGTATTGTAAATAACACGGGTCAGAAGAAGTATATGATCCGTACTAACCTTGAAGCCAATCCTACGAATTGGCTGACAGTTGGCATGAATACCTTTGCATCTCAGGCAGATTTGGATAATTCTCGGTTCTCTGATGCCAATACTTACTTGATGGCTACGAATCCTGGTACCTATCCTAAATATGATGGATATTATGGAACTTCTGCTGCCAGTGAGGAAAACTCGCAGGACAATAACTTGCTTTTCTGGCTCGATCGCGGATTAGGTTATAAGCGCAGTAGTCGTTTCAATACGACGATGTTTTCAAAGATCAAGTTCCTGAAGCATTTCCAATGGGATTTCAATTTCAACTATTCCCGTTTGATAACGGAGCAACGTACATGGACTGATGGTGAAATGGAGAAGATGAATTTCCGTACGGGGCAGATTTCTACAACGAAGACTGCTTTAGACCAGATGTCTGTCAATACCTATAATTATGGTAATTATGGTCGTACGATTGAGGATTTGCTTCACTATGACCAGACTTTTGGTAAGCACGATGTCAGCGCATTGTTGGGTTATCAGGAATATTATTACCGTGCCGATGACGTCTCGACAGGCAAAAAAGGTCTGCCAGACTATACTCTGACGGTTCCAAGCGTGGCTACCGAGATGGTAAGCATAGAGGGCTCTGCATCAGATACCTCAACACGTTCTGTCTTTGGTCGTGTGAACTATGCTTATGATAGTAAGTATTTGTTTGAAGCTGACTTCCGCTATGATGGTAGCTCTCGGTTCCACAAAGATCATCGCTGGGGATTCTTCCCATCCTTCTCTGCAGCATGGCGAGTATCCGAGGAGAATTTCATGCGGAACAGTGGCTTTGGTAACTTGAAGCTCCGTGCTTCCTGGGGTAAGTTAGGTAACTCAAGTATCAGTGAATATCTGTATCAGTCTTCTTATAGTTCAACGAGTTATAGTTTCAATAACATCCAGTCGGATGGCTTGGCAGTAACGACACTTGCTAATTCCGCGTTGAAGTGGGAGTCAACAGCAGTTACTGATTTTGGTGTAGATGCTACGGTCTTTGATAATCGTTTGGACTTTACTTTTGATTTTTACCACAAGAAAACGACAGGTATTCTTTATCGTCCCTCTATTTACATGACAGTGGGAGTCAAGACTGCTCCTTACAAGAATATCGCAGAGGTTACGAATAATGGTGTAGAACTGTCTGCCACTTGGCGTGATCATATTGGCAAATTCCATTATTCAGTGTCCGGTAACTTCTCTTATAATCATAACGAAGTAAGTAAGTATAAAGGTAAACTTGAACGGGGTTGGGTGACCAATGAGGATGGAAGCCAGACTTATAAGTCGAATATTGGCGATGTATCCACAGGTAGCACAACGCGTGTGATTGAGGGACATATTATTAACGAATATTACTTGCTTTCTCCTTATAAAGGTAATGGAACCTATTATAACGCCGATGGTACCGTTAATATCAATGGTGGTCCAAAAGATGGTATGATTCGTACAGAGAAAGACATGGCTTGGGTGAAGGATATGATTGCAGCAGGTTATAAATTCCAGCCCAACACGACTGTAGGTAAGAACAAACTCTGGTATGGTGATTATATTTACGCTGACAAGAACGGAGATGGTATTTATGGTAGTAGCTACGATTATGAGTTCCAAGGCAAGTCCAACAGACCACCGATGTTCTACGGTTTCCAACTGAGTGCTTCTTATGATAACTTTGATTTCTCTGCTAACTTTGCAGGAACATTAGGTAGCAAGTTGTACTGGTCACCTTCTGTCTCTCATAGTACTCTATGTCGTTTGGGATATGAAATCAGTTCAGAGATTGCTAATAATCATTATTACTATGATCCTGATGATCCAGAGAATGCCAAGACGAATATCACAGCTAAGTATCCTCGTTTGGTAGGTGAAAGCGGATATCAAGCAAATGCAGCAAGTACATTGTACCTTTTCAATGCTAATTATCTGAAATGTAAGAGTCTGACGATAGGTTATACCCTCCCTGCTGCCTTGGCTGCAAAGGTTTACATGAAGTCCTTGCGTCTTTATGTGACAGGCGAGAACTTGTTTACGATTACAAGCTATCCTGGTATGGATCCAGAGTTAGGTGCAGGTTATGTGTATATGCCTTCTCGTTCTATCGCCATTGGTGCTAACATTACTTTCTAATTTTAATGAATGTTCAATATGAAAAAATCAAATACGATAGTTGTAGCCTTGGCTGCTATGGCCATGCTACTTACCAGTTGTAAAAGCGACTTGTTGGATTTGTCTCCTTATGACAAGGTTAGCTCCGGGAATATGTGGACAACGGAGGCTTTAGCGGATAAAGGAGTCACAGGTGTCTACTCTTCATTGCGTGGAGATTATTGCGGGCTGTACGTCTATGAGTATGAGCAATTCACGGCTTCCTGTACACCAAGAAACAGTTTTTCTGCTTTACTATCTGGGAATGCAACCTCTTCTAACGGAACATTCTCTTCTGCTTGGCAGTACTTGTACGAAGGTGTTAGTCGTGCTAATGATGCTATTGCCAATGTTCCGAATGTTTCAGGGATGGCTGATGGAAAGAAATCCCGTTTGGTTTCTGAGAGTAAGTTCTTGCGTGCTTGGTATTATTACCATCTGAATGTATTGTTCAAAGGCGTGCCTCTCTATCTCGAGCCAACAGATCTTGATAACTATACGAAAGGTCGTAGTAGCACTCAAGAGGTATGGGATGCCATTCTTTCTGATTTGACAGATTGCATTAATGATCCTAATTTGCCAAATAAATATAATGCTGGTGATGGTAATTACGGTCGTATTACTAAAGGTGCAGCATATGCTTTGCGGGGAGAAGTTTATCTCTGGGAAAAGAATTATGCTGCAGCAGAAGCAGATTTCAAGGCAGTAGGACAATGTGGCTATACCCTTTTCCAAGGTTCTTATAAAGACTTGTTTAAGGAAGCTAATGAGCAGAGTGATGAGATGATCTTTTCTGTGCAGTGTACGGGACTGAGCGGTTATGGGAATGACCTGAGTTTCCGGTATGGATCCCGCAGTACTTTCGGTTCTTGTTGGAATTCATATTATCCAAGTACAGACTTCGTAGATACTTATGAATATGCAGATGGGAAAAAATTCGATTGGGATGAAGTGATCCCTGGTTACAGTTCTATGACCCCAAGGGCACGTTCCGTCTACTTCTTCCGTGATGGCATGACGGATAAAGAGAAGGCGGCTATGGCAAAAGCAGGTGCAGATATGAGTAAATATTTAGATCAAGGCAATGAAGCTCGTATCCTCCAGGCATATACCAACCGCGATCCTCGCCTTTGCATGACGATTATTACCCCATATTCCGCATATGTCGGGGATCTTGCAGGTAGTGACCAAGTCTATCATCTCTGCTGGCCCTATCGATCTGATGTGAATTTACCACATGATATCCGTACTGATACGAATGCTTACTTCTATTATCTGTATCGTAAGTTTGTGGCAGAAGGGTCTACGGAAATCCCTAATCGTGCCTATTCTCCAATAGATGTGCCTTTGATTCGCTATGCTGATGTGCTCTTGAATCTGGCTGAAGCCTTGAATGAACAGGGAAAGACAGAAGAGGCGATTGAGTGTGTCAATAAGGTGCGTGCCCGTGCTGGAGTGGCTCTACTGAACTCTAATGAATATACGAACGTAACGAGTCAGGCTGATCTTCGTGAACGTATCCGCAATGAACGTCGGTGGGAGTTAAATGGAGAAGGGGTCACATTCTTCGATGAACTTCGTTGGGGAACATGGAAAGAAAAGGTGTTCTTTGATGGGGCAGCTTTGAAACAGATCTGGGGACAGCCAACGCAGTCTTATTCTTATGGTGGAGATTATTACCAGACTTGGGCTATTCCACAGGCTGAATGTGAACGAAATTCTAACTTGACACAAAATGATGGTTGGATAAATTAATCATAGGTTTAGTTTGTTAGGTGTATCAATCACCCGAAGCATGTTGGCTTCGGGTGATTACTTCCAAAGAGAATGAATTGTAAGTCATTGATTATATATTTTAGCGTCATGAAAAAGTGTATTATTGTTTGCCTTTTATTAGCAGTTTCTCTCCTTCCATCTCATGCCTATGAGCAAAGGAACTTATTGGAGAAAGCCGCTACGGAAAGCCAGGTGAAAGAAGACTTGGTATTGAACCAGGCATGGGTTCAATACCCCTCCTATACCGATCGGACGGGTTGGGACCAGCTTCTTGGTACGAATAAGGAGCAGATCATCAAGGCAGGAGAACGGTATTTGGGGTACAACTGGGTCGTAGTCAAGGCTACGGACTATATGGAATATGAGAAGTCGGGTAGCAGGAATATCATGCAGATCCCGAATAATAAGAACACGAAAGCCTTTGGAGCCCTTCTCATGGCTGAGTTGGCTGAAGGCAAAGGCAGGTTTATGGGTGACATCATCAATGGTGTCCTCTTCTTCAGTGAGATGACCAGTTGGGCAGAATCTGCCCATCTGGCTGCTTATCAGAAGACACACCGGGCCTTTCCTGACTTTCGGGAGGATATTTTAGAGCTCCATCAAGGTGGGAAAGCGCAGATGTTGTCTTGGACTTACTATTTCCTGCACCGGGAGTTTGATAAGTGGGATCCCGCCATTTCTATCCGTCTCCGCCATGAACTGCAGAAAAGAGAGATCGACCCTTATCTGAGACGGTCGGATTTCTGGTGGCAAGCGAACAATGCAACATCAAAGACCATGGTGAATAACTGGAACCCTTGGTGTAACTCCAATGCCTTGATGTGTTTCATGTTGTTGGTTAACGACCGAGATTCCTTGGCAACAGCAGTGTACAAGTCTATGGTTTCCGTAGATAAGTACCTTAATTACGTGAAGACTGACGGTGCTTGTGAGGAAGGTCCTTCTTATTGGGGACATGCTGCTGGCAAGCTTTATGATTACCTCTCTGAACTCTCTTTGATCACTGGCGGTAAGGTTTCTATCTTCCACCAGCCCATGGTCAAAGCTATGGGCGAATATATCGCCCGTTCGTACATCGGCGATGGATGGGTTGTCAACTTTGCAGACGCATCTGCGCGTGCAGTCAATAACATCTCTTTGATGTACCGTTATGGAAAGGCTGTGGGCAGTCAGGTGATGATTAACATGGCTGCCGACCGGAATAAGGTGACTCCCGTTGAGGTTCCCACTGACTGGTTGGATTTCTATGAAAGCATGGAGACGGTGCGCACGTTGAAGGAGTTGAATGCGGAGAAGGGTGGATATAAGGCACCTTCTTTCACTTGGTATCCTGAGACGCAATTCTGCTACATGCGTAATGGTACTTCTTTCCTTGCTACAAAGGGCGGTCATAATGGAGAAAGCCATAATCATAATGACATTGGCTCCTTTATCCTGTATTTCGATAACACTCCTATCATGATCGATGCTGGCGTGGGTACATATACGCGATTGACATTCAGTAATCAGCGATATACGATTTGGACGATGCAGAGCAACTACCATAATCTCCCCTTGATTAATGGGGTAGCCGAGAAGGATGGCAGTCGATATCAGGCAAAGGATGTCAAAGCCAATGGCAAGAAGTTCTCTTTCTCTTTGGACATCTCTGGTGCTTACCCAGCTGAGGCTGCCGTGAATCGTTGGATCCGGAGTTATCAGTTGAAAAAGAACAGCTTGCTCATTTCGGATCAGTTCTCGCTCCGGGAGACAAAGGCCCCTGCCCAAATCAATTTCCTGACTTGGGGTAAGGTGGATGTCTCTACGCCCGGCGTCGTTGGCATTCAAGTAAAGGATAAGGTCGTGCAACTATCTTATGATCCTCATGCTTTCACCGCATCCATTGAGCCTATTGATTTGACAGACAAGTCATTGTCCAATGTGTGGGGTCGTAAGATTTACCGTGTATCCCTGAATGCGAAAGCAATGGTGAAAGAGGGTAGTTATCAATATGAAATCATCAAAAAGAAATAAATACGTAACTCATGTGGTCTAAATCTATTATGTTGCTGGTCGCCATCTCTATGGTGGCGACTGGCTTCGCTAAGTCAAGAACGGTTAAAACGCCTGGTATCAAAGGGGATATCCTCTTTTCCCAGCAGCAGATTGGAAGGGAATTAAAGGTCATTGGCGACAGTGGGAAGATTCTCAACCCAGTGACGATATCCTCATCCGGTAAGGTATTCTATTGCAATTATGCCGACTGGAGGAGTGGCTTCTTCCCTGGATCTTTGTGGTACTTGTATGAACTGACCGGGAAAGAGTATTGGGCTCAGGAAGCTGAGAAGTTTACGGCGTCGATTGAGAAGGCAAAGAAAATTACTAATCATCATGATATCGGTTTTATTATTAACTGTAGCTTTGGAAATGGACTGAGGTTGAAGAACATCGAAGCTTACAAGGATGTCATCATTACGGCTGCCAAGTCGCTCTCGACGCGGTTCCGCCCTGCGGGAGGTGTCCTGCAATCATGGAATGTAACAGGTAACAGTTGGCAGGCGAAGAGAGGTTGGGAGTGCCCAGTCATCATCGATAACATGATGAACCTCGAACTGATGTTCAAGGCTACGCAACTCTCTGGTGACTCTACGTATTATCGGATGGCGGTCAGCCATGCCGACAGGACACTGAAAGAACAGTTCCGACCGGATGGCAGTTGCTACCATGTCGTTGATTATGGGCTGATTGACGGGAAGGTCCATCATCGCCAGACTGCTCAGGGGTATTCGGATGAGTCGTGCTGGAGCCGTGGGCAGGCGTGGGCAATCTATGGATATACCATGTGTTACCGTTTCACTCGCTTCAAGCGATATCTCAATCAGGCCATCAAGACCTTTCATATGATGAAAAATAAAACGACCATGCCGGATGATCTTATCCCTTATTGGGACATGGATGCACCGAAGATTCCTAATGAGCCACGTGACGTGTCCAGTGCTGCTGTCATTGCATCTGCTTTATATGAACTATCTACGATCGATATAGCTAATGCAAATGAATACAAAAACTACGCAGATCGCATCATGAACAGCCTTAGCTCGGACAAGTATCGCGCTCAGTTAGGAGCGAACGGAAACTTCCTGCTGATGCATTCAGTGGGAAGTATCCCGCATGGCGCTGAGGTGGACAAGCCGCTGAATTATGCGGATTACTATTACTTGGAGGCACTGACCCGGCGGGCGTACCTTGAATTGTATTTCCAAAAGAACGATAAGTAATGAAATAAGTCATGTCAATGAAGAGGAAAAATGAACTCATAGCGGTCCTTGTGGCACTTCTTTGCTTCTCTTTGCAGGTGAGGGCAGATCGAAAGTGGATTCCTATCAACGACAATTGGATGTTCCGTTTGTCGAGTAATGTAAACAAGAATTCTCCTGTGCGAGTCGACCTTCCCCATACCTGGAATACAACGGATGCGTTAGCAGGGAACCCCCAATACTATCGGGGAATCGGCAATTATACCAAGGAACTGTTAATCCCAGAGGCTTGGAAGGGGCGTAGGCTCTTTATCCGGTTCCAGGGAGCCAATACGGTAGCTGATGTTTTCTTGAATGGGAGACATATCGGGGAGCACAGGGGCGGCTATGAGGCATTCCTCTTTGAACTTACTGACCTTGTGGAATATGGCAAGAAGAATGTCATCGGGGTCAGGGTGAATAATTCTCCGACCTTGGATGTCATGCCTCTCGTGGGTGATTTCAATTTCTACGGTGGTCTCTACCGGGGCGTCGACTTGCTCTTGACCGACCAGTTGTGTATTTCTCCCTTAGACATGGCCTCCCCAGGCATTTACCTTCGCCAGAAGAACGTCACTCAGCAACAAGCAACGGTCATGGCGGACATCTTGGTTTCCAACCCTATGAAGGAAGATCAGAAGGTGACGGTTAGCGTGACAGTGAAAGACGGAGACCGTACCCTGCTTACCCAACAGCGTGAGTCAAAGGTTAGCCATAATCGAGTGGGGCAGGTGTTTCACGTTCCTTTTACAGTCTCACAGCCCCATTTGTGGAACGGAACGAATGATCCGTTCCTGTATCAGGTGGTGGTGACGTTGTCGAAGAAGGGTAAAGTCTTGGATCAAGTCGTACAACCTTTGGGCCTACGCTTCTATCATGTCGACCCGGAGAAGGGCTTTTTCTTGAACGGGGAGCACCTCGCCTTACACGGCGTTTGCCGTCATCAGGAGCGTGCACAAATCGGAAATGCGCTCCATCTTGCTGATCATGAGGAAGATGTGCGATTGATGAGGACGATGGGAGTGAACGCGATTCGGCTCTCTCACTATCCACAGGCGGATGAGTTCATCCACTTGCTTGACCAAGCAGGTATCGTCGCATGGTCGGAGATCCCGTTCGTGGGTCCTGGAGGATATGCCGACAAGGGCTTTGTAGATTCCAAGAGCTTCCGAGAGAATGGCAAGCAACAGTTGAAGGAAATGATCCGGCAACTGTATAACCATCCCAGCATTTGCTTCTGGGGGTTGTTCAATGAACTGAAAGAGGAGGGTGACAATCCTGTCGAGTATATCCGGGAGTTGAACGTATTGGCTCACCAGGAGGATGAAACCCGTTTGACGACCTGTGCCAGCAATCAAGGTGGCGACATGAACTTCATCACTGACGTGAATGCATGGAACCGCTATGACGGTTGGTATGGCTCTACGCCGCGCACCTTGGCAACCTACTTGGATGCGATGCATGCCAAGTATCCTCAACTCAAGATTGCCATCAGCGAGTATGGGGCAGGTGCCAGCATCTACCAGCAGCAGGACTCGTTGAAGCAACCCTTACCAGGAGGATGGTGGCATCCTGAAAACTGGCAGACATACTACCATATCAAGAACTGGGAAATCTTGTCTTCACGACCTTTCGTCTGGGGTTCGTTTATTTGGAACATGTTCGACTTTGGGGCTGCCCATCGCACAGAAGGCGATCGACCCGGTATCAATGACAAGGGATTGGTCACCCACGACAGGAAAACTTGTAAGGATTCCTACTATTTTTATAAGGCCAACTGGAACCCAGAGCCGATGGTTTATATCGCCGGGAAGCGTTGTACGGTCAGCCGTCGTTCCAAGATCTCCCTTTGGGTGTTCTCAAATTGTGGGGAAGTAACCCTGAATGTCAATGGGAAGTCCCAGACCCAACGACCGGATCGCGTAGATGTCTGTACCTTTGATGTAGAGTTGCAGGAAGGTACAAATCAGATCACGGCCACGGCAGGGAAATGCAGTGATCGCTACACGGTAGTTTTCGAACAATCGGATTAGTCTCTTTATTTGTTCAGGACGAACTTGATCAAAGCCCAACCGCCGATGGTCTGCAGCAGCATACCCGGGATACCCATCCTGAAATCCTGGAATCCTGCAGCAAGACTGCCGGTGAGGGCAGACTCAATCAGGCAGCCTCCTACCTGATAGGAGAGGACAACCAAGATGAGCAAGGGGATGGATACGGCGTGATACCGTTTGGCAACGGTAGCCGCTATCCCTGCCAAAAAGACGGACTTGATGAGGATTGAAGGCAAAACTGCTGGTGCCGGCATGCCAAAAAGGGCAGCATTGATGACCGGGGAGAGCACGGCCGTGAGCATTCCTGCCACCATGCCGTACTTATAGGCGGCAATGAGCGTAAAGAAATAGATGGGCAGGAAGATGAGCCCTCCTTGTGGAATCAGGTGGCATAATTGCGGCAGTATGATATTGCCGATCACAAACAGACTTGCGAGCGTGTAAGTACGTGTCTCGCGTAGCGATAAGGTGTAAAGTCTTGAGCTATTTTCCATGATGTACATATTATATTCCATGCAAATATAATGATAATTTCCGATATTACTTATCATTTGTTCCTGATTTTCTTATTATATTTGCAATTGTTATCAAAAACAAGGATATGACGAATACATTTATGCATTTCGGATCTTCGGACGATGAATACAGAAGAGAAGAATTGATCCGCAAGATCGAGCACTCTGTGGAAAGGCTAACTACGGGGGAATTGGAGGCATTGTACTATGACATGTTGACGAAAGACTATGTATTGTACTGAATAAGTTGACACTTCATTAAAAAGAAGTAAAAGGAAAAAAAGTAATGAATCAGTACACTGAAGAAGAAAAACTTCTGTTATT
>ONBG01000054.1 GCA_900316015.1 uncultured Prevotella sp. | reverse complement strand
ACCGCCTGTCTCCCAGGTGCCCCTGCCTCCCGTCCTCTCACCGTGTGACCGGCTCATTTCCGAAAAGCGAGTGCAAAGGTATGGCAAATTCCTCAACCCGCCAAATATTTCTGGAAGAAAATCGCATTTTTAATGAAAGTTTTCACGTTTCTTGACAAATAAAAGGCATTTCACAAAATAACACATTATTATATAAGCATCTCGCAGAAACATTTCTTAGATAAATTATCGAAGGAAATGATCGGCTATTAGGAATAATTTCGTAATTTCGCACCGTGAATCATCCATCAGAACAAGGAATAGGATATGAAAAGGGTCGTCATTCTACTGTTTTTAGCACTTGTCTGTACCATTTCCATGGCACAGATCCACCGCTACCACCTGAGTTTTTCGCTCTCACAACATGATTTCTGCGACACGATCCCCATCGAGTTCGAGAACGACCAAGTATACATTCCGGTCATCATGAATGGGGAGAAGCACAGGTTCAACTTGGACACGGGGTCCAGTCAGGGCGCGATTTATAAAGGGACGAGAATCGGGCATTGGACTGAATTGGGGAATGTAGTATCGAAAGATGCCAACGGAAAGCGGGATACCGTTCGGGTGATCGCGCTCCCTCCCTTCCAGATGGGGCATTTGATGGTTTCCCATTATGTGGCATCAGTCTTCAACCGCCCTCTCGTAAGCACGGGTTACGATGCGATCATCGGGTTCGACCTTTTCAACAAGGGAATCTGCGCGAAGATTGACACGCGCAAGAAGATCATGATCCTCACCGACCGCCGTGGCATATTCGACGAGGAAAAGGGCTATCCTCTGACCTATCGGCTCAAATGGTTTGTACCCTATGTGATGGTCAGCCCTTTCATTCGCCATGTCGATGAAGCTCTGTTCGACTTAGGCTCCCGTTCCTTGTATGTCCTCAACAAGCAAAGTTTCGACAAGCATGCCTATAAAAGCAAGAACGTCAACTCGCAAGTGGAAGGGAAAGCTGTCGGTCACCTTGCCATCGGGACCTTCGGGACGGAGGACGTAGACGAAGTGGCTTTCTTGCATCTCAATCGATTCAAATGGGATGATGTCTGTTTCACGCATTACAGAACCGTCACCACGCAAGGCGGATCTCGGGTTGGGGCACAGATCCTAAGATATGGATCCGTCATCATCGACCCATTCAAGGAGCAGATTATCTACCAACCCTACAATGGTACGGACACAATCGAAATGAACAACAAGCCGTTAGGCGTCGCCTTCGTTCCCTGGAATGGGCGTGCGTCGGTGGGACTCATCTTCGAGAAGAGCGATGCCTACCTGCAGGGGATGCGGGAAGGCGACGTGATCATGAAAATCAACGATACCCCGATCTATTCTTTCGAGGCGTTCCAGCAATTCCCATTCGTGGAAGGACAGATCTATCGCTTTCTCCTCCAGGACCGTGACGGCAAGGAAAAGACCGTCACCACTACCCGGTAGTGCCTCATTTCTTCTTCGCAGCAGCTGCCGGAACTGGGGAAGTCTGAGATGAATTGTCACCGATGAGCATCTTGGCAGCGGCGATATGCTTCAAGAGAGCCTGACTGGGCTTTTCCACATGGTTTGCAATACTGATGAAATACCGGTAGTATGACCGGGCCGTAACCAAGTCGCCTTGAGCCCGGAAACATTCCGCTATGTTATAATTGGCGTCCATGGAGTTGCCATTCAGTTTCAGTACTTCCTGCCAGGCATAGATAGCCTGCTGGTATTCCTGCTGTTTCGCGTACGCCTCCCCTAAGGTATTGTAGAACATACAGACCACGAGCGGGTCTGCCTTCACCAAACTGATGGCCTTGTTCAGGCAGGTCGTGGCCAGTACATAGTCATTCCTCACGGTCATATAGAGCTTACCCAAATGATAGAAAGGAGCGGCCTTGGAAGAATCGCATAACTGCACAGCCTTCTCGAACATTGGGATGGCCTTGTCCTGTTGCTCAAGTTCCTCATAGCAGATGCCCAATGAGAGGTAATTACCATAGGTGGAATCGCCCTCCGCCAACAGTTTCTGATAGACATTATTTGCCAAGTCATATTCTTTCATGAAAAAGCAGGCGTCAGCCAACTGGCGGTTCACCGCGATATGGTCAGGGTCGTAAGACGTGGTATATTTCTGGGCATAGGCTTTTGCCTCCTCTGATGACTTTGGATTGCGGACATCTGCGTTCAACGCCAGGCACAGGTCGGCAACCGCCTGTCCATCCTTGGGGAATCGATCCACGAGTTTCCGCCCGCAGGCGATTTGTTTCCGAGGCTCCCCCAAGTACTTGTAGGCATAGAACAACTGTCGGAAAGCCTCGTGGGAGAGGGAATCAAGGGTGACCTTCTCCAAGAGTCCCACGCACTTACGGTAGTCAGCTCTCCGGTAGTGGCAACCTGCGATCTTCATCTTGATGGCATCATCGTTTTTCACGCGCTGTGCCTCTTCATAGTACTTCAGCGCGCCATAGTCGTCGAAGGCTTTCTGGCAACTGTCCCCTTGCTCAACCCACGACTGGGCACAGACCGTGATTGACAGGACCAGGCCCAAGAATAACAGCCCGTATCTTTTCATCCCCATTTCCCTTTTCAATCGCGTGATGCATTCAACCTACTTTCCAAATGCTTCCTGATGGCTTTCATGAAATCGGCAGAGTTCACCTGCGTTGGCGTCATTCCTTCCATCAGACCAACGAGGTCCTTGGTGACCGTTCCCTCGTTCAGGGTATCCAAGCAAGCCTTTTCGAGTTGGTCGGCGAAACTGGCCAACTGTGGGAGCCCATCCTTCTCTCCCCGCTTGCGCAAAGCACCCGACCATGCGAAGATCGTTGCCATCGGGTTCGTGGAAGTCTCCTCTCCTTGAAGATACCGGTAGTAATGGCGGGTAACTGTCCCGTGAGCCGCCTCATATTCATAATTGCCATCGGGGGTGACCAATACGCTGGTCATCATAGCGAGCGATCCGAATGCCGTGGAGACCATGTCGCTCATCACATCCCCATCATAGTTCTTGCAAGCCCAGATAAACCCACCCTTGCTACGGATGACCCGTGCCACCGCGTCGTCGATGAGCGTATAGAAGAAAGTGATCCCTTGCTTCTCGAAAGCCGCCTTATACTCGTTCTCGTACAGTTCCTCAAAGATTTCCCGGAACTGAGCGTCGTAAGTTTTCGAGATCGTGTCCTTGGTGGAAAACCACAAGTCCTGATGGGTGTCCAAGGCGAACTGGAAACAGGAATGGGCAAAGGACCGGATTGAGCGGTCTACGTTATGCATGCCTTGGATGACACCGGGACCCTCAAAGGTGTGGATCACCGCTTCCTGCCGTTTTCCACTCTTTCCCTCGAACACCAATTTAGCCGTTCCCGGCTCGTCCACGCGGAGTTCCACGTTCTTATAGACATCCCCATACGCATGGCGGGCGATGGTGATCGGTTTCTCCCAGTTCTTGACCACCGGGTGGATGGAAGGGATCGTGATGGGTGTCCGGAATACCGTACCGTCGAGAATCGAGCGGATCGTGCCGTTCGGGCTCTTCCACATCTTGTGAAGGTGGTATTCCTCCATCCGCTTGGCGTTCGGCGTGATCGTTGCACATTTCACGCCCACGCCATATTTCTTGCACGCTTCCGCAGCCTCAACGGTTACGCGGTCGCTGGTTTCATCCCGATGGACAAGCCCTAAGTCATAATATTCAGACTTCAGGTCGACAAAGGGGAGGATCAACTCCTCTTTGATCATTTTCCAAAGGATACGTGTCATCTCATCTCCGTCCATCTCCACCAAAGGAGTTGTCATCTTTATCTTTTCCATCATTTGTTATATTATCACAAATCAATTTGTTCTTCAGGTCATTCTCTTTCCTTTGCAAATGTACAAAGAATTACCGAGAATCATGACGGAATAACAAATATTTCAAAGATTTTATATCAAAAAGGGAGATGAGGGAGACTACCTAATGTAAGAGGAGGGTCTGCAAATAAATATTCCCATAAGGATCTTCTGCCTCTATTTTCACAGACTTTACAGAAGGAGAGGGATGACAGGAAAAGAAGTGAGGCGTTCGCTTCGGGGTATAATCAGCAACCGCCAACTTGCCGTTCAGGTAGCGGAGATATTCTGGGGCGAAGCTATAGAACTGTTCCATTTTACCTTTCAAAGTGCCATCCTCGTACCAACGTACCTGCCATCTGGAATCCCAGTTCCAAATTTTGCAGCATACATCTTCAGGACGGTCGGCAATGACTCCGGGCCTATAGACCTGCAACTGGTAATCCAAGGGCTTTCCGGTCGATTTATAAATCTGTTGCCATTGTGTCCCCTTACCGACGATCACCTTATATCCATTCGGTGTCCCGTCACCACTATAGGAACTGGTCCACCAATACCCACATACCGCACCAAGATTATATTCCCAGATATCATGGCCAATGGGAGTCACGCTATTCGTATGGATATGCCCAGTGAAGATCGCGGCATGGAAAGGCTTTCCCGCCAAGAGAGCGCGGAGTTCCTTTCCACCCTCAATCAGTTCGGTTCCTCCCGGTTGGCAAATAGGTCCATGCGCGACGATGAACACGTTCTTATCTTGTTGCAAGACAACGCCAAGCAAATTCCTCAGCCATTGCATTTGATTCCCTTGGTCCAGGCTGAGCGTATAGCGTTTATGTCCTACATACTTAATGTCGTTCAAAACGATATAATAATTATCGCCCAACTGGAACGCATAATAGGTGGGACCAAAGCTCTCCTCATACACATGTGCGAAATCAGCCCCCCGACTTGGTTCCATGTATTTATCATAGTCATGGTTTCCAATCACCGGATAAAAGGGGATACCCAGTTGCCGGGCATAATCCTTAATCTCCCTATTTTTCCCATAGACATCCCATGTAAGGTCACCCGCCATGAAGATGGCCTTTTGATATCCTGGGTAATCCTTCAGCATAGCCTTCATATCTGGAAGCGTTTCGTGGAAAAGATGCCAAGAGTCGCTATCCGTATCAATCTGGGGATCAGCGGCAGCGATCATCAAGGTCTTCTCCGCATCGCCTTCCATGGGAAAGAGCTCAAAGTCATATCCTTTTTGATTGTCCTGGACAGGCAAGTAAAATCGTGGCACGCCAGATGAGAAGTCTGCGACATATCCTTTCGGGGTCAGGATATATACGAATTTAGCACTGTCAGGCGCATCCAAGGAATAGGAGCCATCTTCCTTAGTAAAGGTGAAATGCAATCCATCCGTCACGATAACATCTGCCATGGGCTTTTTCCCTGTTCTCACATGACCAGTGAGCACCTTTGCAACAACCTGTGTGGAGCAACAGATCCCAAGCAGGAGGGCATAGCATATCTTTCTCATTGTTCCCACCATAATTTTGTATTGATATCATCGGAACCCCCTTCGGCTTTCAGCGCAGCCTCATACTGTGACTTATTGACAGCCTGCTCAGTCTCTGGATAATAGAACCGGGATGGGATTTTCGTTGATCCTCCAGGATTACGGTTATCCAAAGGCAAGGTTTGCTTAGGCAATCCAGTGCGTTTAAAGTCGAACCAGTTCTCGTAGCCCACCATGAAATTAGCCAGCCACTTTTGCTGCAAGATTTGACCTAAGGCTTGACTGGCATCATACCTTACCATGCTATTCTGCAAATAGGCTTGGACTGAAGCCGTGTCAACGCCCCACTGTTCCATGGACAACCGAATGCCCTCTTCATATAGTTGGCGTGCATTGCCCTGGCACCAGCCACGAGCAATCACCTCAGCTTGCAAGAATTTCACTTCTGCGGCATTGATCAGTACAGCACTCACGGCATCGGGCTTTGTAAAGATTGTCCCTAATTCCGACAAGTCATTCTGAACGATGCCGAGGTTTTTCAGTGTTGTGCTCGAGCATCCATTAGGCACTCCGTCATACGCAGGTTTCCCAGCTTTGACAGAATTGGGCGTAGGTTGGAACCAGATGCCGGTACGCGGGTCATGTGTGGCATTCATGATCGCCGCAGATTCCTTGCTCATCCTGATGACTTCAAACTCACCGGAGCGAAGGTTATAGATCGGGCATCGGTTGGAAGCATCCGAGAGATAATTGAGTTGGAAATTATCACTATTCGTTTCCAGCAAAGGTTTACTCATGCAGTCTGCCATCTGTGCCTTAACATCGACTGTCTTCACGTCATTCATCCGGTTGCTAATCCGTACGAGGTAACGCAAGCGAAGGGAATTAGCCAGTTTACGCCAACGGGTTCTGTCACCGCCATAGATCATATCCGATGGAAGGGCATCCTGATGCTGCGCCAGAAGGCTATCCGCATGCTGAAGCAGGCGGATCACTCCATTGCTTCCCGTATAGATCTCACTTTGCTCGTCGTATTTGGGATAAATGTTCTTCCCACCTTGCGTGGCTTCACTGTATGGGACATTGCCCCAGTGGTCAGTGAGCTGAGAGATGCAGAAAGCTTTCAGGATATCACCGATAGCCTCGGAGGAAGGCTGGTCGTTCTTGACGGCGATGTCGATCATATCATCAATATTCACCAAATTCTGATAGAACGAGTTCCAAAGCGACTCTTCTGTCCCAAAGGAATACTGGGCGATCTCATTGTAGTTCGTCTTGGCGATCTGGTGAGCCAGCAAGGCACCATTGGAATAATCGAATTGATTAAAGACGATACTCCTCAATTGGGCATTCAGCACCAACTGCACGCTACCTGTCGTCGGCGAATTTGGATCTTTGTTGATATTTTCAAAATCCTGGGTACAAGAACTAACGCCCCCCATGACAACAGAGCATACTACGACTTGGAGCGTTTTCCTAAATATATTCAATCGTTTCATTTTATTCTATTTACAGAGTTACATGAAGTGAAAAACCTATGCTACGTGTAGAGGGATAAGACATCTCTTCCACTCCTGGGGTTATTCTCCCGTTCTTATAGTCAACGACCTCTGGGTCAACCGTATTCTGTCCTTTTGTCCACATCCACAAGTTACGGGCGACAAGGTCAATGCCAAGTTTTTTGATGGGGGTGTTGCGGAGCCAGCCCGATGGGAAAGTATAGCCCAAGCTCACTTCCCGAAGCTTGAGGAAGGTAGCCGAGAAAGTAAGTTGTTTCTCGTGGAAGCGTCGGTAAAGGTTGCGATAATAATCTCGCGGCGACACCTGCTTTGTATTTTGCACATACTTCCCTGTTGACTCATCATATACTTCTCCATCCACGACCATGTGTTCCGGAGTCCGGTCTTCCGTTGCCTTCAGCACGCCCGATTCCATGCACATGCCATAGGTACGGCTCACGAACACTCCTCCTTGATGCCAATCGAGAAGGAAGCTGAGACTGAATCCCTTGTAAGTAAGTTTATTGTTCCATCCTAAGATAAAATCAGGGTTATAGTTGCCCAGTTTCACCAACGTAGGATCAGGCACGGGAAGCCCACTGTTGTCCACGAGGATCTTTCCATCCGGGGTATGCTTGAATCCTGTTCCATAGATATCTCCCATGCGTCCGCCTTCCTTGGCAATGGCATAGACCTTGGAATCCTCTCCGTCGTAAGGAGAACTCCAGGAATAGACATATTGGTCATATCCTTTCGCCAGTTTCTCTACGGTTCCTTTGTTATGTGAGAAATTGAACTTACTCTCCCAGGTCAAGGAGTTGGGCAATCGAACCGGGATCACAGAAAGCATGATCTCTATTCCCTGGTTGCGAATCTCTCCTGCATTGACATACCGTGATGTATACCCTGTCGTGGCAGAGATAGGCAGGACAACGATCTGGTTGCTGTTGAGCGTATTATAGTAAGTGATATTCAGCCCAACCCTACTTTTGAACAAGGACAGGTCGGTACCTGCTTCCCAAGAATGCATCCGTTCAGGCTTCAGGTCTGTGTCTGCTAAAGTAGAAGGTTGCACGATTCCTGCCACCGACCCATATTTCGTTGCATAGGCATAAGCATTCTGCAGGCGGTAAGGGTCTGTGTCACTCCCCACTTCGGCGTAGCTGCCCCTTAAGCTCCAATAATTGATCCATTTCGGCAGTTTCAACTTATCACTCATCACCGCGCTCAGGCTGACGGAAGGATAGAAATAGGAGTTGTGCCCTGTCCCGTCTGTTCTTGTAAGGGCACTCGACCAATCGTTACGTGCCGTGACATTCAAAAAGAGGAAGTTCTTATAAGACAATTGCCCGGAGAACAAGACGCTGTTGATGCGTTTCTTGGAGTCGCGCAGGATATAATTGACAATGCCCGAGGCATTTCCCAGATTATACACTTCTGGCACAGACAGTCCGTTGGCAAATCCATAGTCATAGTGCATCTTCTGAATCATGCTGTTGACACCTCCTGTCAGGTTCATGGACAGGTCACGGTTGATGTCATTGGAATACTGCAAGAGGACATCCGTATTCCATTCCGAAGAGTAGACATTCTCACGCTTATAGGCACCGGTGGGGAATCGCTGCGTACTATAAGCCCGTTTGCCCTGTCGAAGCTCGTTGGAATAGTCGATGCCCGTCCTTGCCGTCAAGGTAAGGTTGGGAAGGAAATCATAGCTCAGCAGGATATTCCCGAACATTCGGTTCTTATCGAACCCATTAGTATTCTCATACATGGTGAAGAAAGGGTTGTCGTTCCACCCACTATTTGTGTGATACTGCTTCAAACCTTTGTATCCCCTTTGCCAATACTCACGTTCAGCGTCGATATTCATGTTTCGCGCGCACCAGGCAAACATATACATCGGGTTTTCAGGACCATAACCTGTGCTCGGACGGTTATTGCTATGCTCGTTGACATAATTGACCACCGCCTTTGCATGAAATTTGTCTGTGAAATCATAAGCGGTATTCAAGCTGAACGTATTTCTCTTCAGGTCCACATTCGGAATAGCTCCCTTGCTATATAGGTTCGTGTACGAAAGCCGGTAGCTTCCTTTATTGTTGTTGGCTGAGAGCGCGACATTCGTGTTCTGGGTCACGCCCGTGTCAAAAAAGTCTCTGACATTATTGGGATGGGGTACCAAGGGCGTAGGAGTGATTGGAGCTCCGTTGCGGGCCAAAACATCGCCGCCTCGCAACGCTTCCCCATTAGGGCCCGTGGATGGAGAATCATACTGTGCCACCAAGGTTCCGTCCATCTCGCGTCCCCATGACATATCTTGTTGGTCCTGGCCTCCATGTCCATTCGCTCCGTCCCAATATTCGAAGATCCCATTTAGACCTTGGCTATATTTATTCTGGTATTTGGGAAGCCGTGCTACATTCTCAAACGTCGTGGTGGAGTTGACCTCGATGCTGAACTTATCCTTTCCCCCGCCATTCTTGGTCGTGATCAGGATAACGCCATTGGCTGCCCGTGAACCGTACAAGGCAGCGGCATTCGCACCTTTCAGGACGGTGATGCTGGCAATATCATCCGCGTTCAGTTCACCTGCCCCATTTCCATAGTCAATCTGTTGCGGGGTTCCTGACAGGAGGTTAAAGGTATTGTTCTCAATGGGGACACCATCGACTACATATAAGGGTTGGTTATTGGTAGAGAAAGAGCTCTCGCCTCGGATCACGACGCGTGACGAGCTCCCTGCCCCACTATTGCCTGCCGTTATCTGGACACCAGCCACCTTGCCGGTCAACTGGTTCAGGACATTCGCGTCGTTCCCGACATTCAGGGATTGCGCATTCACTTGCTCTGTTGAGTATCCGAGCGAACGTCGGTTGCGCTTGATATTCAGGGCAGTCACGACCACCTCATTCATCTGCTGCAAATCCTCACTCATCAAGACATTTAAGGTTGACGAACCCTTTCCCGCTTTTTTCTTGACGGCATTAAAGCCTACATAGGAAAACTGAAGGGTTGAGTTTGCTGGCACGTCGATGGCGTACTTTCCATCTACATCAGTGATGGCCTTCATGTTAGACCCAACCACTTGTACAATGGCACCCATGAGTGGGTCTTTCCCATCCGTCACCTGACCGGTGACGTGGATCGTCTGCCCCCAGCTCGATAGGACACAAAACAAAAAGACCATCAGTAATAAAAGACTTTTCTTTTCCATAACCTTGCATTTATTTTAGGACTACAGCCTTGAACAACTCTATCACCTTTTTATAATCTTTTCGGCACTTATGGATCTCTTCTTCAAATTGCCCACTGTTATCATCATAGAAAGCGGCAAGTCCTACCCGCACGACCATATTCATGGTCCTGCTCGCTTGTGGTCTCAAGGCCGGGTCCTCTTCCACATCTTTCTTCAATTGCTTGTGGATATTCTTCACGGCATTGTAAATCTCGATCTTATGCGTAACCGCGCGCCTCAGGGTCTCGCCGGGAACCATCTCCTCGTAAGTGAAAGTACATTCCTTCAACTTTTGTTCAAAGAACGCAGTAGCTCCATCCACAAGACCGTCAACCTCAATATTCTTCAAATCACTGTCATTTGGCTTTGACACATATTCATAAAAGCTAAAGGAAGGATGATGGAAAGAACTTGTGTTTTCCTCTCCTTTTACGGTTAGGCATGAGAACAGACTCACAAAAATTAAAGCAAAAAACAATCTCGTCTTCATAAACAATCTTTTAAAATCCTTTGCAAAATTAAAGAAGCGTTATTTCGAGGGGATTGCACACTGATTTCATTTGGGTTTCATTCGAATAAAAATATGATAACAGCATTTTCCGGATCCAATGACTGGGGGGCAAGACCTTTCAGGAGGCATCGCTTATCTAAAGGACGACGAAAAAGAAGTTGCGTAGCACCTCAGGAATGAAAATAAAACAAGTTTTATTTTGCATTCCACTCGGTTTGCAGTACCTTTGGATAAGTTACGCGGCACCTCGGGAATGAAAATAAAACAGTTTTATTTTGCATTCCACTCGGTTTGCAGTACCTTTGGATAAGTTACGAGGCACCTCGGGAATGAAAATAAAACGAGTTTTATTTTGCATTCCACTCGGTTTGCAGTACCTTTGCAAGCAAGTAACATGTGTGATAAGATGGAGAAAGATATATTCCAGAAGAATGTGGAGATCCTCACGCGGCAGTCGGAGGAGGAGAGGAAGATGACACCCTTCGGGGAAGCGTGCCTGCCTTCCGTCGATGCCTTGAAGGAGATCGTGGACATCGCCAAGACGATTTTCTTTCCGGGATTCTTCGATCAACGCCATACCGACACGGAGATCAGGGCGTACCATATCGGCGTGAACCTGGAGCGGTTGTACTCCTTGCTGAAAAAACAGATTGCCCTGGCCCTGGCGTTCAACCAGGAGAAAGAGAACGAGGGGATCTCTGCACGAGCCAAGCAATTGACGTTGCGTTTCATCGACCAGATGCCGGAGATCAAGCGTTTGCTCTATACGGACGTGGAGGCGATTTTCAACGACGACCCTGCCACGGGCAATTACAGTGAGGTGATCTTCTGTTATCCTGTAGTGACCGCCATGGTACACTACCGCATGGCGCATGCCTTGTTGACCATGGGCATTCCCGTAATCCCAAGGATTATCACGGAGCAGGCGCATGGGGAAACGGGGATAGATATCCATCCGGGAGCGCAGATCGGGGAATACTTCTCGATCGACCATGGGACGGGCGTGGTGATCGGCGAGACTTGCATTATCGGCAATCACGTGACGCTCTACCAAGGCGTGACCTTGGGGGCAAAGAACTTCAAGTTGGAAAGCAAGGGCGACCACCCGGCTGACATCCCTCGCCATCCTATCATCGAGGACCATGTGACCGTCTATTCCAATTCCACGCTCCTGGGACGGATCACCATCGGGCACGACACCGTCATCGGCGGTAACATCTGGGTTACGCACAGTATCCCACCCCATTCCAGGATCCTGCAGAGCAAGGCCTTGGACGTATCCTTCTCCGGTGGCCTGGGAATATAAACAAAGGGGCGCCACATCCAGAAGACGCGGCACCCCTTACCATTATCTAATTATGAAAAATCAATTCTTCTCGTCTGGAGCTTTGTCGATCAAGTCCATGAACTGATCCAGCTTTGGCGTGATGATGATCTGGGTACGGCGATTGCGCTGTTTCCCGATCTCCGTGGCATTGGATGCCAACGGGTTATACTCGCCACGCCCACCGGCTGTCAACCGCTTGGGATCAACGCCATAATGGTTCTGCAGGTATTGTACCACGCTGGAGGCACGCAGACAGGAGAGGTCCCAGTTGTTGCGGATGTTCTTCATCGCCGCGCTCTCCGTGTTCACCGGCACGTTGTCCGTGTTTCCTTCGATCAGCACGTCATAGTCCTTGTAATCCATGATGATCTTGGCGATCTTGCTCAGCGTCTCAGCCGCACGGTCGTTGATCTCATAACTACCACTCTTGTACAGCATGTTGTCTGCCAGGGAGATGTAGACCACGCCCTTGAGCACTTGCACGTCCACTTCCTTCAGCTCTTCCTTGCTCAGGGAGCGCGTCAGGTTATTGGTCAGCACCATGTTCAGGGAGTCCGACTTGCTCTTCACCTCCACCAGATGGCGAATATACTGATTGCTCTCGTTGATCTGGTCTACCAACTTAGAGATGTTGATATTGTTGTCACTGGTGTTCGTCAGGCTCTTATCCAATGACTTCTGCAAGGAAGCATAGTCCTGCTTCTGCTGGGCGAGCTGCTCTTCGAGACTGGTCACGCGGGCCTTGGCTGCAGCGAGCTGCTCCTTTGCCACCTGGTAATTCGTGTTCAACTCATTATTTTCATTCTGACAGTTCCGCAAATCGCTCTGCGCACTCTCTAAGTCTTTCTTGCTGGCACAGCTCGTAACGAGCAGGGCACCAGCGAGCAGCGTTAATATAAAACCATTCTTCTTCATCTTACTATTTCTTTTTTAGTTCATTCTTGATCTGATCCCACGGAGGAACGCGTCACGATCCCCCATGTACTTTTGCAAAGTTATAAATAAGACGAATAGATTGTACATTCGTTCAATGGGTTTAGGTTATTTTAACCCCTAACCTTCGAATTTATTGAGTATTAACACACCTTACCAAACGAAAACTAAGAAAACATAAATAAACAAGGAGAACGTGCGAACCTATAGTAAAATAAGATACTTTTGTAGCAGATATGACATACAGAATGCTTCTATTCGCCATTGTCCTCTTTGCGATCGACGAGGTGTCCTTTGCTCAGAAATCAGGGATTTTCATTGACCTGCAGACTCACCTGCCGGTTCCTGACGTTCAGATCCGGACGAACACAGGGTATGCCCGCCTGAGTGACAAGGCGGGTCGCTTTTCCTTAAGCATTCCTTTCAGCAGTATCACCATCACCCACACGAGTTATGTGATGAGGGTATTGAACAAGGAAGAGATAAAGGACACCATCTATCTCCTTGCCGAAGAGCATCAACATCAACGAGGTGACGATCCTCGGGAGAAAGCCCAGAGTCACCTTCTCGCTTAATGCCCTCAGTGGAAAGACGGATCCCAGGATCGGTCCCGCGAAGTCGCCCTCTGGCATGAACTTCTTAGGATGGCTCAGCATTTTCGAGAAAGGACATGTCTCAAAGAAAGAAAGGGAGAAGCGAAGGAAGGCAATAGAGAACTATTGACCCTAAAAGTTCCAGCCAAATGCGAGATACCCGCCCAAGTTGAGATGGTGGAAGGTATCACTGAAGCTCCTGCCGATGGCATGCTCGCCCCCGAAGTTGAAAGTGGGGCTCAGTCCTACGCGGAAGAGGAATCCACTCCGGGCGACATGGCGATAGCCCACGTCGCCAAAGAAGAAGTAGCCGAACGTATCCTTGGAGCGGCTCTTCCCATCTGCATCGAAATCCGTGTAGTGCAGGTTGGCCATGCCGAGGCTGGCACCGATCCCGAGCTCTAAATTGTTCTTCTGGTTCCCGGCGAGATAGTTCACGCCGACAGGCACCGCCCAATAACGCAAGTCATCATTGTAGACATTCATAAAGCCCACTCGGTTCGTGAAGGCCCAGCTCAGTCCTGCGCGCCATCCCCACCGCGTATGGTCGTGGAACCGTGCGTCGTAGTTGATTCCCACCAGGGACGATCCACCTAAAATCTCGAGATAGACATTGCGGTCTTTCTCGCTTCCCTCATTTGTCTCCTGTGTCCTGGCGGGCACGAACAAGCAACATGCAATCAGTAAGAATAAATATCTCTTCATTTTATCCATCATATGGTCCAGGCACTCCCTGCCTGGCAGATTATACTTGTGCAAAGGTAATCTTTTCCCTTGGTACATCGCCCCCATTCCGTGTTAATTAATCCTATGGGTCTTCAATGTAGGCATCTTATCATGAACGTTTTCGTTAAGCCAGATGAGCAGAGCCAAGCTTGCTTGAGCTCTGCCATGGCGAGAAAACGAAGGATGAAATCCAACGTTTTCATTAAGCCAGATGAGCAGAGCC
>ONBG01000068.1 GCA_900316015.1 uncultured Prevotella sp. | reverse complement strand
ACGATCGGGTGTTCCAAGATTTCCTTGGGAATCTGAATAAACGGTTCTTTTTTCATGATCTTGAATAGTAATATAGTGATAAATCGTGGTTAAACAGCAGTTCTCCCGCCGTTTGCAGCGTTCTTGAAGCTGCCCTACAAAGATACGAAATCTTTCTTAAACTTGCAAGAAAATACAGGAAAAACATGCTCACTTTCACCCTATATGTCATTGTCTTGAAAGCAAAAGGTCGATGCCTATCGTTTTCTTGGCAAGAAGGAGGAAAAGGAAGGTCCAATATTCCCTGAAGACACGTCCCATACTTTTTATGATATTTATCCTTTCTGCCTTGTCCATCTCAAAATTTCTCCGTACTTTCGCGGTAGATTTATGAAGAGCTTTCTTTTAAATACATATTCCAAGGTATTGATGGGAGTTATTGGCATCATTCTCCTTGTCTGTCTCCTTGAGCTATGGCACTTGAAGTCATGGTCACGAGAAGACATGAGGCAGTGTGCCGCCATTGTGGAATGCAGGAGTTTCAACGCATTGGCAGTCGATGGGAAGCCCGTCCTCTATTTCACGACATTGGACAAGGACTCCACCCTTCAGGATGTAACCCACTGCCTGGACACGATCAGGCACCATCATGCCTATACGACGGGATGCTGGGTCAACCGCTATTATTTCATCCCTTCCTGCAAGGGAAGGTTGGTCACAGTGAACTGCGATACCGTCGCTACCCATCTCCGCCTGTCTCCCCAGCAGTTGAAGACCCTTGTAGAACGGGAAAGGAAACTGTTAGAGAAGAGAAAGAAAGACTTAGACGCAGAGGTCAGTGAGTTCAAATACTACCTGAGCGTACACGGCGTACAGGACGAAGGATACGACTTCACCGCCAGATATGCGATGAAAGTATATGGCGAAAGGAATGATGTCGACTCTGCATGGGTCGTCCTCAAGCAGATCGACACCACCCGACGGCTTTCCATTCTCCACCAAAGTGAATACACTGTGATCTACCGCGACCCAAACGGGAAAACGAGACGCGTTGCTTGCAAGCGCGTTGCCTTGGCACGTGACAAGCGAAGCTGCCTGTTGCAGACCCTTGACAAGTCAACGCCAGATGGTGTTTCCGCCATCCGGCTCTTGCCCTGGGGCAGTTATGTGGCCAAGCATATCTTCGCCGTGGGCTACGGCGGACTGAGGAATCCCGACTTAGCCTCGGAGAATGCCGCCCCAGAGATCATACCTGGCAGGTATTCCGTTAGGAAAGGGCATGACATCCCCTTACTGATGCTCTCTGATGGCTCGCCCGTCTTCTCGCAGCAAGGCAACCTGTTAGGGATCACCGACGGACGAAAGATCATCGGGCGCCCGACCATTATCTTACTGTTTCTCAAGGAGGGATTGAAATGAAAATAACCCGATACATCCTTCCCCTCGCATTAACCTTGCTCATTGCCTCGTGCCATACGAACATGAAATACCGTTCTGGCATCTATGAAGGAGAGGCTGAGCATTCCTTGCCACAGGGCTACGGCACGCTGAAAACAAAACGGATGACCTATCAGGGCTTCTGGAACGAGGGCCGGGAGAACGGACAAGGAACGCTCTCCTGGGGACCATACACCTACCGGGGAGGGTTCAAGGACGACAAGTTCGAAGGCTACGGAGAACTGACATACAAGGACAGCATCGTCTATTCCGGGCAATGGAAGCAAGGCAAGCGATACGGAAAAGGCATCATCCGGGATTCCTTAGGGAGGAAGATCTGCGGGAACTGGTATGCGGACAGCTTGATAAGCGGCACGCGTTACGATGCCGAAGGCACCTACGTGGGACAACTCACGAGGAAAGGCGTGGCGGAAGGGCACGGAAGCTATTTAGGTTCCGATGGAAAATACTATGAAGGAGGATGGAAAGATGACCAAAGGACGCATTTCGGGTTCTCCATTCAGCCCCACCGACAGTTGCGTGCAGGAGAGTGGAAGGACGACCGTTACATAGGAGAGCGGGTGGTCTATTCCACCGATCGCATCTATGGGATCGACGTATCCAAATACCAACATATCCATGGAAGGCACAGGTATGCCATTGCTTGGAACCAGGTGAGGATCTCCCACTTAGGAACGATCAGCAAGAAAAAGGTAAACGGCACGGTCGACTACAAGATCTCATTCGTGTATATCAAGTCGACAGAAGGGACATCCCTCATGAACCCGTACTATCGGTCGGACTATGCCAGTGCCAAGGCCAACGGGATCCATGTCGGGACCTATCATTTCTTCTCCCTGCGGTCCAGTGCCAGTGCCCAAGCCTATTACTTCTTGAAGAACTCTCACCTGCGAAGCGGAGACTTCCCGCCTGTGTTAGACGTGGAACCCCTGCCCAGTCAGATCAAGCGGGCAGGAGGCGTGGGCGTCATGTTCAGCAGGATCCGCACCTGGCTGTCCATTGTTCACCGGCACACTGGTGTCAAGCCAGTCCTCTACATCAGTCAGATCTTCGTCAACCGATACTTAGGCTATGCCCCAGACATCAAGAAGAGCTATCCCATCTGGATAGCCAGGTATGGGGAGTTCAAGCCCGACATCCGACTGGTCTATTGGCAGCTATGCCCAGATGGGAGGGTCAAGGGCATTCATGGGGCCGTAGACATCAACGTGTTCAACGGTTATAAGAACCAGTTTGAGGAATTTGAACGCACCCAAACCATTCCATAGCATGAAAACCAAGAGGGCGTGCCACGATTAATGCAGCACGCCCTCTTGTTGTATTATTGTCCTTAGCATTCCAGGCTCCCGATGATGTCGTAGACCGATTGGCACCCATGTGCATCCAACCATTGGTTGATACCGTCCCTCACCTTCAAGGTAACGGCTGGGTCTAAGAAATTAGCCGTCCCGATCTGGATGGCTGTTGCCCCCGCCATCAGGAACTCAATGGCATCCTTTGCATTGCAGATTCCTCCCAAGCCGATGACCGGGATCTTCACTGCCTTTGCCACTTGCCATACCATCCGCAAGGCCACAGGCTTCACAGCAGGTCCGCTCAGTCCTCCGGTCCCGATGCTCAGCAAGGGCTGACGCTTCTCGATGTCAATCGCCATTCCCATGAGCGTGTTGATCAGCGACACGGAATCAGCTCCCTCAGCCTCACAGGTACGGGCGATGTCAGCCACGTTGGTCACATTGGGCGAAAGCTTCACGATCAAAGTCTTGTGGTATCTCTTCCTGACCGCACTGACCACGCTCGCAGCCCCTTCGCAAGTCACGCCGAACGCCATGCCACCCTGTTTCACGTTAGGGCAGGAGATATTCAGCTCAATGGCTGGAATTTTCTCCAAGGCATCGATCCTTGCAGCGCATTCCGCATAGTCCTCTGGTGAGCTCCCACTCACATTCACGATCACCTGAGTAGGGATATCCTTGATCTGGGGATAGATATGTTCACAGAAGTAGTCCACCCCTTTATTCTGCAATCCGACACAGTTGAGCATCCCCGATGCGGTTTCCGCCATTCTGGGATAGTCGTTTCCTTCCCGTGCATGCAGGGTTGTCCCTTTGACGATGATCCCCCCGATCTGGTCGATCGGTACCAAATCAGCAAATTCCAATCCATATCCAAACGTTCCCGATGCCGTCATCACCGGATTCTTTAGATGGAGACGATTTATCTTTACATTTAAATCTGCCATAATAACCTCTTAATATTTAACACTGGACCCTCTTTGCACACACATATATTGCCTGCGGTTGTCTTTTCCACGCAGCACAGGCAAGCGCCCAATCCGCAAGCCATCATGTTCTCCAACGATACCTCGCAATCCACATTAGCCTTGAGAGCGTAGCGTGCTACTGCCATCATCATCGGTTTGGGACCACAGGTAGAGATCTGGTCGAAAGTCTCTTTCCCCAAGATGGAGTGGTTCGTGACAAATCCCTTTTCCCCTTCTGAGCCATCTTCCGTGGTGATGAACACGCGTCCTAATGAACGGAAGTTGTCGAGTTCGAGCAAATCGCCCGAGGAACGTGCTCCCAGGAGGAAGGTAGGCTCCCCGCCACAATCCTTGATGACTTGACCGAAATACAACAAGGGAGCCACGCCAACGCCTCCACCCACTAACAAAACCTTCTTTTGGGGAGTATCCGGCAAGGTGAATCCATTCCCCAAGGGGAACAGGCAATTGACATTCTCGCCTGGTTGGAGGCGTGCCAATCGCTTCGTCCCATCGCCAATAGCAGCCACCAAGAGCCAAAGCTCGTTCCGTGTACGATCAACAAAGTTAATGGAAATGGGACGGCGAAGGAATGTGGAGGGAGAATCGTCCACCCGTACTTCCACAAATTGTCCCGGGGTCATGTCTGGAAGAGGAGCTTCTTGCGTCAGCTTAATCAGCACATACTTTGCGTTGAACTTCTCCACCTGACTGACAGTAAGGTCAAGACAGTATTTTTTCATATCTCATTGCAATATACAATGCAAAGATACTGCAAACCGAGAGAAATGCAAAATAAAACCTGTTTTATTTTCATTTCCGAGGTGAAGCGTAGCTTCTATAAAGATACTGCAAACCGAGAGA
>ONBG01000056.1 GCA_900316015.1 uncultured Prevotella sp. | reverse complement strand
ACAAGGAGGTTTACACCCAAACAATGTTAATGGCAAGGCATCAGAAAATAGCTAAACTCTTTGACGAAGACTTTTGGGGTACGCAATGACGAAGTCAGGTGGGCATATCGATTCGATGAATAAGAAGAAAAATTGAAAATGAGGCGAACATCCTTTGATGTTCGCCTTTTTCTTTCTATCTTTGCACAAAATGTTTGAGATATGAAATCGTTAAGACAATTATACCGAATCGGAAAAGGACCCTCCAGCAGCCATACCATGGGTCCACAGAAAGCTGCGAAAATCTTTGTTACGAAGCATCCTGATGCCCAATCTTTCCGCGTCACTCTTTATGGAAGTCTTGCTGCAACCGGCAAGGGACACATGACAGACGTTGCTATCAAAGAAGTCTTGCAACCCGTTGCCCCTGTCACTATCGACTGGAAGCCTTCTGTCTTTCTTCCTTTTCACCCAAACGGGATGAAATTCGAATATTTCAAAGATGACCAGCATGATGAATGGACTGTTTATAGCGTGGGGGGTGGTGCCCTTTCTGAAGGAAAAGAACATGACATGTTCTCTACAGAGGATGTCTATGACATGAACAACCTCAAGGATATCATGGACTGGTGCGACCACTACGGTCGCAGTTATTGGGAATACGTAGACCAATGCGAAGGTCCAGAAATATGGGACTATCTACAGGAATGCTGGGAAATGATGCAAGAAGCAGTCGAACGTGGAATCAACCATGAAGGGCGCCTACCCGGACCACTCAATTTGCAACGCAAAGCTCCTGTCTATTATGTCAAGGCAAGAGGATATAAACAATCGCTCCAAACCCGTGGCTTGGTGTATGCATATGCACTTGCTGTCAGCGAGGAAAATGCTTCTGGAGGCACTATCGTCACCGCCCCGACCTGTGGCTCTTGCGGAGTCATGCCAGGTGTTCTTTACCACCTGTCCCGTGGACATAACTTTAGCGACACACGCATTCTGCATGCAATCGCTACAGCGGGTATTTTCGGAAATGTCGTTAAGCAGAATGCCTCAATCTCTGGAGCTGATGTTGGGTGCCAAGGCGAGGTGGGAGTTGCCTGTGCCATGGCCTCAGCCGCTGCCTGCCAGTTATTTGGTGGTAGTCCAGACCAAATAGAATATGCTGCAGAAATGGGACTTGAGCATCACCTCGGAATGACATGTGATCCTGTATGCGGACTCGTCCAGATTCCTTGTATTGAACGTAATGCTTTTGCTGCGACCCGAGCATTGGACTCGAACCTATACGCCGCTTTCTCAGACGGGAAACACCGTGTATCCTTCGACCAAGTGGTACGTGTCATGAAACAAACTGGGCACGACATCCCTTCCCTCTATAAGGAAACAAGTGAAGGTGGGCTCGCTAAGAATGTCTTTAATCACGAACCAGAACCTTAAATATCTTATGTGTACGCGCACATAATCCTTGATATAGGTCAATAAAAGCATAGATACCCTTGATTTTGCCGCGGAAATGCTTGGCTGGTTCTCGATATTTGCCTACCTTTGCAGCGTCAAAAGATAAGTAATAGTTATCGAGTCGACTTGAATAGGTAAGTCATAAGGTTGAAGATTGACAAGGATGACAAGGTATTAGTTAAGGTGAAAAGAAGTAAGGATAAAGATAGAGAGTTAGAAAAGTTATTCGATGAAAGTATTTTTTAGGGTTATTAAGATTTAAAGTAATAAAAGGTCAATAGGTTTAAAAAGGTAAAAGAAGGATAACGAAAAGGTGTTAGTAAAGGTGGAAGATTGAGGATAGCAGGTATTGGTAAAAGGTATAAGATTGTAAATTAGAGAGTTTGGATAACGGATGATGAAAGCCTGATTTGCAGAATAGTCTGCAACAGGCACCGTTGGGAAGGATTGAGTGCTATGAACACTCAATTTTTTTTGTCCTTTTCTTTCCCTACCCTTGGTCATTCCAATATTTTCCGTTAAATTTGCTCCTAAAAAGTAAAAGGGACAACATATGATAGGTATTCAGTATATTCTTGTTATTATCATTCTTCTCATTGCCTTTCTTTATATAGTGAAGAAAGTCATAGATGCATTTAAGACCATTCATGATCCGTGCGCAGGATGTGCGGGATGCGCTTTGCATGACCAATTGATGAAGAAAAGGGGAATGAAAAAGGATCATCGTCCCCACTGCTATAATAAGGGGAAATAAATGGCAGCATCTTTAAAAAGGATTAAAGCGTATGCAATAATGGCACAGAACTCCCATATTGGCATGCTTATTGCATAAAAGCATATGCGAGCTTAAAGCTGAGGACTGAATGGAAAGGGTTAGTACTGAGGTCCGAGGCTAAGAGCGAGCATTTTGTATAACAGGCACGACGGTGCAAGGAGGGCAATAACATGGCTTATGTAATGATGATTGCAGGTTTGTTTTTCTTTGGGGCAATAACAATTGAGGATTTGCTCCATAAAAATCAAATATGAATAAGAATAAGATCAGAGAGTATAAAGAATCAGTTCGTTGCGAAATGTGTAGCAGATGATGATCTGTTACACATTTTTTATACTCTGGATGCTCATCTGGATTTCCAAAAAGAAAGTCGCAACTCGTTGTGACCAACTTGCTGCGACTTTTATAAGAGGTACCTAGCAGAGTCGAACTGCTCTACACGGTTTTGCAGACCGTTACCTAACCGCTCGGCCAAGGTACCATTTCGAATTGCGGTTGCAAAGGTAAGGCAAAAAATCCATATCTCCAAATTTTTCCATTACTTTTTCTTTGAGTCTCTCATGAACGAAGAAAAAAGAGAGAAAGAATCCTATGATTTTCCCTTCCATCATGAGACAAGACGAAGAAATATGATGGGAATATTTTGCGGATGAAACAATTATGATTACCTTTGCATGGTCGTCATACGATCTTAAACATCAATCATCCATCAAAACTTATATAAAAATGAAGAAACTAATTTTTTTATTCACATTCATTCTCTGTGCCTCAACACTCAAAGCACAGCTCAAATGGTACAGTCCCCTTGGAGGCGACACTGCCTATATCTCGGGACGCGGCTGGAACCAAGAAATGAAAGACAACTATCACAGGCTTCCTAACCAATTTAAGGATCAAGTTAGACCGGCACTATGGAACCTTTCCAACAACAGTGCGGGGCTCTATATCAGTTTCTTTACCAACGCCCCACAGCTCATAGTAAAGTATACCGTTAACGAAGACAAGTCTTTGAATAATGTGGCATATTTGGCGAAAAGCGGCATCGACCTCTATTGCTCCGACAAGAACGGGAAAGTGAGCTGGTGCGCCTGTCCCTTGCAGTTTAACTTCGGGAAGACAACAGCGGATACAATCACGTTCCCTTATCGTCGTCTTCCTGTCAATGCCAGCCAGGGATTTGAATACCGCCTTTACCTACCATTATATAATACAGTGACCAGCATGAAGATCGGAGTGCCTGTTGGCAGCACGTTCTTCTTCGAGCCTTTGCCACAAGAGAAGCCCATTGTGGTCTATGGCACATCCATAGGACAGGGAGCATCAGCCTCACGACCAGGTCTTTGCTGGACAAACCTCTTGCAACGGCGGTTAGACATGCCAGTCTATAATCTTGCCTTCTCTGGCAATGGGAGATTAGAGGATGCGATGTTCAAGATCCTTAGCCAAATAGATGCCAAGATGTACATCATTGACTGCCTTCCCAATATTGACGAGCCCGATAGTATCATGCCCAGGATCCTCAGAGGAATGAAGATCCTGCGCAGCAAGAACAACGCTCCTATTCTCTTTACAGAACATGACGGATACTCTTTCTTAGGGGATGGATCCTATCTTCATAAGGTGGAGGCTTTGAATCGACAATTAAAAGAGACCTTCCAACGGTTGAAGGCTTCTGGTTATCAGCAGATCTACTATTTATCCCAAGATGAGATTGGAATGATGCAAGACATGGATACGCAGGTGGATGGATTACATGCCAATGACATAGGGATGCGTTATTATGCAGATGCTTATCAGAAAAAAATCGAGGAGATCATCGACTACCATCCGTTAAGTCAGTTCTTGCCCGTCAGGCAATTCCGTGATTACCCGTCTTACATGGGCTATCTGCGCCATGTCGAGGTCTTGGAGCGCAACCATCGTGTGAACCCTGATGTCGTCATGATCGGTAACTCTATCACCCACTACTGGTCGGGTGAACCCAAACATGCCACCTTGCACCGGGGAGACAAGTCGTGGAAAAAGCTGTTTGGCAAGAGAACGGTGACAAACCTTGGATTTGGGTGGGACCGGATTGAGAACATCGCCTGGCGTTTCTATCATGGAGAACTGGATGGGATCACTCCACAGCATATATTCCTAATGGCTGGTACCAACAACATTGGACTTAACAGCAATGAAGAAATTGCAAATGGTGTTGTCTGGTTAGTGGGAAGGATCCGTCAACTGCAGCCACAAGCGCACATCCACGTCGTCAAGATTTATCCAAGAGCCAACGGGGAAGAACGAGTGAAAGCCATCAACGACTTGATCGAAAAGAAGCTCAAGACGGATAGTCGTACCGATCTTGTTGACTGCACCTCAGTGCTCTCCGACAAAAATGGGAAGATTGACAGATCATGCTTTACCGAAGATGGTCTCCATCCGAATGGAACAGGTTACGAAAGGATCGCTAAAGTTTATAAAAGATATTTGAATGAATAACAAAGCCTCCATTTTGGAGGCTTTATCATTAATTTCCATCAGGCTTCATAAAATCATTGATCACGC
Source organism: uncultured Prevotella sp. (assembly GCA_900316015.1). Lineage (GTDB taxonomy): Bacteria > Bacteroidota > Bacteroidia > Bacteroidales > Bacteroidaceae > Prevotella. The sequence continues at coordinate 8,548 of ONBG01000056.1, read as the reverse complement.
ATGGATACCAGGAGAAGGCTTTAGGATCATCTGGATGTGTGGGGTCATAGTCTTTCCAATCTTTCCTGATATCCTTCACGACAGGAAGTCCCAGGTCTTTCATCCCCATTACAACCATCTTCGCCACCTCATACGCACCATAGGGATTAAAGTGTGTATTGTCTGCCAAGTCTTTTGTCTGACCAGCAAAAGTACCTGCGGGATAATGCACCAACGCTCTTTTACTATCTTCAATGCCCAAAGCCTCAAAGAAAGTACGTGTCATGTTATGAAGCTCAATGACGGGCACTTTCTCACGACGAGCGACTGCGCGCATGGCCTCAGGATAGTCTCCGTGGGTCTCACGAATCTTACCGTTCTCATCAAAGAACCGGCGTTGCGTCGGTGTCACGAAGACAATCGTAGCCCCTTTAGCACGAACGATATCTATAAACTTTTTCAAGGCAAAGGAGAAATTATAGTAGGCACCCGCCCCCGGACCCTTCTCTTTCTGGTCATTATGCCCGAATTCACAAAACACATAATCACCCTTCTTCAAGGTAGAAGAGATTTTGTCCAATCGATTTTGGGCCAAGAAGGACGTGGCTGTCAATCCACTTTCTGCATGGTTGGAAACCGCTACTTGGTCATTGAACCACCGGGTGACCATCTGTCCCCAAGAGGCCCAAGGCTCACGAGCTTGGTCAACCACCGTAGAATTCCCACACAAATAAAGGGTTGGAGCGTCTGGAGCACGTTCTATCCTAATCTCCTTTACTGCAGGAGCAGGACCATTGAACTCCAAGGTTAACCGGTCATCCCAGTCCATAGACTCTTTTTCACGAGGCTTGATTTTCACGCTTTCGTGATCGGAGATAAACGGCGAACGTTTATTGACCAAGAAGGAGAATGCCTTGAATTTTCCTTTTGGCGTATTGCACATTTCTACAAACAACCGACGAGCCTCAGCCCGGACTACGGTATGCCCGACCTTTTTCTTGGATCCCAGTGTCACCGTCACGCGGTAATTCCCATCCGGGACTTTCACCGAGAAGAAAAAAGATCGGTTTGACTTGGAAGAAGGTGCCCCTATGACATCATAGCCAAAGCCTGTCGCGTCACTATAAAGGGGCTGCCGTTGGGTCATGTCATAGTCATACGACTGCGCATGAGCCTGTACGATCCCTAACAAACAGAGGGAGAGAAATACGAATGGTTTCATTTTATCAGCAGTTTTATTGTTGTTTTATGCCATTAATCACGACATTACGTATAAAGGTGTTTGCGATCATGTCCCGGTCGAAGTGGTTGGCTTCATCACTGACCTGGATATTCTCAAAGCGAAAGTCTGTCAGGCCATATTTATCCGACGTTCCAACATCGAAGAAATTCTGGCAACTCATCCTAATATTCTTCATCACGATATGGTCGCACTTTGATTTCGGCATATCAACACGCCCCTCTGGCTTGAAGAATTGCGTCCATGGACGGACCACCAAGAAACTACCAGTCTTGCCAGTCATGCCATCTACTGTCACATAGGCATAGTGCTGAGGAGTATCCGGTCGCATTTTCAACCACAAAACACGGTTTGCATTGTTTGAGTGACAATTACGCAGGAGGATATTATGGTCGTCCAACGACTCGCTACCTAATGTCAGACAACTATGCACGCTCCCATAACGGCAGTTCTCAATGATGATATCGTAGTTGGGACCGTTGGTGGAATCCCGGTCAGCCCAAGTCCCTTTTCCGCCTTTCAGTGCCACGGCATCATCATTGACGTTCATATAACATCCCCGGATGAGGATATCATGACAGGCGTCGATGTCAATCGCATCAGAACTCGGTGCCTTTATCCCCTCCGTAGGCGCAAAGATCGTGCAGTCGAGAAACCTACAATGGTCACTCCGATAGATATGGTTGGTCCAAAAAGGACTGTTGATGAGGTGAACATCCTGAATGGTAACATTCTTGCAATGGGAGATGTAAGTCAACCGGGGCCGTTGCGCATCCTTGTTCGTGCACTCCCGGTTCCATTGGCGACGTATCCAGAACTCTTCCCAATAGTTCTTGCCATTGCCATTGATCGTTCCCTTTCCTGTGATCGTGAAACCATCTATGCCATCAGCGTTGACCAATGCGGAGAAATACGTGCAGGTCTGCCCCTCGATACGGGTTTTCATGAGCTTGAAATGGGCAATCCTGTCTGACCCCTTTAAGGTTCCGCCCTCCATGATGTGCAAATGCGTGCCTTGCCTAAAGAACAAAGACCCACTCAAGAACACCCCTTTTGGAACAACGACTACACCACCCCCATGTCTTGATGCCACGTCGATCACACGTTGGATAGCCTCTGTTTGGACCAGGGTACTATCTTGCTTGACTCCATAGTCGGTAATCACATATTGTCTCCCAAGCTGGTTCACATCCACCTTCGTGGTATCACGAAACCAGTCAGGTATCGGTTTTCCGTCCGGGAAAATTTCTTTTCTCCCCTTACCCTTAGCCTGAGCCATCATGCCCACGAAGCAGAATAGGATTGTCACCCATAGATATTTTCTCATTTCATGTCGGTTTTAAGTAGTTTACGAATGCAAAGATACTGCAACCTTAGGAAAAACAGATGCAATATTTGACCTGTTTACTTCATTTTTTGATCTCCGAGTAGATTGAAACGCCGCCAGAGAGAACGAGGGATCCATTGCCAGAGCCTTGTCAGGATACGGTATCTCCAGTCGATTACCCTGACATGCTCTCGCCGATCAATCGCTTTCACGATCTCACATGCCACCTGACGCTTGTCCATCAGCATGGGATAATGCCCTCCTTTGAGCAAATCGGTATCTACGAAGCCAGGACGGATATCCGTGAACCGAATATTAATATGGCGACTGATAGCCAACTGCTCCAACGCTTGGATATATGTGTTCTGGAAGGCTTTAGTCGCGCTATACGACGGGGCAGGTCCCAGCCCTTGTGTACCTGCGATGGAAGAGATACAAGCAATCTGGTAGCCGCGGGAAGGACCATCGGCTTTCCCTTGGGAAAAGGCAGGAAGAGGATGGGATACCATATAATTAAAGACTGTATCTATCATCCGCGTAAATCCCAAGGCATTGGTCCTGACCGTATTCAATTCTACGGACGGGTCCAAACGCGGGTTCTTCTTCCCGATGCCAGAAGCATGGAAGTATAAGTCTACCCCACCCCTTCGCTCGATCAGTTCCAACAAACGGTCAGGGGCATCCTCAGCAGTGACGTCTATCTGAGATGTTAACACCTGCTCCGGATATTCCTCGTGGATCTTCTCCAAAGCTTCCATTCGACGAGCGGCGATACCCAACAGCCATCCGTCCGCCAATAACAAACGCGCAACCTCCTGTCCCATGCCAGAAGAAGCTCCCATGATAATAGCCTTTCTCATATTGAAGAAATTAGATTGACATGACAAAAGTAAGAAAGATAAGTCACAAAACCATGAAAAAAGCCATTTTTAATAAATTATGTAAGAAAAAAGTAGGGAATATGGATTAATTTATTTACCTTTGTCATATCATTGATAGGATAGAATCACAAACTCTAATTATAGAATACAATGAAAGAATTCTTCAAGTACGTTCTTGCCACTGTCGTCGGACTAATCGTTTTTGGCGTTGTAATCGGTATCTTAGGTGTCATGAGTGTCGTAGGCATGATATCCTCTGGACAATCAACGAAAAATGTGAGTGACAACTCTGTCTTGGTCTTGGACCTCAATGGTGCCATGGAGGAACAGGTGGGGGAAGATGACTTCCTTAGCATGTTGTCTGGTAATTCCTTTAGTACCATCGGGCTCTCTGAGACCTTGTCTGCCATCAAGAAGGCGAAGGATAACGACCATATCAAAGGGATATACATACAAGCGGGTGTCCTAAGCGCAGACTTTGCACAGGTGCAAGAGATACGCAATGCGTTACTCGAATTCAGGAAAAGCGGGAAATGGATCGTTGCATACGGTGAGACCTATACTCAAGGGGTTTATTACTTAGCCTCTGTTGCCAACAAAGTATACCTGAACCCACAAGGGATGATCGATTGGGCAGGCATTGGCGCACAGCCAATGTATGTCAAGGACCTGTTGGCAAAATTTGGAATCCGCTTCCAAGTCATCAAGGTGGGCAAGTATAAGAGTGCCACAGAGATGTTCACCGAGGATAAGATGAGCGATGCCAACCGCGCACAAGTCACAGCATATGTCAACGGACTTTGGGACAATGTCCTGAAAGCAGTCTCTGCCAGCCGGAAGATCAGCATCGATTCCCTGAATGCCTATGCCGACCGACCTCTCGCATTTGATGATCCAGCATCCTTGGTAAAGAGGAAAATGGTGGACGGTCTCCTCTACACTGACCAGGTAAAGGGAGAGATCAAGAAACGCCTGAAACTTGACGAGGATGACAATATCACGCAGGTATCTATCTCCGACATGGAGAATGTCAAGGAAAAAGAGAAAGGAGATGAGATCGCTGTCTACTACGCATGGGGCGATATCGTCAACGCTCCCATTACGAATTCGTTGATGTCTGCGCAGCACCAGATCGTTGCCCAGGATGTTTGCAAAGACCTCCAGGGACTGATGGACGACGATGATGTAAAAGCCGTCGTCATCAGGGTCAATTCCGGAGGTGGAAGTGCGTATGCTTCTGAACAGCTCTGGCACCAGATCTCCTTGTTGAAGAAAAAGAAACCCGTGGTCATCTCTATGGGCGGCATGGCTGCCTCTGGAGGATATTACATGAGTTGCAACGCTAATTATATCGTGGCTGAGCCCACTACCCTTACGGGAAGCATTGGCATCTTCGGCATGTTCCCCGACCGCAGTCAACTGCTCACGCAGAAATTAGGCATTAAGTTCGATGAGGTCAAGACCAATCACCATACGCTCATCGGTACACCCGCCCGTCCCATGAATGAAGAAGAGATTGCTGTGATTTCCCGTTTCATCGGTCGCGGCTACCGCCTGTTCCGCCAGCGTGTAGCCGATGGCAGAAAGATGAGCGTAGCACAGGTTGAGGCAATTGCCCAAGGACACGTCTTCTTAGGGCAGGATGCCGTGAAGATCAAGCTGGTCGATGAGCTCGGAGGAATCGACGTCGCCGTGAAGAAAGCGGCCCAATTAGCGAAACTCAAGGAATACTACACATCAGATTACCCCGGTGTTCCTAGTTGGACCGATCAGTTGATGAACGCAACCAACACTGGCAACTTCCTCGACGAAAAGCTCCGTGCCACCTTAGGGGAATATTACGAACCGTTCATGCTGCTGAAACAGATGAACGAGACCGATGCCATCCAAGCTCGTGTACCCTTCTTTCTCAATATCAAGTAACTGACAATGATGAGAACAGAGGGCGACTTCATCAAGGTAAATGATTGGTTATTGCCATTGAGTTGGCTGTATGGGATGGGCGTGGGCCTTCGGAACCAGTTGTTTGACTTAGGGATACTAAAGTCACATGCTTTCGATATCCCCGTCATCTCCGTGGGCAATATCACTGTGGGCGGTTCTGGAAAGACTCCCCATGTGGAATATCTCATCCGACTGCTCAAGGACCAGATGAAGGTTGCCGTCCTCTCACGAGGTTACAAGAGGAAAAGCCACGGATATATGCTGGCCACGGACCATACCTCTATGGCAGAGATCGGTGATGAGCCATACCAGATGAAAAGGAAATTCGACGGTCTCTATGTGGCTGTTGACAAGAAGCGGACGCGTGGCATCGAACGGCTCACCCATGATTCGGAGACACAGGACGTGGATGTCATCTTGCTCGATGATGCGTTCCAGCACCGTTATGTCAAGCCTGGCATCAACATCCTGCTGGTCGACTATCACCGCCTGATCATCTATGACAAGCTGCTTCCTGCGGGACGGCTCCGCGAACCGGCTAAGGGAAAGTCCAGGGCCGACATCGTCATCATTACGAAATGCCCCAAAGACCTGAAGCCCATGGAGTTCCGCGTCTTGACAAAGGCTATCGCCCTTTATCCGTACCAGGAGCTTTTCTTCACCACACTCGACTACGATGAACTGCAACCCTTGTTCGAGGCGCCTCGGATGACTTGGAAAGAATTCAATAAGAGCACGCAAGTGCTCCTCCTGACAGGCATTGCCTCACCCAAGCAAATGATCATCGACCTGCAGCCTCATTGTGGGCTCATCACCCCGATGACCTTTCCCGACCACCATCCGTTCTCAAAAAAGGACGTAGAAAAGATCAATCAGGTCTTCGCGGATATGGAAGGTCCCAAATGCATCATCACCACAGAGAAAGATGCCGCCAGGCTGGAGGACCTCGACGGACTAAGCGAAGAAGTGCGAAAGAGCCTATACAAGCTCCCCATCCGGATCCGGTTCATGCTGGATCAAGGCGACAACTTCAACCATAAAATACTAAGTTATGTACGAAAGAATTCAAGAAACAGCATCCTGGTTAAGACAAAGGATGACCATCAACCCAAAGATAGCCATCATCCTGGGAACAGGCCTGGGACAATTTGCTTCCGAGATCACTGATGCTGATGAAATTCCCTATCAGGATATTCCTCATTTCCCGGTCTCTACGGTAGAAGGCCATGCCGGAAAACTGATCTTCGGGCACTTGGGCGGGAAGGAAATCATGGCCATGGACGGACGATTCCATTATTATGAAGGATATGCCATGAAGGAGATTACCTTCCCGATTCGCGTCATGCACGAGTTAGGCATCACGACACTCTTCGTGTCGAACGCCTCTGGAGGCATGAACCCTCTTTTCAAGATCGGTGACCTGATGGTGATTACCGACCATATCAACCTCTTCCCTGAACATCCCTTGCGTGGCAAGAACGTCCCTCCCGGTCCCCGTTTCCCGGATATGCACGAGACTTATGACAAGGACTTGATCCGTGAAGCTGACCGAATTGCCATCGAAAAGGGAATCCGGCTCACACATGGCGTATACGTAGGGGTGCAGGGCCCCACCTTCGAGACTCCAGCCGAATATGCCATGTACCACACCCTCGGCGGTGATGCGGTAGGCATGAGCACAGTTCCCGAAGTCATCGTTGCCCGTCATTGCGGCATCCGCGTCTTCGGGATGAGCGTCATCACCGACTTAGGCATCAGCGATCACCCCGTAGAGGTCAGCCATGAGGAGGTACAAGAGGCAGCCCACCGGGCAGAACCATTAATGACGGAGATCATGCGGGAGATGATCCATCGATTATCCTTTGAACAAGTAGACCAATAAGTATGACAGAAATAGCTAAGTTGGGCGAGTTTGGACTGATCGACCATCTCACTCATGATATCAAGATCAAGAACACATCCACAGTTTACGGCGTCGGAGACGACTGTGCCGTCATGCACTATCCAGACAAGGAGGTGTTGGTTACATCCGACATGCTCATGGAAGGCGTGCATTTCGACCTCACCTACATCGACATGCAGCACTTAGGATATAAGTCGGCAATGGTGAATATCAGTGATATCTTTGCCATGAACGGGACACCCCGGCAAATGATTGTCAGCATTGCCCTCAGCAAGCGCTTCAAAGTGGAAGACATAGAGGCATTTTACAGTGGACTGCAGATCGCCTGCGACAAATGGAATGTCGATATCGTCGGAGGGGATACCACCTCTTCTTATACGGGTTTGGCCATCAGCATTACCTGCATCGGCGAGGCTGCCCGCGAAAAGATCGTCTATCGAAATGGTGCCAAGGACACCGATCTGATCTGTGTCTCCGGCGACTTAGGGGCGGCTTACATGGGTCTCCAACTGCTCGAACGTGAGAAAAGTGTCTATTATCAGCAAGTGGACGAGGCAAGGAAGAAAAAGGACAAGGAAGCCTTAGAGCAACTGAAAGACTTCCAGCCCGACTTTGCAGGCAAGGAGTATCTCCTGCAGCGACAACTAAAACCAGAGGCACGGGGAGACATTATCCAACGACTTCGCGAGGCTGGGGTCAAGCCTACGGCGATGATGGACATCTCGGATGGGCTGAGCAGCGAACTCATGCACATCTGCAAACAAAGTCATTGCGGATGCAGGATCTACGAGAAAAATATCCCTATCGACTACCAGACAGCCGTCATGGCAGAGGAAATGAACATGAACCTGACCACTTGCGCCCTGAATGGTGGCGAGGACTACGAGCTCTTGTTCACTGTGCCCATTGGCGACCATGAGAAAATCGAGGAGATGGACGATGTCAAGCTCATCGGACATATCACGAAGGAAGAGTTAGGGACCATCCTCGTTACCAGAGATAACAACGAGTTCCCACTAAAGGCTCAAGGATGGAATCCCTTGCAATAACGTCCTTCCCAGCGATACGCACCCGCGGCATTTCCAAGAGATAACCTTTTAGGCTTCAAAAGATCACCTTTTGTGGTACGAAAGGTTATCTTTTGAAGTGCGAAAGATAACCTCATGGAAAACGCGATGTAGTTTACTGGATTTAGTTGACAACTTCAGATGTTAATAACTAAATGGGTTGTCACGTTTATTCGCTACGTTCCGGATAAGTTTACAGTCCTTTCA
>ONBG01000057.1 GCA_900316015.1 uncultured Prevotella sp. | reverse complement strand
GACCCGGCCCTGACCGGTGCCGTGGCAGCCCAAACGAAGATACTGAAGGACTTGTTCAAGAAGCGTGAGAAGACGCAGCAGGCGATTATCGCCTCGGAAGCCAGTGTCTTTTTGGTCATGGAACGGATGCACCAATTGGAGAACAAGATGCTGGGCTACTTGCAGAATGCGCAGGGTGCCATGCAGAATATCTATCAGATTAAGCGTGCCGCAGAACTTGTGGGTGTGGAGATACCGAAAAACATGGCGTTGCTCCGCAAGTCGATACCGGGCAATCTGAAAGGAACCGCCATAGCAGTACTGGTGTCTGACGAGCTCATGGATGCTACCACGCAGATGCTCTCGCTCTATCCGTTCATGAAGCAGCTGGTGACCTCGGGAAGCTATAATGTTACAACTGCTGATGGCAAGACGGAGAAGCATAAAGTCAACCTGCTGAACTCGGCGGAACGGTACTATGTGGCTAACGAGATTGTCACACGTCTGGAGAGCATCAACACGGACCTATGGCTGCTGGCATGGCAGATACGGACGTATTCGTGGAACGACCTGTGGTTCGGACTCGATCCCGACGGCTGGGCGACAGTGATGTCGGGAAAGGCTATTGTGGACGGGCTGATACTCGACTGGAAATATCTGTAGCGAAGTGCTTTTGGCGGAGCAAAATTGCCCACAAGTAACTTTAGCTATTTGCAGTAAAGTATTAATTGTCAACTACTAATCAGAAATAATTCAATTAGATCTACTAATCATTTTTAATCATCAATAATCAACTTTTAGAACTATGGAAAGCAAGAAATCTATCCGTGGCGTACAAATCACGGACGCAATCAGAAAGGAATTGGAGGACGCTGGCAAAAGCCGTGTCCTGACTTTCAAGGACAGAAAGGGAAAACAATACATGGCACACATCGAGCTACTGGACGACAAGCTGATGGTGGTGCCTGAAGGCAAGTACCTGGAGCACCGCTGTCCGCACTGTGGAGGTCGAATCAAGATTACTTCTAAGGGGTACTTCTGTGAGCATTACTTCGACAAAACTGATGCTTGCAAGTGGCACTGCAAAGGTATCCTCAGCCACCGCTTCATCCTGCCGCATGAGATAGAGGCTTATCTTGACGGGCATCCGACAGTACTCGACGGCTGCTTCAACTCGCAGGGACGTATCTTCTCGGCGGTGTTGATGGAGAGTGATGTCTATGGCATGTCGCTGTCGTCTGTAGTCGGCAAGTGTCCTGTGTGCGGTGAGGACATGCTGGTCAGTCCGGTGGCGTTCAACTGCTCCTGCCATGAGAAGCTGGGTGAGCCGTACCATCTCACGCTCTGGCGGCATATCCGTGGGCATGAGGTAACACTGGACGAGCTGCGGGAGCTGCTTACTGATGGTGTCACAAGAAATGAGGTAATGCTCATGGATGACAAGGGGTCGCTGTCAAAGGCTTACCTGCGATTGTCTGATGACCACAAGCGGATCGTGGCTGACTACAACCTCTACAACTGAGAATTCATACAACTGATTACAAACCATTCTAACCAATAACACGAGTACTATGAACAAGAAGAAACTGCTGAGAAAGGCGGCCTTGGAGACCGGCCTTTCCATCAAAGAAGTGGAGAAGGCGGTCGATGCCTTCCTCTGTGCCGTATCTGACATTCTCCGTGAGGACGGGGAGGTCATCATCCCCGATTTCGGGAAGTTCTATGTGAGGGAGCGCGGCGAGCGTATCTGCCGCAATCCGCAGACTGGTGAGGAGTTCGTCGCGCCGCCAACGAAGAAGGTGAAGTTCAAGGCCTTCGGCAACGTGACCAACTACAACTTCAAGTATGGACGATAAAGCATCTCTGGCATGAAAAAGTCATTATTGCTATTGATGGGTGCCGCACTGCTGATGTCGTGCGGCAACTCCAGTGAGAAGATGAAGCGGATGGCCATGGAGAACCTGGAGCTCAGCGTAGACTATCCCAAGCAACTGTGGGTGCTGGCCGTGTCGGAGCCGGACTCTGCATTCGGGGCGGGTTACTTCACGAAGGACGAAGTGAAGGGAATGCTCAAGACGATGCAGGTGGTGACGGACACCATCATGAAACGCACCGACAACATGAGCCGCTTCAATCCTGCCGACCACTATGTTGTCAACCTTGCGGAGCGTCAGATGCGCAGCATGGCGGAGATCCGCTCGCTCATCATGAAGGGAGACAAGAAGGGTGAGTTCAGCGGATGGAAGGTGAAAATCGACTATCAGTGCGTCGATGCAGCCGGACTGCCGTACCGCTCGGAGCGGTGGTGCTTCATAGACAAGGAGGGCAAGCAGGTGTACAAATCATTTGAATTGCCGATACCATGAAACGTAAACCAATCAACCATCAGTCAAACGAACTAATCAGACATCACTATGGAAACACTTAACATGACGTGGGTGAACCTGCTCAGAATGCAGTTCATCGAAATTCTGGAATTCTACGACGAAAACCCGGATCGGTTCCAATACAAGGAGCTCAAGAAGGCTTACGATGCCCTGCTGTCGGTTAAGAGCGTGGAGGAGTTCAAGCAGTGGCGAAAGCTGCTGAAGGACTATGGTCTGTCGTTCACAGACATGGACGGCACTGCCCACAAGGACAATCAGCTCGGCATACTCGACGACTATGCGGAGGGTGCCAACGACAAGATCCTCGATGTCTTCATCAGATGGAAACTGAGCTTCAATCCTCTGAAGTGGATGGAAATGGAGAACTGGAACCGTGAGCTCGTGGACATCCTGCTCAAGGCGACCAAGCGTGAGGAGGACGTGCATATCGTCATCTTCCCTTGCGGTAAGCCGAATGCCAAGCGCTGGGCGGCCATCGGGCAGGATGCCGACCGTCTCTTTGAGGTCTTCGGATGGCAGACGGGGCATGTCAGTGCGACGACAGGGCCGGTGAGCTGGATGTTCATCAACGGCTATGGGCTTGACGTACTGCGGCAGAGCGGGTACAGCATCCAGATTCGTGACTTCGGGGAGTTTGACATTCTCTCGACGGCATTCGAGGAGGACAGTGTCGCCTCACTGCAGCAGTTCATCGACTACCTGAGAATGATGGACAAACTGTCCAGTGAGCAGATAGAGTTTCTCAGGAAGATACGGCCTGTCATCTATCCGCATCCCGGTTACTGGGAGCTCACTCATGGAAACCTTGTCTTCGACAAGGACAATGTTGTCGCCGATTTCAACAATGGAAAGAAGGTCACGCTGGCACAAGGCAAGAACTGGAGAATGCACGAGCTCTTCCGACCGATGTTCTTAGTGATGGGGGCAGAGCTTGGAGAGGCGTAGCCCAGTGGAAAGGTAATCAGTGCGCAAGGCAAGTAGCGGAAGAACCTTCTCAGTTGCACTTCGACACTTCTTCCGCCACACGCCTCGCGCACAAGCCCTTGAATGCTTCACTTCGCCCTTTCGTCCATGTCGATAAGGGCGAAGTCAAGCTTTTGTTGCGCTTACGCAATGTTTGAAGTATCACCTTTTATATAATAATGTTATGCAACGCTACACAACTGAATTGTCGAGGAAAAATTGTACCTTTGTGCCCGATATGGAGACAAAGATTGAGACAACGAATACGGGCGGCAAGGTGCTTGCCTATGATGGTGAGGAACTTGTTGGACGACTGGAATTCTCGTTTGACGGGAACGTCATGAGTATTGACCACACCTATGCCTTCAAGAAGGGCGTGGGCATTAGCGGTGTGCTTGTCAGTGCCGCCAACGACTATGCTGTTAGCAAGGGGCTGAAGGTGAAGCCTGTCTGTTCATTCGCTTCCGCATGGTATGAGCGGCATCCGCAGTTCATGGATATTCTTGACTGAAAGAACTGAAAAAGTCAGTTATCGTCTTGGGGTAAGTCCATATCTGCCGTCGCATCAAACAATGCGTTCTGTAAGTCCTGCTCATTCATTATTCCTACCCAGTCCATGAATTTGTCATCAAGGACATTGTCGATTAGCTCATCCGGCGGACAAATCCAGTAGTCATCAAGGTTGTAGGGCAGTTCCTGAGACAACTGGTAAGTATAAATACCCAAGTCTGTCATGGGATGGGCTGCTGCGTAATTCTGCATTTCCTTTGAGGTGCATAGGTACAAGTATTGAAGCAGTAACTCACAGTCCTCTTCGTAGCCGTCTTCATCGTAGCCCTCGAATTCCTCGAACTCGACATCACGGCCGCGTTCCTTGTAGAAACGGCGTAATGTCAGCATCTCGTCAGCTGTGAAGTAGAGGTTCATGTCATCAAGAATGATGGCTTCCGGCACTCTCTCATCTTCTGGGTCTAAGCGTTCCAATGTGAAATGGTACGGCTTTTTATGGATTTCTTTGAAGTCTATCATGTTGAATATGGTTTTGTCGGTGCAAATGTAAGCAAAATTATCCATATTCTACTTCAAAAACATATTGGTTTGGCAATTAAATGCTTAATAAGCATGGAGGCTTCTGCGGTGTCACCCATTAGAAGGCTATTCCCTTAAAGCCATGCTGTTGCGTAGCACCGCTTTAACCGCCGGACGGGACTTCCGGCAGCAAGGGAGAGGAGTAGGAGGGTTTTTGTTCTAAGGATTGAGTGCGTGCCAACTTCGCTTTCGCTGACGGCAGGAGGCTTCGCTTGCTCTTGCCTTGCTTCATCTCCGTTGGCAGCACACAATCCATAGAACGATACGATTTGAGAACGATTGCTTTCCGCTTTTGCCAAGTAAATAATTTGAGTTTCTGTGTATCCCTCAAAGCTAATATATTGCGTTATAACTCACTGATTCCATTACTATTAAAGGCATGTTGGCTACAATTGTACGAGACGGTGGCTACAATTTGGCTACACATATTGGCTACATTTTTAAAAGGAATATTGGCTACAATTTGGCTACATAAATAACCGTATCTTTTGCTGTGCTGCTGTCGTATGCTTTTCAGGTTGTCATTCCTATCAAGTAAAAGGGCTCTTGATACATATCGCATCAAGAGTCCTTCTTAACTAAGAGACAATAGTCATATTCTGACTGTTGACGTGCTGTCAAGCCCTATCAGTAGCTTTGTTGCCCTTCTTACCTTTTGTTTTGGAAGTCTTTTTATCCTTACTTGTCATTGTTGCAGACTCCTTGTTGAAGTCGCATATAGTCTTGTCTTTGAAGAACTTAGCCATGTCATTCTCTATCTTCTTATTAGTTATCTTGGCATAAATCTGAGTCGTGCGAATGTTCGTATGACCGAGCATACGTGAAACGGATTCTATGGGTACGCCTTTGCTCAGTGTCAGCGTTGCGAATGTGTGACGGGCCATGTGAAAGGTCAGCTCCTTATTGATGCCGCATGCCGCTGCAATCTCTTTCAGATAAGCATTGGTCTTCTGATTGGAATAGACAGGGAATACATGACCTTTCTTCTTCGGGGCATCCTTGTACTTCTCTATGATGAGCTTTGCACCCTCAAAGAGAACTACATTGATGGGAATATCTGTCTTGACACGCTTGGAGATAATCCATTCCACGCCGTTAAGCTTGACGATATTCTCAGGCTTCAGTGCCTTGACATCGATATATGCGAGGCCGGTGAAGCAGGAGAAGACGAACAGGTCGCGTACGAGCTCAAGTCGCTCAATGTCGAATTGCTTGGTCATGACGGTCTCAATCTCTTCGTCAGTGAGGAAACCACGGTCAACTGCATCCAAGTGCATACGGACACCCAAGTATGGATCCTTGTAGATGACCCCAAGTTTGATGCCGTAGAGGACAACGGTCTTGAACGTCTTCAGCGTCTTTACTGCCGTGTTATTGCACATGCGAATATCAGTCATCAGGTAGTTCTTGTAGTCCTGTACAACAACAGGGTTGAGCTCCTTGAGTGACATGTCCTTGCAATGATGCTTTTTCTCGAGCATTTCCATGAAACGCTTTTGGCACAGCTGGTATTTTCTGAGAGAGGTCTGGCTCAGACTCACACCAACTTGGTCCTTTACATTATTAATGTAGGACTCGAAGAGCTTGCCAATGGTGCTTTTGTCTTCGTCGATGCCATGATAGACAGACTTGACTCTTTCAAGGGTCAGCTTGCCTTCCTTTTCGAGTTTGTCGCTGATGGCCTCCAATTCTGAACGGATACCATCGAGACTCTTGTTGAAGTGCAGGACCTCTGTAGTCCGGCCACGTACTTGCTGGCGTTTACTGTCCCATTTCTCGGGCTCGATGCTGATGCCAGTCGTTCCAACTGGGATACGGCTACCATCAAGACAGATGCGAATCATGATGGCACTGTTCCCTTCCTTGTTCACATAGTTTCCACGAATGTAGAAAACCGCTTTAAATGCACGTCTCATACGCTTAATTAATTTAATGGTGACACTTCGAGTCCGGCAGGGGAGGGCTGTGTCGTCTCAGAAGCCGTTTTGGCTACAGAAAAACACAGGTACCCGTTTCCTGTACCGGAAAACTTTCCGTGTGCAAAGTTAGACATAAGCGACTGATTTTCAATAATTTTATTGTGGTCTGATTTGGGTCTTTTCGTGGTCAGAATAGGGTCTTTGGCTACAATTTTTGTGCTGGCACATTTTCTGTACCGTATGTGTAGCCAAATTGGGACCACAATGGGACCACAATTAGGCTTTTTAGAGGGTCAGAGAAGAAAGGTGAAGAAACAAAAAGTGCCGCAAATCGTTGATTTTACGGCACTTAGTGAATTTTGTGAACTAATCTACATAACTTGTAAATTATTTTCAGCGGAGAGAGAGGGATTCGAACCCCCGGTACCTCTCGGTACGACGGTTTTCAAGACCGTTGTAATCGACCACTCTACCATCTCTCCATTACTTTTGATGTCCTATGGTCGGAAAGCGAGTGCAAAGATAATGGCTTTTTTTGACTCTGCCAAATTTTTGCCCTCTTTTTTTTAGACTTGGTGTAAACGAGCCCAAATTCATACTTATTATTTCATGGTGATGGGACTTTTACCTATCCTTTAAGCATAAAAAAGATGCTGGAGGGATATTGGATGATGAGTGAATTATATTTGATAAGGAAATATGTACGGTGTCATCAGATATCCTTGATTACTAAGAGATGAGACAACAAGCTAAGAGAATCAAAATTATTGAAAAGCCTCTTAATAATATTTGTTTTTTATTCGGAATACCAGAAATATGTCTATATTTGCCGACAGTTAGTTTTAGGTATGAAGATTTTATAGGAAGAAATTAAAAAATGGAGGTTTAATATGAATACGAAGATAGTTTTGGCTTTGGCAGGAATAGCGACGATGGCTGTTGCCGTTGGGCTTTCTATTTCCAATCGGAGAGATCGGGTATCGCGTTACATCCGTACCCACTCCAGGTGGCCTTATCGTTGCGCGAAAGTCATGTAGTTGCTTTTTTGCTTGATGATTTTATCTGTTTTATCATTTTTATTTTTATCTTTGTCGTTGAATACCAAAAAGACAACAATTTGAGGGGGAATATAAATGATAAAGCTTGATAACATGGTAGAGAATGTCTTGGGCTTTTTTACGGAAAAGCCCAAAAGGGACGTGGCGTTGGTGCTTTCCACAGGCGGGGCAAGAGGGCTTGCCCATATTGGTGCTATTTACGGATTAATAGAGGAAGGTTATCAAATCACGTCAATAGCAGGGACTTCCATGGGAGCGTTGATCGGCGGAATGTATGCGGCTGGAAGGCTTGATGATTATAAAGAGTGGATGAAGACCATTGATAAGCGGAAAATACGTTCGCTCATCGATATCAAGTTAGGTAAGAACTCGTTTGTAAAAGGTGACCGCATTATCAACGCGATGAAGGAGATCGTGCCGGATGTGAAGATTGAGGACATGCAAATCCCTTACCGTGCAGTAGCAACGGATGTGATAACGGGCAATGAGGTAGTCTTTACCAAAGGCTCCTTGTATGAAGCCATACGTGCCTCTATCTCCATGCCTGGTTTTTATGAGCCAGTCAAACATGGCAATAAGGTATTGGTTGATGGTGGAATTTCTAATCCTTTGCCTTTGAATCGTGTGAAACGAAACAAAAAAGATCTTTTAGTGGCAGTGGATGTAAGCGGGCATAATTACCAAGCACAGCTGCAGTTCCAGCATGAAGTGCGGAAGTTGGAGCGAGAGAAAATCCCATTGATGTCTCTATTAGGAAAATTGGGATTGTCGTCGGATGAAGAAAAGATGAACTTGGTTTCCCTGCTCAACCGTTCCTTTTCCATATCCATACATCACAATGCCTTGACGATGCTTAAGCTCTTGCCGCCAGATATTTACGTTGGCATTCCTATGACGCGTTATACCACCTTCGATTTTGACAAGGCTGAGCGGCTGGAAGCAATTGGAAGGAACTATATGAGGAAAGCGATTGAAAGGTATCGGAACCAATAAGATGCTTCCCTACAGTCATACTTTTCTCTTCGTCGTGCATTCATTGACCAAATAAGCGATGTTGAGGTACGGTATCCCGGCATGGTATTGAAGACCTATCTCACAGGTACGGCTATTTGAGTATCCTATTTCAATGCGTTCCTTCTCGATTTGTGGACGGAGCTTTCGCAAAGCATACTTGTTAAGTTCCGGGAAAGTGAATCCCCGGTCGCCTGCAAATCCACAGCATCCAACCCCTTCGGGGAGCATCACATTTGGCGTACACAACCTGGCGAGGTCAAGCATCATCGCAGTCAGTCCCAATTCGCGTGTGGAGCAAGTCACATGGATGGCAATTCTCCGGTCGATGGGATGGAAGTCCAGGCGATCTTTCAAGAAGGTCATGATAAACTCTACCGGTTCGTAGAGCTTGAGCTTGGGCATCGTCTTGCGCATCCTGTGCAAGCAAGGACTTTGGTCGCAGAGGATCGGGTACTTTCCCTGTTGGCTGGCTTCCCACAAGGCGTTTTCCAATTCACCACTTTTTTGGTCGGCAATGTCCATCATCCCCTTGCTTTCCCAGATTTGACCGCAGCACATTTTTTGCATTCCAGCAGGGAAAATCACCTCATATCCCGCTTTATGGATCAATTCTACCATTTCGTTAACAACGGTATTCTTGACAGGTACTCCTTGAGAGAGTCCCATCGTTTGGTTGATACAGCTTGGGAAATATACCATCTTTAAGTCTGATTCCGGCTGACTCCCGAGGTCTTTCTGGCTGGGTTGTCTCCTGGCTGCAGGCATTGTCGGGATCCATTGAGGCATGCCTGCCTTGTGAAGGACATGGCTGAGATGATATAGGTTCTTGGATCCAAGGATTTCTTGTCCCAAACCTGCGATGCCGAGCACGCCTCTCAATCCCGATTTGAGTGTTCCAAAGTGCTGTGCCGCCCCTTTCCCTATTGCATACCCTGTCCTGTTTTGCATCATGTCCAATTGTCGGATCAAGTGAGTGATCTCCCCTGTGTTGATTTTCATGGGGCAGGAAGTAGCGCATAAGCCATCTGACGCACAGGTTTGGTCACCTTGGTATTGATAAAGCTTCCGCAATTCATTTGCCCGACTTTGATTTCCGCCTTCTTGCTCTAACTCGCATATTTCTCTTTGGATGGCGATACGCATCCTTGATGACAAGGTCAGCCCGCAAGATACACAGTTCACCTCGCAGAACCCACATTCTATGCATTTGTTGGCTCTGTCCACGGCTTCCTTCATCGTACGTGTCGAGGAGACCTTCCCTTCCTCAATAGGAAGGTACTTTGCCCCGTCCGGGATCTTGTCCATGGGGAAAGAGAGGACGGGAAGGTGTTTCAGGTTCTTGATGAAGCAGTCGGGGTCTTCATTGAAGATCACGCCCGGGTTCAGGAGGTGGTTTGGATCGAAAATGTCCTTGAGCCGTCTCATCACTTCAAAGGCTTCTTCTCCCCATTCGTATTTTACGAACGGTGCCATGTTTCTACCGGTCCCATGTTCAGCCTTTAAGGATCCATGGTAGTCCCCAATCACTAATTTGGCAACGTCCTTCATCATGCCTGCATACCGGTTGACTTCTTCCTTGCTCTTGAAGCTTTGGTTGAGGATGAAGTGATAGTTGCCTTCAAAGGCATGGCCGTAGATGCAAGCGTCCTTGTATCCATGGTCAGCGATAAGCCGTTGGAGCCTGACCGTGGCCTCGGGGAGGTCTTCGATGTGGAAGGCAACATCCTCGATCAAGCAAGAAGTACCTACCGGACGGGTGCCTCCCACTGATGGGAATACACCCGATCGGATCGCCCAGTACTGTTGGTAGATGCGTGGGTCGTCGGTGAAGGCAACCGGTTGGTAAAGGTCAAACTTGCTCATGCAAGCGGTCACAGCTTGGATATGAGCCTTCAATTCCTCAGGTGTACTGGCTTTCGTCTCTGTGAGAATGGCAGTCAGGTTATGGTAATCCCCTGGCTCCACGCCTTCTAAACGCCCTTCGTCAACATCCTTTTTGTATTGCAGGAAGACTGGGTCGTTGACTGCACTCAAGGAGAGATAATCGAGCATCTCTGCGCTTTTCACCATCAAGTCCTCGTAGCTGATTTCCAAATCATGGGGCGTTGCTTTCAGTTGCTTCATGGAAACCACGCAGCGGCAACTCTCTTCCATCGTCTTGAAATACACTAATGCAGTGGCACGGCAAGGATATTCTTGGAGTGTTTTCATCTTGACCTCGGCTAAGAAGGCAAGGGTTCCTTCCGATCCGACCATCGAGTGGGCGATGATATCGAAGGGATCGTCATAAGCCACTAAGGGACGGATATTCAGTCCCGTGACGTTCTTGATAGAGTATTTATAGTTGATTCGGTCGACAAGTGCCTTGTTCGCACGTACTTCGTCGCGTAACTTCTCTATCTTCGAGAGAAAGTCGGGGTGTGTCTTGCTGAAATCATCCTTGCTTTGTTCGTCCCCTGTATCGAGAAGGGTGCCGTCGGGCAGGATGATTCGGGCACTGACTAGCATATGGTCACTATTGGCATGCACCCCGCAGTTCATCCCAGATGCATTGTTGCAGACGATACCTCCTACCATTGCACTGTTCACAGAGGCTGGGTCGGGAGGAAGGACTCTTCCCCAGGACTTGAGGATGGCGTTCACGCGACCACCCACGATGCCTGGTTGCATGCGGATGGTCTTCCCCTCGTCGAACACTTCATATCTCTCCCAGTGCTTTCCAGCCACGATAAGGACGGAATCGCTCAAGCTCTGCCCTGACAGGGAGGTTCCCGCTGCTCGAAAGGTGTAAGGCACTTGATACTTGGCACAAACCTTGACAATAGCAGAGACCTGTTCCTCCGAATCGGAACGGACTACGATTTTGGGTACCATTCTGTAAAAACTGGCATCTGTTCCCCATCCGAAAGTTCTCAAGGGGTCGGTGTATAATTGGTCAGCTGGCACCAACTGGGTCAGTTCTGCCAAAAGAGACTGATATTGTTCAGGCTTGATTTTCATATCTCCGTAGAATAAATTTGTCATTCACGGCTGGTGATAGACGTTGTTCCTGCAAAAGTACAACAAAAATCTTATTTCCACAAATATTCTGCTTGTTTTGCTAGAGCAGAGCCCTCTTTTTCTGGGTACGAATGTTTTGCTGCGTTAAAGCTGCCGTTTAAAGTTGCCAAAGTTATGGTCTGAGAATACCAAGCAATAGGTTATAGAATTCCATGTCTTGACTCTGCCGAAAAGGATTTTCCCTCGTTTTTTCACGAGATGGTCTTTTAGCCTGTGGGAGATGATGTTTTGGCTTACGGGAGATGACCTTTTAGCGTGCGAAAGGTCATCTCATAGGAGCCAAGAGATGGTCAGTTGCATTTCATGATGGTGAGCTTATGAAAAAAATCTGTATCTTTTGTGGAAAACCGATTCGTATGTTAGATTATGGCTACATGGACTTAAGTGATGAGAAAGCTATTTGTGCTTCCTGTCTCAGTTGTTTTTCGACGGACATTCCTCGTGATGCCAAGACTGCTGATTATCATCATCAGCTATATCACAACATCAAAACAAGTGAAGATTATACAAAACTGCCACGCGAAGATCGCTATCTGCTCGATGAAAGATTAGGCAATAATGATGATGGCTTCACGCAGCTCTTATCGACAACGGATTGCTTAACGGGCTATGAAATGACTGGATACTTAGGCGTCATTAGCGCCGAATACACCTTAGGGACGGGTTTCCTTTCTTCTTTTGATAGTTCTTTAGCGGATTTAGCAGGCGGGGAATCAGAAACGTATACGAAGAAAGTCCATATGGCGAAAATGCAAGCTCTTAAACGCTTGCGGGTGGTATCGGCGCATCTAGGCGGCGATGGTGTTATTGGCATTCATGTTGATTTGGAAGTTTTTTCTCGTGATATTATTGTGGCAAGCTGTTATGGCACCTGCGTGACACTAAAAAAGATCAGCGATTAAGCTGATCTTTTGAGGTTATCTATTATTATTTTTCAATCTGTACGCGCGCATTGATGTCTTCGCCATCTTTTGGCGCCGCTTCTTCTAAGATCCCGCCAAATGGCATCTGAGCAACTAAAACATAGTTTTCAGGGACATTGAATAATTTCTTAACGGCATCATCAATAACTGGGTTATAGTGCTGAATGTTAGCGCCGATGCCTAAAGCACGTAAACCAGTCCAGATATTGATCTGTAACATCCCGTTAGACTGCTGTGCCCAAATAGGGAAGTTGGCAGCGTATAATGGGAACTGTTCCTGTAAACCTTTGACAGTTGCTTCATCATAGAAGTAAAGAACTGTACCATGCGCAGCTTTGAAGCTGTCAATTTTTTCTCTTGCTACTTTCCCGCCGAACGCATCATAGATTGTATCCCATAACTGATCCTGTTTGTCACCTAAAGCTACGACCACACGCTGTGATTTCATATTGAAAGCGTCTGGTACTAAGGCCGTTGTTTCTTTAATGAAAGCGATGACTTCATCATCACTGACTGGGATATCTTTTCCTAAAGCGTAGATCGAACGACGATCTTTTAATAAATCTGTTACATTCATATGTAAGTCCTCCTTGTTTAACCTACTATTATTATAGGTGAAAGGAAAAAGGAAGAAAAGAGGGATTTTTT
>ONBG01000058.1 GCA_900316015.1 uncultured Prevotella sp. | reverse complement strand
GAAAGGACTGTAAACTTATCCGGAACGTAGCGAATAAACGTGACAACCCATTTAGTTATTAACATCAGAAGTTGTCAACTAAATCCAGTAAACTACACAGCAACCATTTAAGGTCATTTCAGCTTTCCAGGAGGTCACCTCCTGGCTCCCAATGGGTCATCTCCTGGCTCTCGAAAGGTCATCTTTCATCGTGTGAAAGATGACCTCCTGCCATGTGGGTCTCACTGTTAGTATGCAAGCCGATGGATATCAATCTTTACTCGAGTACCTTTCAGTCCTGGAGACGTAACAGATAGCGTAATCTTCCCTGGTTGAAGCCCTGCCCTTAGGATGACAAGCGCAGAGCCTTGGTACAACTGTCGGTGGTCGCCTATTAACATCTCATTGGAATTGATATCGCCATTGTCAACGCCAACGATCTTGGCATCTCCAGTCACCTGGAAGGTAAGCTCTTGGTGGGCAGCATATACCCGTCTCCCCTGACGGTCAACTGCATAGATCCTGATATGTTCCAGGTCCTGTCCATCTGCTTTCCAAGTCTCTGCATCAGGGATGGCTACCAGTCTCACGGCATCTCCCGTCGTCTCGATCCGATGTCGAGCCACCACTTTGCCTTGTCGGTAGGCAACAGCCTCCAAGATGCCGGGGTGATAAGGGACATGATCCCATCTGATTTTATTGCGAGTATTCCAGTCTGCGGTATTCTCCTTGACTCCCAAGCTTTTCCCATTCAGCAAGAGTTCGACCTTTTCCGCATTCGTATACGTATAGAGAGACACGGTGGAGCCCACCTTCCGGTTCCAGTTTTCACTCAACCTGTCTGTCCCGACGTTAACCCCATTCCATTCCAAGCTACTGTTCTTGTCATCGATGACACCGATATGAACGGTCGGCTCATTGGAGAACATCGATTTCAACATCCAGGCTATGGGCTTGGGTTGCAGTGACATGTCGAACGACCCTTGAGCCCATCCTTTGGCTGGCCATCCTCCAGATTCCCCTAAATAGTCGATCTGTCCCCAATAAGCAAGCCCAATGACCTTATCCCGATCCATTCCAAAGAAGTTTGGACCCATGTTACTGGTATTGGCCTCACTCTGATAGAAGATCCAATCTGGATGTTTCCTCCCATCCGTCTTGAAGTATAAATACCTGTAATTATAGGCTTTAATATCAGTTTCATAAACCAATGGAGCAGGAAGGAAATCTGTTTCCAAGCTTCTACCTCTGGGGTGCATGGCTACTGTGACCAGGCGCGTATTGTCATATCGATGCAAGACTGGTTTCATCATCCGGTAGACCGTGACTCCCCAATCGTTGAAAGGAAGGTTGTTATAGGTTTGCAATTCATTTCCAAGGCTCCAGAAGACCACCGATGGATGGTTCCTGTCCCTTTTGATCCATTCTGGAAGGTCCTGTTGCCATAAGGATTGCCAGGATGCCCTTCCACCGGTATACTGGTCGAGCCATTTGTCATAGAGTTCATCTACCACTAAAATACCCAAGGAATCACATAGGTCAAGGAAAGAAGTACTGTATGGGTTATGAGACGTACGGACGTGGTTGAACCCAAAGCTCTTCAGCAATCGCAGTCTTTTTTCCATGGCGCGTGGGTAGGCAGCTGCCCCTAATGCGCCTAAGGTGTGATGATTGGCGATACCCTTGAGCAATACCTTCTTGCCATTCACGCGTAGTCCGAAGTCTGGGCTGATCTCTATGGTCCTGATACCGAAGTGTGAACTGGACTGGTCGAGTGTATTCCCTTGGCTGTCGAGGAGTGACACTTGAGCTGTATAGAGGTAGGGATCATCCGGGCTCCATACATGTGGGTTATCCAAGTGGATTGTTGCTAGAGGCAGTTCCAAGGATTTCCACTTCCTGTTATAGGGTAATTCTTGCGTGTGGTCATAGACGACCCGTCCGTCATTGCCCAGGATCTTTGCGTTCACCCGAACCAAATTGTCCTTCGTATGGTTGACGACTTCCGCCTTGATATGCACATCCTTGTTTCCTTCGGTCGTGATGTACAACGGGTGTCGGGCAAAGTACTCATCTGGATGGGTGATGACCAGATGGACATCACGAAACAGTCCGCCCCCTGTATACCACCTTGAGTTCAGGTTTCCACCCGTACTTGCCTTGACAGCGAGAATATTTTCCTGTCCATACTTGAGCTTGCGACTCAGGTCAATCTCAAACCCGACATAGCCATAGTCAGTGCCTCCGATCCTTTCCCCATTCAAGTAGACATCACCGACATACATGATTCCCTCGAAATCGATCAAGATCCGTTTGCCTTTCAG
The DNA here is from genome assembly GCA_900316015.1 of uncultured Prevotella sp. GTDB lineage: Bacteria > Bacteroidota > Bacteroidia > Bacteroidales > Bacteroidaceae > Prevotella. Next base: position 19,900 of record ONBG01000058.1, on the reverse strand, counting down.
CGAGTTATCCGGGGTATAAGACTTTACATACCAACCACACCCCATCTCTTTGAATCCCCTGGCAGATAGCCTGCTCTTGAAGTTGGAGGCATTATCTACTTGGCTGGATTGCTCATTCGCTTGAGGAGCAACCCAGGGTTGCTCCACTTGGAAGTCATGGGGCACATCAACAGTCCTCCACATTGCGACTTGATTCCCAAGTGTGGACAAGGCTGATGGGTTGATATCACCCAGATGGAATTTCCATCCGAAATTAAAGTTGATTACTTGCCGCTGTGCCATCACCGGCAACATGGCAGTCAGGCAGAAAGCCAATAAAGTAGTTCGTCTCATCGTTGTTTGTTTTATCTTGTATGAATTTGTTGATAGCCTACCAGCCGATAGGTGCGTTCCCCGACACCTTTATAATATACAAAACCCTGATAGGCATTCTCTGTCTGATAGAATGAACCCTCAGAAGGGAGGAAGGACGTGGTACCATCATCTTTCATCAACAAGTACTGATAGGAATAGTAACCTTGTTTTAGTAAGACGGTTCCTTTATAACATTGTTCTATGTCATCATAGTCCATCTGGTAGATAGGTAAGAACTGGTCATTCGTCCACGTCCCATTCAAATAGACTGTTCCATTTTGCCTTGGGGATTTCAATCGGAAATGCACGTTGAGGTACTCGCACAGCCTGCCATTTTCATCGTTGTCACTGTTTCGGATATAAAACCCACCATTCGCGCTTTCATCATAGACATAACTGGGACGCGGCTCATCTTCCCAAAGATAAGCATGGTATTGTGATCCATCCCAGTGAATTGACTCCATTCCCATCGTGGTATGGTTGACATCCAGCATCTCAAACTTATGATATTCGTTCCCACCCATGAAGATCAATGCTCGGTTATGGTCCCATTTCAATCCATGTTGGCTGATAAACTGAGGGTTAGGATTGATGACAGCGTTGTCCCAACGACCGTTCTGCATGAGCACAGTCTTGATTTGTGTCGATTGATCAATGACTTGCATGCCATTATAAGCCACCTCCATGATTAATTGCTGATGGCTGCCATTGATATCAATATCCGTATTGGTCGTCATTCCCAGGCCAACTCCCATCCTCGGTTCCACGACCATGAAGCAAGCCTTGAACACGGGTTTATGGTCATCATCCTCATCATAGACAGTCACCGCGTAATTCCCACTCATCTTCAACTGACACCTTTCATTGGGAATTTGCAGCGTATAATGAGTATAGAGATCATTGGTGTTTAGTGATTCTATATATTCATCAATGGTATTTCCTTCTGAGAATCCCTCGATATAGTCACTTGTGAAGATTCCAGTGGATAACGTCCAATCTGGCTCACAGTGCTGGATCTGGTATGAGTAACGATGGTAGTCGTGGGTGAGGTCATCAAAACTAATATGGATTGGAGTTTCCCCGTCCAGATTGATCACAGGCGGAGAAAGCCAGTCATTGCCTGCAACGACCTGCAGGGAAGCAATGCGAGGGCTGTAAATCTCGTTTCTCTGCGCGAATGCACCAAGCGCAAAGATCAAAGTGCAGAAGATACATATTACCTTTTTCATGCTCATTCTATTTTACACGGTAAAGCGTCACACAACTATTGAGGCCCGAAGGCACAGGAGGCCAATTGGCATAAGACGTCTTCTTGTAATTGATATCCACGACATTGATCTCATTGAACTTTCTCCATGGATACCCCTCTCTGTCAAGATGGGCAATACGGTTGGCTGGTAAGTTGGTCACTTCGATACGAAGGGTATTTTTCCCTGGATGGAAAAGATTCTCAAACTGCAACTGGTAGGGAACAGAGAATGCACAACCTACAAATTGATCATTCACATATACGCGTGCACTTTCACGGACATCCCCTAAGTCGATGAGCCAACTGTTCCCTTGTTCCAAATCTCTTTTCTTGAATTGCAGGTGTGTCGTATAAACACCTGTTCCCATCAGTATTTTCGTACTGTCGTTCAGGTTTTCCCACGTTTTCAAGGAGTCGATGGCAAAGGTTTCCTTCATGGCTGGAGTACTCTCCATAAAATGCAAGTCCCAACCCGTTTGTAAGGATTTTCCCTCTTGGTTCGAGGCCGGGTATTTCATGAAAGGAAGGGCGGTCAATTCTTCCGGGACATCCTGGGAGAAAGTCTCCAAGATCATGCTTTCACCACTTTTCAAGCAAATCCTTACCTTTCCATTCTCGACTTCTGCCCTGTATCTTTTCCCATTTAAAGGATTAAGCCACATGGCATCTTTAAACCTGACGGAGAGCGCGATGAAATCGTCAACGGGCAGAGGGGTTAGGTTGGATATAAAATAATGATATCCCTTGCCATTAACTCTCCGAATCATCTTCAACCGATATAGAGATTTCATGGTCTCCGGTCGTGCCACCTTTCCCATTTCCTTTGTATCCACCCCGATCAAGATAGGAGCCCCTTGTGCCTGGAGATCCAAAAGATGCTTCCTGACAGCATCAGACATCAGGTTTCCCGCCTCAGGGATAATCAGTCCCTTGTACTGTGTGCCCGCTTTCGTTTTCAACCTTCCATGATCGTATGAAGTCGTGAGCAGATATTTTTCGCTGATATAATCACAATCAAAACCTAAGGAATCAATAGACAGAATGGTCTTGATAAACTTAGGAGCCTTCTCCGACATGTTATGGATAGAAAAAGCCATGTACATGTGCTTCAAGTCATTCTGCCACATATCTCGGACAGGAAGGAAAACGAGAAAGTCATTATCAGGCTTTCCCCATTGCAAGAAGCTTTGGCACCGTTCAATGTACTCCATGAAATAAGGAGCATCACGCCAAATCGAATTAGTAGGACTCATGTCGATGGACGCATAGAATTTCCATCCCGGCCATGGGTCGTCCTTCGGCGAATAGGCAGTACCGTGATAGAACATGTGGTTGACACCCGCGCAGAACATCAAGTCGAGATCAGGTTTCATCTGTGAAAGTGAGGTGCGAAAATGCTCTGTCAGCCAAGTGAAGGTCTCACTGGATACAAAAGGCTTCCCTGTAATGTGCGCGGCCGACGAAGCATACTTCAGCATACTCAGGTCAGAGAAATTCTTTCGGGTCATCCCCGGGTCTTGGCGCAATCCTTTGATACCGAAGTCTGACAAGCCAAATCCCTCAATCTCCGGGATATCCACTGCAGCATAGCAATCTATTAAGTTAGCTGGTGAGCCATGTGCCTGGTTGCGAGTGATGGCTCCATGCTCGTGTGCCCACGCTGTCCATTGCATGGTGAAGTTCTCTAACAGTAAGTCTGCCAAGGTCTCCCGATAGTCACTCACCACTTGTGGGTCACCATCAAGGAGTTGATCGAAATGGTCTTCCAAGCTATATCCACGCCTCCTTTGGAATTCCTGGCAAAGGGTAGGGGTCCAGTCTGCTCCATAAACCTCATAGGAATCGTTAAAGAACGTATGAGGATAGGGCGTGGATGTGGAATCGAAGGCATGTGAGATATGGTCGAGATAATGCCTGACCGCAGCTTTGTCAAAATGGTCGACAACGTAACCTTGTCCCCCTGGTGCAGCCCTTTTTACCATTTGCCTTGTCCTACTGATATAAAGAGCGATCACCCGCCAGTGCCTCTTGACAGAAGTGGGGAATACCCTTATCGATTGAAGCTTTGCATAAGGTCGTTCCTTTTCAGGGATGACAAGATGGATCTTGCTCACATCTATCTTTTTGGCAATGACGATCGTGTCTACCCATACCGCCTTGCAGGCAGCCTCATCGATGGGAACCCAAGGTCCGCCAAATGGCCATCCTGTACCCGTAGCCATATCTATCTCAATGCCATCCTTCTTACCTTCTTCCTCACAGAATCTCAACATATCCATCCATTGAGGGGAAAGATAACTGATATTGTTTCTGTCATTCCCTTGAACCCCATAGATAGGCGTGATCTCCAAAGCACCTATCCCATGACGGGCATATTGCTGCATATTCCATCTGAGATTAGTTGTATCCACTGCAGAGCCCAGCCACCACCATCTGGTACCCGGCTTGGATTCCTGTTGGATGACAGGCAAGGGCTGTGCAAAAAGCGGAGAGATAAAGGCAAATCCTATCCACACGAAGATTGTTAGTAGTTGTTTCATTCTATACGTTGTTTGTTTTTGTCGTTCTTTATTCATGGTGATAAGGCTCACCCTTGATAATCGTGCATGCCCTATACACTTGTTCCGTGAAAATGAGCCGCACCATCTGATGGGAAAAGGTCATTCTCGACAAGGAAATTTTCTCGTTTGCCCGCTGGTAGACGGCCTGGGAAAAACCATACGGACCACCGATGACGAAGACCAAGCGCCTTGCCGTCTGTTGCTTTCGTTGAAGCCATTCGGCAAATTCTATGCTTCTAAACTCCGTTCCATGCTCATCCAAAAGCACTACAATATCTGATGGTTGCAATTGATGAATGATCAGCTCACCTTCACGTGTCTTTTGTTGTTCCTCGCTGAGATTTTTCGTGTTCTTGATTTCAGGAATCGTGACGATAGCAAAGGGCATATAATGCCCGATGCGCTCAACATAGTCGTTGATGCCAGCTACGAAATGCTTGTTTACGGTTTTCCCAATGAGTAGTAATACGGTTTTCATGCTACAAATATACATATAAGTTGTCATTTCACCTCCATTCTTCTCAAAAAATGCAGGTGATTATTCAAAAAACAAAGCTATTCATCCTCAGAGGGAAGAACTACCGATAAGCAAGGCAATCAGGTAACCGCGCTCTATTCGTTTTTCCTCTTGTATTCTTCCTTGCGCTTGGGATTCATCGGGAACCAGCCTTTCTCTACACGCTGTTTCTGGGAGAACAGCTCGCCGATACTCCATAGCAACGAAGCCCCCGTCACCCCTATGATCGCAGAGATGATCGTGCTTTCTATCAACAGAGAACCCAAGATAAAGAGGATTCCTGTCACTAAGAATACCCACCAATACCGGGTTCCCGTGTAATATTCCGTTTTGATCACCAAAGGATGAAACATTCCAATAATCAAGAATGTGCTACAAAAGAAACGAAAGTTTATTTTTATTTCCGAGATGCAGCGTATCTTCATGGTGCCAACCCTAAAGATACTGCAAATCGAGAGAAATACAAAAGAAACGAAAGTTTATTTTTATTTCCGAGATGCAGCGTATCTTCATGGTGCTATCCATAAAGGTAACATGAAAAAACGTGCCTGCAAAGTATTTGTAGTGCTTTTAGCAAATTTCACGCTTGATTTTTCATCATTCAGAAATAATTGCTTATCTTTGCCTTACTTAGTGAGACATCAAATAGGAAACTATAAACATTCAAAATATCACAAACCGTATGGAAAATAATGCAGAATTGATCGCCCAGTGCGAGGCGAAAGCAAAACAGTGGTTGGACCCTGCCTTTGACGCGCAGACCCGAAAAGACGTTCAGGAAATGCTGGATAATCCGGATAAGACAGACTTGATCGAGTCTTTCTACAAGGACTTAGAGTTCGGGACTGGAGGACTTCGTGGCATCATGGGCGCAGGTTCTAACCGCATGAACATTTATACAGTGGGAATGGCAACACAGGGATTTGCCAATTATCTGAAGAAGAACTTCGCAGACCTGAAGGAAATCTCCGTTGTCGTTGGGCATGATTGCCGGAACAACAGCCGTCTTTATGCTGAGACCGTTGCCAACATCTTCTCTGCCAATGGCATCAAGGCTTATCTCTTTGACGACCTACGCCCGACCCCTGAGTGCTCATTTGCCATCCGTTACCTGAAGGCACAGGCTGGAGTAAACATCACAGCGTCGCATAATCCCCGTGAGTATAACGGCTACAAGGCTTATTGGGATGATGGCGCACAGGTTTTAGCGCCCCACGATGCAGGGATCATTGAGGAAGTCAACAAGGTGAAAGTGGAAGACGTTCAGTTTGAGGGCAACAAAGAGTTGATCCAGATTATCGGCGAGGACATTGATGAGCCGTACCTGCGCCAGATCCGTACCATCAGCATAGACCCAGAGGTGATCCACCGCCAGCATGACCTGAAGATTGTGTACACGCCCTTGCATGGTGCGGGACGTGTCCTGATCCCACGCTCATTGGCTTATTGGGGCTTCGATAACGTACACTGCGTTTTCGAACAAATGATCAAAGATGGCAATTTCCCAACAGTTGACCGCCCCAACCCAGAGTTTGCAGAAGCCCTGACATTAGGTCTTCGTGACGCGAAGAAATGGGACGCTGACATCTTGATGGCATCCGATCCTGATGCAGATCGTGTCGGCATGGCATGCAAAAATGACAAGGGGGAGTGGGTCCTCATCAATGGCAACCAAACTTGCATGATTTTCTTGTGGTATATCATTGCCAACCGCATCGCTACAGGTAAGATGAAGCCAACAGACTTCATTGTGAAGACGATCGTTACCACAGAAGTGATCCGCAAGATTGCGGAGAAGAACCATATTGAGATGCGTGACTGCTATACTGGATTCAAATGGATTGCACGAGAGATCCGTCTTTCTGAAGGTAAACAGCAATATATCGGTGGTGGAGAGGAAAGCTATGGATTCCTCGCCGAGGATTTCGTCCGTGATAAGGACGCTGTCAGTGCATGTTCCCTATTGGCAGAGATCTGCGCTTATGCTAAGGATCATGGGAAAACTTTGTATGATATCTTAATGGATATCTACTTGGAATATGGCTTCTCCAAAGAATTTACGGTGAACGTAGAACGCCCAGGAAAGAGCGGTGCCGATGAGATTAAGCAGATGATGACAGATTTCCGGCAGAATCCTCCCGTTGATCTGGGTGGCAGTAAGGTGGTTCTCTGGAAAGATTTCGCTACACTTGAGGCAAAGGATGACAAGGGCCATGTCATGAAATTGGATATGCCGGAAACAAGCAATGTCTTACAATGGTTCTGCAATGATGGGACCAAAGTGAGCGTACGTCCATCGGGAACCGAGCCAAAGATTAAATTCTACATCGAGGTAAAAGGAAAGATGGAGAAAGCCTCAGACTATGAGGCTTGCAATCAAGTCGCAGATGAGAAGATCACGGCCATCAAGAAGTCATTGAATCTAGAATAAGATCATGACATGAAGATTGAAGGAAGGACAAAATAGGCAGATGCTTGTTTTGCCCTTCTTTCTCGTATGAGAAAATGAGCGACACCTTGAAGATACGCTGCATCTCGGAAATAAAAATAAACTTGCGTTTCTTTTGTATTTCTCTCGATTTGCAGTATCTTTAGGGTCGGTGCCATGAAGATACGCTGCATCTCGGAAATAAAAATAAACTTGCGTTTCTTTTGTATTTCTCTCGTATCTTTAGGGTTGGCACCATGAAGATACGCTGCATCTCGGAAATAAAAATAAACTTTCGTTTCTTTTGTATTTCTCTCGATTTGCAGTATCTTTGCAAGTAATTTACAAATGAAAGAATAAATGGGAAAAGTAATTCTTACCGGTGACCGCCCCACGGGCAAGCTTCACCTCGGACATTATGTAGGTTCTCTGCGTCGCAGAGTACAATTACAAGAACAAGGAGATTATGACCGCATGTTTGTCTTCATGGCAGATGTTCAGGCTTTAACTGATAATGCAGATAACCCAGAGAAAATCCGCCAAAATATCATTGAGGTAGCACTTGATTATCTCTCAGCAGGTCTGGATCCAGATAAGTGCACATTGTTTATTCAGAGCCAGGTGCCGGAACTTGCGGAGCTGACTACTTATCTGATGAACTTGGTCAGCGTTTCCCGGGTCCAGCGTAATCCTACGGTCAAGACCGAGATCAAGATGCGCAACTTTGAGGCGAACATACCTTTAGGATTCTTCTGCTATCCTGTTTCCCAGGCTGCAGACATCACTTTGTTCAAGGCAACGACCGTTCCTGTGGGTGAAGACCAAGAGCCGATGCTGGAATTATGCCGTGAGTTGGTTCGCCGTTTTAACCAAACTTATGGGGAAGTATTGGTGGAACCGAACATCATGCTGCCAGAAAACGGCGCAGCCCGTCGTCTGCCGGGAACTGACGGAAAGGAAAAGATGAGCAAGAGCTTGGGCAATTGCATCTATCTCAGTGATACTGCTGAAGATGTTTGGCAGAAAGTGCGCTCTATGTATACGGATCCTGCCCATGTCAACTTGAACGATCCTGGACATGTAGAAGGCAACGCAGTCTTCACTTATCTCGATGCGTTCTCTACAGATGAGGATTTTGCAGAGTTCCTCCCAGACTATAAGAACCTGGATGAACTCAAGGATCATTATCGACGTGGTGGCTTAGGTGACATGAAATGCAAGAAATTCTTGAATAAAGTCATCAATAAGATGTTGGATCCCATCCGGTTACGCCGGGCTGAATATGAGAAAGACATCCCTGAGATCTATAATATTTTGAAGAAGGGTACCGCACAGGCACGAGAGACAGGTGCCAAGACCATGGAGGAGGTACGTTCTGCCATGCAAATCAATTACTTTGATGATGCTGAACTCATCCGCTCGCAGGCAGAGAAATACGCTGAAGAACTCAGCAAGAAATAAGCTGCTCTCTTGACACCAGAGGCCGAAAGTTGCATCCAACATAGAATGGGTGCAACTTTTTTCGTCTGTTTCCCCGCGAAATAGGTGATCAAATAATTTTTGATAGGGGCAAGTTGGAATTCTCAGAGAAAAGCACTATCTTTGCATTGTGTTAAAAACTGTACTTTCGACAGGATACTAAATACATATTATGATTGAACCTGAATTACAAGAAAGAATAAAGCATAATCACTTTTGCGTGAGATGTGGCCATGCTACTTGGCAATGGAAAATTGAACATCTTGATATGATGGGTCGTCCGATCTGCCTGACTTGCCCACATGAAAAATTTTGGATACTGAGGGGGAACGTGAACAATAACTGTGAATTCTATCAATTGGGGACTCCTCTGCAATCCACGGATCCCAATGATCCTACACATGTCGTAGATTACAACGACACAGAAACATACCGATAAAACGTCAAGTCATGATGTTGGCATTTTATTTTTTCTTACTCGTCTTCTGTACATTCGGACCAGATGTATTGATCTGGCTGAAATTCACAGAAGATCCCAACTTACTGATTGCATCAATTTGGTTCTTGCCATCGCTTATCATCATTGCTTCCTGGTTTGCTGTCCGCAAAGGTTTTCACCATGTCGCAGCCGTTCGATTGATCTTCGGAGGGATGCTTTGTTTTACCTTTCCGAAAATAGCTTTCCTCATGACGTACTGGTTCTTGGGGACACAAATAGCCTTCTACTTGGCCCTGGGTATCGTCGCATGCGTCCTGTATGGTCTCATCTGGGGGTGGAGAAGAGTAGTTGTCAAGAACATCACCATCTATTCACCTAACCTACCAGCCTCATTCGATGGATACAGGATCTTACAACTGAGTGATTTTCATCTTGGTACCTATCCTGCAAAAACACACTTCGTTAGCAAAGTCGTTGATATTTGCAATTCATTGCAATGTGACCTCGGAGTCTTTACGGGCGATCTTGTTAATAACAACCCGTCAGAAGTCAATCCTTATCGGTCTGATCTGAAAAGACTTCAATGCAAGGACGGCTTTTATTCTATCTGGGGAAACCATGATTATTGCCTAACAGGAAATGATCGTTCTGAGAAGAATATCCTTGCGAACCAAAAGAAACTCTATCACATGGAAAGTCAGTTGGGCTGGCATCAACTGATGAACGAGCATGTGACCTTAGAAAGGGGTGGGGAACGTATTCAATTGATTGGAGTGGAGAATGCAGGTGCCGCACCTTTCCCCAACAAATGCAACTTGCAAGATGCCATGGGAGATATCCCCCTCTCTGACTACAAGATTTTATTGAGTCATGATCCTCATCACTGGAGGAAAGAAGCTCTTCAAGACGATATTCAACTCATGCTTGCTGGTCATACACATGCAGGGCAATTGAAAATTGGAAAGTTTACCTTTGCAAGATTCGCTTTTAAGGAGTGGGGCGGTCTTTATCATACCGGTAACCAACAACTCTATGTATCCTATGGCATCGGAGGTTCATTTCCATTCCGTTTGGGGGCTTGGCCAGAGATTGCGGTCCTTACGCTCAGAAGAAAACCTTCATCTATATAATATTTCGACTGTTCTTTTATCCACGTTGCTTACCAGCCAATCGCTCGCTGTATTCCCGATTTATGTCAGCAATTTCTCTCTTTCCGTCAATATAATCTTGATAAATAGAATCAATACTTCCACCGCCAAGCCAACAACTGGAGCAATTCTCACAGCCACCCGCACCACAATCCAAAGCACGGTGAAGAATTTTGATTCTCTCTTCACGCGTTGTGTCTTTTATAAGTATACTAACCATACGATCTTCTTTTTTATCTCTCCAACAAAGGTAGGCATTTCAGTGTTAATATGCGAATATTTTTCGCTTAAAATTTTTCATTTTTTCATGGTTTCATCGATCGTACAACCGAAATTAACCGACATTATCAAAGATTTGCTTAATAGGTTAGAAAGCCTCTTAATAATGCCTTTTTATGGATCCAATCCATAAGATAATGACTATATTTGCAGATGTAAATTCATCAGGAATCAATTAAAACGAAGAAGCTATGAGAAGATTCAAGAATATCAAATCGTATATGAAAAATGTTACAGAGTTAATCTGGAATTACATCCGGCATAAGAATTGCTATCCACAACATGCTTTATTGGCTGTCATGCCTGAGTTGATGGAAACGGTGATCGACCATCCTAAAAACTGTAAGGAATGTGAATTCTATGCCATCGACCAGTTTATATCTACAGATTTGTATGGTAGACAGCGTCCCAATCACTCTGCCATCGAACGCATGGCAGGCAGATATTATCACATAAGCTAATGAACAACATAATACGAATTATGATAAATAAACAATATAGTTTATGACCAGAGATGCCCCACGAGGTTAAAATCTGGTCATAAACTCTATCACAAACTTATCTTTCTCGGACACTTTAGGGACCCCATTCGCGCGATAGAAATATTTTTCGTAGTTAATGCGGATGTCAGAAAGAAAAGGTTTATCAAAGCTTAGTGTGCATCCACCGGTAATTCGATGACGTTGGTACTCATTGGTGACCAAAGTCCCTTGCTTATTCTTGTCTCCATCTAAGTATCTCATGCCATCACTATGGTCGGTCATGAAATCCCAACGCACCAAGGGTGATAGTTTCGTAAACAGTTTTGTCTTCAAAGGAATATCATAACTGACGAAGGAATCAAAAGCATGAACGTTCTGAAAAGCATCTTGGTCATAGTGCTTGAGCAAGTACTCGATTTCTGCATGAAGTCCGTGTCCATGGTAAAAAGTACCTGCATCATACATCATGATCCCAACATGGTCGGGTTTTATTTTTTGGACCGAGAGGGTCAGGTTCCATCCTGGCTGCAAATACATCTCTGCTTTTGCGCTGAAGTTGATGTTATTTGTCCAAAAGTCTTTTTGATTAGTCAACCCTGACCCATTAAAAAGCCCAGCCCGTATGTTGACAGGAACGACTCCCACATGGAACTGCGTGCTTACCTCAGCCCCAACGTCCCGAACATTTCCTACCTGTTTTGCGATGAATGAGCGATTGGCGAAATATTGTTGTGATGGTGAGCGATGGGCATCGATAGTAAAAGGCACCCTCTCTTGGCCGATCGTAAACTGGAATCCATTCCCCGGCTTGATCCTGGTATAAGCATCCAGCATCTTGATCGTGCCTTCATCACAGAGGTCTATCTCAGCCTTATAGGAAATAATAGGAGAAAGATTCCCTGTGATATCCACGCGAGCGGTCCTTACTTCGAACCTTCCCTTCTTGTCATCAGGTTGATATTCATACTTGCCCCGTAAGGTCCCATGGACCCTTGGCGTTTGATCAACTTCCCCACCATTCGAATTCTGCGCTTGTACTGCCATGAGGACAGCCAAGAAAAGGATTGTACCCCCTATTCGTTCCTTCATCATACTGACTCAAACATTTTTCTGCAAATATCAGTATTGCATATTACAAAAGGATGACAACCCGTTAACAATTTTATGATATAACTGATCTGTAACACAAACGTCATATGAATGTCATATGTAAATCTTGATCATCTTCTTGCTTCTATGTAACTTTGCAGTGTAAAAACAAAGCACGAGAGTATGAAAAAAGGTAAAAAGGAAATTATTGAAATTCTCAAGACTACGACAAAAAAGGAAAGTAAATTTGAGAATCTGGTTCTGAATCTGGCACTCCAGAAGATGAACAGCGATAAGTTCGAATTTGATGGCAAGGCTGTCTACACAGCAGACAAGTCCACCATCGTTTACTGTATTCAGGATGAAGAGGAACTACGTATTCCCCAAGCGACAAAGATAATTGGAAGAATGGCATTTACGCAACATCAGCAGTTGAAGAACATCGTGATCCCAGAAGGCATTGAAAAGATTGAACGAGAGGCATTCTTTGATTGTGATCAGTTGCAAAGCGTTGTCTTTCCTACCAGTCTGAAAGGTATTTACGGTTTTAGTTTTTCTGATTGTGATGAACTGAAAAAGGTCACATTCAAAAACGTTCCAGAACATCTTGGGCGCCGTTCTTTTTCTGATTGCGATTCATTGCGTGAGATCCATGTGCCTGCCGGAACCGCGGATGTTTTCCGAAAGGCATTTCGCTTGACAGACGATCCTGATATATTAGTGATTGAAGATGAAGAAAGAAAAGGAGATGGTAAGTGATCAAATTAAGAAAAAATACTATGTAGAGCGCGATGTCAGTTGGATGTATTTCAACCACCGTATTCTCACGGAAGCAGAAAAGGAAGAGGTTCCTCTTTTGGAACGTATATCCTTTCTTGGCATTTACTCCAACAACCTTGATGAATTCTTTCGAGTACGCGTTGCCTCCCTCACCCGAATCGTGGAAGACGACCACCTTCATAAAAAGGAAATAGGAAAAATCAAGAAGACCCTGAAGACCATTAATCATCTAAACATCTCTTACTCAAAGGAATATACAGATGCAACATCGGAAGTTTTCGCTAAGTTGAGAAAACATGGAATCCGTATGCTCAACGAGACGCAGATGAATGAAGAGCAGAAAGAATGGTTACGTAACTATTTTTATACGAATCTCAACGGTTCCACTAACCCTATCTGGCTCTCAGCCATTGATGACATTAGCATCTTGGAAGATAATCGTATCTACTTAGTCGTCAAGTTAACCGAGGTGAAGAATGCGAAGGTAAGGTATGCCATGGTGAAAGTACCCGACCGGATTTATGGGCGCTTTATTCGAATCCCTCAAAGTGATGGATTTGACAATGTCATGTATTTGGATGATATCGTCAGGTTTTGTTTGCCGCTGATCTTCATCGGGGGTCCAGCCTGTAAGTTTGAGGCTTATTCTTTTAAATTTACCAAGGACGCAGAGATGGACATTGAGAATGATTCCGATTATTCTACCATGGAGAAAATCGCACAAGGCGTTCACTCCAGGAGGAAGGGTGATCCTGTGCGAGTTATCTACGACAAAGACATGCCCAAGGATATGCAGAGAAGGATCATGAAACGTCTCAATGTCAAAGAATTAGATACTTTGCTTGCCACGGGACGATACCAAAATCATAAGGACTTAATGAAGTTCCCGGATTGTGGACATGAAGAACTCAAATATAAGCCTTGGCCAAGGATCATGAAACCGGAGTTCCTCGCCCAAGATAGCATTCTGGGCAAGATCAGAGAAAAAGACCGCTTCATTCATGTCCCCTACCACAGCTTCGATGGATATATCCGGCTGTTGCAGGAGGCTGCTTTACGACCAGAAGTGAAGTCGATCAAAACGACCTTATATCGATTGGCGAAAGACTCAAAGGTCGTAAAAAGCCTGATTTGTGCTGCCAGAAATGGGAAGAAGGTGACGGCCGTTGTAGAGCTCCTTGCCCGTTTTGATGAGGAAAGCAACATCATGTGGAGCAAACGGATGCAGGAAGAAGGCGTGAACGTGATCTTTGGTGTCGAGGGATTGAAAATTCATTCCAAGCTGTTGCTGATCGAGTCGAAGAAAGGCAATATTGCCTGTATTGGAACAGGAAATTTCCATGAAGGAAATGCAAAGACTTATACAGATTATCTCATGATGACAGCGCGTCCCAAGATCGTGAAAGAAGTAGAAAAAGTCTTCTTATTTATAGACCGTCCTTTCACGCAAGTCCGTTTCCGAGAGCTATTAGTTTCGCCCAATGCAATGAAATCACGCATTCTCAATATGATTGCCCATGAAATCAAGAATGCCAAAGAAGGCAAAGAAGCCTGGATCAAAATCAAGATTAACCATATCACAGACCCAGACTTGGTATGCGCACTCTATGCTGCATCCTCTGCAGGAGTGAAGATAGAAATCCTGATTCGTGGTAACTGTTCCTTAGTACCTGGGGTTAGTGGGATCAGCGAACATATCAGATGCGTGGGTATCATCGACCGCTACCTGGAACATGCCCGTATTCTCATTTTTGCTAACGGTGGAAATGCGCGTTATTATTTGGGATCTGCCGACTGGATGCCACGTAATCTCATCAACCGCATAGAAGTCATGACCCCTGTTTACGATAAAGATCTCCAACAAGACTTACTTAGAACTGTCGATGATGGCATGCGTGATACCACCAATGGGCACCTCGTTGATGGGCGGGGCACAGATCTTATACAGCAGGGAGCTCCTTTCCGCTCTCAAGAACAACTTTACCAATCATATCAAAATGAAAATCAAGAATCTTGCAGCCATTGACATAGGCTCTAACGGAGCCCGCTTATTGATCAAACGGTTCAATCCAGAAGCGCCAGAAGGGATGAAGGTAAGGCGTATTACCTATATCCGTGTGCCCCTACGGTTAGGAAAAGACGTTTTCACATTGGGTAAGGTCTCGAAGGATCGATATCGGATGATGCTTCACATGATGAGGGGATTTAAGGAATTCATGAAACTCAACCATGTGGAAGCCTATCGGGCATGTGCTACCAGTGCCATGCGCGATGCTGAGAATGGGAGAAAAGTCATGAAGAGAATCCATAAGCAAACAGGTATCCGATTGGAAATCATTCCTGGAGAAGAGGAAGCCAAGCTGTTAGCGAATAATATCTTAGAAGCAGGAGACAACAATCACACCATTTGCTACTGCGATGTAGGTGGTGGTTCTACCGAAATATCGATCTTACACAACGGTCGGTTAGTTGATAGCCACAGCTATAATTGTGGTACTCTTCGTATGTTGAGTGGCAAAGTGAGTGCAGAGACTTTGTCTGAACTCAAAGAGAACCTTTCCAAGGTAGCCAAACAATATGGGGAGATACAACTCATTGGTTCAGGTGGGAATATCAACAAACTGTTTAAGTTGACTCACAACAAAAGTGACAAGAAAGAGATTCTGATGGAGGAGTTACGACAGATATACATGAAACTGAAAGTCCTAAGCATCGACGAGCGTATCGGGCGATATGGATTGAAAGAAGACCGTGCAGATGTGATTATCCCTGCTTCTGAGATCTTCATGTTGGTAGCTGATGCCTTGAAGACGGATCGGATTCTCGTTCCGAATATCTCACTTGCAGACAGTATTGTGGACGGTCTGTTCGAACAGCTGATAGGGTAGTCCCCCTACCCTGTCAGCCTCACTGCATAGAGTAGGTGTGGACACTCGACATTTGCGCAGACGGCAGGTAGTTAATCCCCCACCAACACATTTGCAATAAACAAAAGTTGATCACTAAGATCCAATGGGCAAGCTTTATGTGCTTGTTATCATACCGAGTGAGATGGATATAGACCAGATAGGCCAACCACGTCACAGCAGCCCATGTCTCCTTGGGATCCCATGACCAATAATGCCCCCACGCTTCCTTTGCCCAAAGAGCTCCCATGAGCATCCCCAAAGTAAGGAAAGCAAAACCGCTGTTGACAAGACTCTCTTCAGCAATCCTGTCATCTTGTGTTGAAGGTTGCTTTGCAAAGAAAAGATGGTAAACAGCAACCAAGGTAGCTGCGCCTAACAAAGCATAGGCGATCATGTAGACAATCACATGAGGAGCAAACCATGGGCTCTGGAGGGCCGGCATCAAAGTCTTCGTATGAATCTCCGGCTTGAATAGGTTGATGCAAACGAACACCGTCGCCATCAGGGTACTAAAGGATAGGATCCAGCGGTAATGCCAACGACTGTATACAATGATTCCTGCCACCGGAAGGAACAGTGAATACCAGAGGCGGGTCTCGCCCATCGTACGAAGAGGTGGACGTTCCAGTGCAATCCACATCACAACTATATATACGAAGAAGACAAGGATACCAGCTAACGTCGACGCGTAAGCTACCCCAGCCCTCCTTTTCCAGGAGCTAACAGCTCCAATGATCCAGAGCAAGATAGAAGCAATGGCAAAATAAACGAAATACTCCCAGATCATACAATTTCCTCCTTTTTACGAACAGGCATGACAAACATTCCAATGGCACCTAAGCACAAGAGTCCGATCCCTCCATAGACAAAGGGAAGCCAAGGGTCCCTCACCCATTCAAAGACACTATAGCGACTCATGGGTCCCATTGCCTGGTCATAACCATATTGATAAATTTTCCATCCATTGATGGTGTATGGCTTGTTGACCTCTATGATAGTCTTGATATGCTTCCCATCCTCGGTCATGATATCCACATTGGAGGCAAATCGCTTGGGCATCTTGTCTTTCTTGTCCTGCTCCATGATAAACTGGTTCAATTGAATGGCAACATTCAAGTTATGCACTTGATTCGCTTGATCCAGAGCCCGCCACTCAGGTTGCCCATATTCGCAGAACATTTTCAGTCGTTGCATGTCTGCGGAGCCAAGCGTGCCACAGGTCAGGACCAAGAATAATCCCAAATGGCTCAGTAAAGATGGGATATACCTAAACCGGAAATGGCATATTTGACGAATGGTAACCAGACCTATGATCGTTGCCAAGAGAACATAAACCAGTACAAAAGGCCAAAATGAAAGCATCTTGCTGAATCCTATGGGATCAACAGGAGCCATGTCGGATGGAACTTGCTGGGTGATTCCCATGACTATTGTCAGCAAGACAGCATAGACCAAAGCCGGTACGGCCATTTTCCAAGTCATCAAGAACCGTATTGCATAGACGAGGTCCTTCATGGCATAGCATAGGGCCAATATGATCACATAGAGGACGAGGGCGATCCCATTGGCTGGCCATGCAAACACATCCCAGTTGACCGGTCCGACAGAAAATTGGAGGAGAGCTCCCACAATGATCAGTCCTCCTCCAATGACACATCCCTCCATGAGGGACCATGGCTTATTCCACATCATAATTCAATGAATGTCTTTTTCTGTTTTGCCGTCTGGATCCATTTCGGGACGATGGTGTCAAGGAACTTCTTTTTCTTCGATTGCAAAGACTTCATGTCCAGCCCGATATAAGCCTGTGCCTTCGCCTTGGTAGAAACATCTGGTAAGGGCACATCACCGGTAAATCCATGCCTTGCCAGCACTTTCGCGTTTGCCAGACGAGCCTGTTGTGCATAGTCGAGGGCATGTCCTAAAATACGCGTTACTTCTTGTGGGGCATGGAAAGATGCTCCGTGGCTGGCAACTGCATAGTCCCAACGCCATTGACTCTTCCGGATCAAAGCCTGGACAGGTTTCATCTCAGCATCCGTAGCACCATGGTCGAAGGCGAACTTAGCCTCAAGATGGGCAGCGACCAATGCCTTTTCCACCTCCAAGCGGATCTCATTGCATTTACGCTGGCGTTCATACACATTCTGCTTCAGTGTCTCAGCGTCCTGACGATGACATGTCTGACATGTGCGGTCAATATGCGCAAGTGGGCTCATGATATGATGGTCAGTGTATTTCACGCCACCCTCAGAGATATAAGGCATGTGGCAATCTGCGCAACTGACACCTCGCTGACCATGAATGCCCATCTTATAGATCTCATATCCTGGGTGCTGCGCCTTCAGGATCGGTGTCTTCGATAAGGGATTGACAAAGTCGGTGAACTGGATGCTGTCATAATACTGCTCCATCGCCTCCACGGTCGTGCCTTTGTCTTGTGGGAAAGTGAGGTATTTGCCTTCCCCTGCGAAGTAATATTCCGTATGGCACTGGGCGCATACCAAAGAGCGCATCTCCTGATGGGAAGCTTTCTTGACGTCCTTCCCTACCCTTGCCCATGCCTCATAGAGAGCAGGACGAGATGGGCGCAGGTCCATGGTTCGCGCATCATGGCAGTCAGAGCAACCTATAGGATTCATCACCTCTGGTCCCCACTCACTCCATTTAGCTGCATAGAAATTGGCAATGCCCTTTTCACGCATCAGGCGCGGCACATCCGGTCCTTTACAAGTCCAACATGTACCCGGTTGGATATCCCCTTCGCCGTCAATACCTGGGTTGCCTGTACGCAGGATCGCCCGCATGTCCTCAATGGCGTGGTGATGCCCACGGGGCGTGTTGTACTCTCTGCTAAACGCATATCCATCCCACAAGATGACCATGGCTGGATGCTGTTCCAAGGCATCTTTTGCCTGAGAGCCATTGAATTCACTTTCAAACGTGGTATCTGCCGTCATCGACCAACTCTCATACTCCCGTGGAAAGTCCTTCGCGAACTTTTCATTCTGGGCAACGATGGAATCTGTCATGGGCGTCCGGCGGTTGTTGAACACGCTTGCCACCTCAGCCCTTCGCTGCAACAAGGAAGAACACAACAAGCCCAATACGAAGACAACTACCATTGCCCCGATAAAAAGGAACCATCCTTGCCATTTCTTTAATTGCTTTGCCATATTTCTAAATTTTGATTTTCTAACGTAAATGTTTCTCATCCTACAAGGAAGCCCTACTTCCCGGGATCATGCCCCAATGCCTTTTGCAACCAAGCAGGGACCGGGTCGGGGGGTAATGGGACCTGACTTTCTGCCATCGGAGTGGAACTGAGAGAGTTCATGCCCCCATGGGGAACATTCCTATGGCAATCCCAACATGCCTTGCCCTCTCCTCGCTTTGCCATCATGTAGTCGATACGACCCGTCTTGACAAATTCCTGGTTCAGTTGCTTATGGCAACGGATACAGTTATCCATGATGACTTCAGCACTGCTATTCTCTGCCATGATCGCCTGACGCTCACTGCGAGTCACGAAATATGCCACGTGCTTCATGCCATCCATGCCCTTGAAGGCATAATGCGACACAATATTGCCATTCGGCACGTGACAGTCATTGCAGGTAACATCTCTCGCATGAGAGGAACGGCTCCATGTCGCATAATAAGTCGACATAATATGACAGTTCACGCAGGCCGCAGGATCATCCCCGATGATGTAAGTATGCATCCGAAGAAGATAGGCAAAAAGCAAGCATAAACCAGCGATCACGCCACCGAGCGTGATGAAAATGACTTTTTGGCGATAGCTGAAGGCATTTTTCCATGACCGTATCTTCTCTTTCAGCTTCATTTCTGGCGGTATTTATGTTAATAGATCTTGTTAATTTTCCGCAAATATAGTTTTTTATTCCCAAACATCCAAAGAATTATCCTCATTTATGAGGACTGTTAACTATTTTTAAGAAATAAAAAACTCATGAGATGAAACTCCATCGGTTTTAAAAGGTGACCTTTCGCGACCTGTGAGATGACCTTTTACAAGGCTGGAGATAACCTTTCGCACGACAGGAGATGATCTTTTGCATTCCATTGTAGTTTACTGGATTTAGTTGACAACTTCAGATGTTAATAACTAAATGGGTTGTCACGTTTATTCGCTACGTTCCGGATAAGTTTACAGTCCTTTCAG
>ONBG01000071.1 GCA_900316015.1 uncultured Prevotella sp. | reverse complement strand
ATAGTTTCCAATATCTGGCAGGTTCTGCTTCCCTTGAATATTATTTATGATGAACTTAAAGAAATCCACGCCAGCACCATAGGCGTGAAGGTAAGCACCACCAAATCTGGGGTTGATCTCAGAAAGATAGTACTGGCCATCCTTGAAGAAGAAGTCCATATCGCAGGGGCCGTTCAATTCCAGCACACTACATACTTCTTCAATAAAGTCGAACAATTTGGGGTCTTTAAACGAGATGGTCTTACTTGCGCCACCTATTCTGCTCTCGATCTTACGCTTGGAAAAGATAGAGACTGGTCGATGAGAAAAACAATCCACATACACATCAGCGTCGCAATCGCCTCCCGTCATCAACTCCTGGATGATGTAAGTGAAATTGCCGTCATTGAATTTCTCAACGACCTCATCCCAGTTGTTTACCTTTCCTATACCAACGCTTCCACTGCCTGAAACCGGTTTCATGAAGACAGGGAAAGATATCTCTCCCCTATCCAATCCCGCTTTGAAACTATCCAAACTGTCGTAGGTCAATACAGTCCTTACATGGTTGCTACTGAGGTGACGGAACATCTCATACTTGTTGAAGCACAGATGAGCGGTTTTCTTCGATGGGCAAAGAGGTAGTATTCCTTTCGTCAGCAGTTCATCACGATGACAAGCTAGCACTTCGATTTCAGGATCTATTAGAGTTGTTATAGCCTTGGCATCATTCTCCAGGCAAATTCTGAGAATTGCATCATAATAATCAGGAGAATCTATTCGCGGTACAAGGAAAGCCTTATCCGCTTCAAAAAGAGCGGGCGCTACAGGGCTTAAATCTGTTGCGAAGACTTTCCCTGAACCGGCTAATGATTTTCTAGCATCCTTCAGTAAGCTGTTTCTTCTTCCAGCGCTACAAAATAAAATATTGTTCATTGCTTAATATTTATTTTTTATAACGAATTCATTTTCATTCCATTCTTCACGTACAAGACTCAGTCCTGTAGAATTTCTTACATACACGTAGGGGAAATAATGAATAAATAAGGGGGATAAGACCATTGTATATGCCCCCACACGATGAAACACAATTCTATCCCCTGCCTTTAACGATACACTTTCGGCTGGCAGTTGAAAAAGTCGGTCATATTCGAGGCACGACAGTCCACTGACAACCTGAGGAAGACTGGACCGTGATCTATTTTCAGAATCCGTCAGTACGAACTCTTTGAAATAGTCGTTCTTATGGAAGAATGGATCCACATCGTTTCTTGTACCATCCGTACAGACAAAGGCTTTCCCATCATGATGCTTGACATCAATCACCTCCATCCAATAATCAAACGCTGAAGCAACAATAGCATTACCGGGTTCGACAATGATTTTCAAGCAACGTAGAGATTCGGGCAAAACCTCATAGAAGCCATCCACATACTGTTGATAAGTGGGTTTGCCTGGCATGATTCCAAAAAAGCCACCGCCAAGGTCCCAATAATCCGGGCTGAGATGACACTGGGATATTATGTCGGCCACATAAGCAATCACGCGCTGATAGAAGCCTACACTTCGGGTTTTAGGTTCCCTGTGACTATGCAAGCCGACCACATCGATATTTCCGATGGCAGCTATATCGGCAATAGCCTTCTGAAACTCTCCCGATTCAAATGAGAATCCGAAACGGCTGTCGTCATCATCGCATGCAGCATCTTCGGGCGAGATCTTGGAAATATTGATATTCAGTCGGATGCCTACGCCATAGCGTTTGTCTTTTGGCAGTGAACGCAGCCAATCTATCTCTCTCCAGTTCTCGACATTCACCAAAGCGCCATCACAGACAGCCTGCAAGAAAGTGTCCCTGGACTTTAGAGGGCCATTATAAATAATGTGCTTCCTGTCAAATCCGATTTTCAGAGCAAGGCTATATTCATGATAAGAGACCACTTCGGCATAACATCCATTGTCTTTGACCAATTTCAATACATAGGGCAAGGAATTAGTCTTAACAGAGTAGCCAATGATGGACTGCTTAAATTTGGACTGCAGAGCGGCATTAAACTCGCGAATATTGCGCACCAACTCTGCCTCGTCAAGAATAAAGCAAGGCGTATGGAGATTAGTTGTGTCCATTGAATTCCTCCATTGTTGCGGCTGTTGCAGCATTGTCCGTATTGATACCTTCCCGTGAGACGACAGTCTTAATGGTATCCCAGATCACTTTCAAATCGGTGAGGAAAGAGATATGGTCGACATACCAGACATCCAGTTCAAACTTTTTCTCCCACGTCATGGCATTTCTACCATGACATTGTGCCCATCCTGTGATGCCCGGACGCACGTCGTGCCTTCTCATCTGCTCTTTCGAATAAAGCGGCAGATATTTTACCAACAACGGTCGGGGGCCAATCAGGCTCATATCACCTTTGAGAACATTGAAAAGTTGCGGGAGCTCATCCAAAGATGTGTTTCTAACGAACCTTCCGACTGGTGTTATCCTCAACGTGTCCAAGAGCAGTTTTCCATCAGGCCCTTTCTTATCGTTCATGGTTTTGAATTTAATAACCTTGAATATCCGGCCCTTATATCCAGGACGGGGCTGAAGAAAAAACACACCAGCT
>ONBG01000059.1:12560-15785 GCA_900316015.1 uncultured Prevotella sp. | reverse complement strand
TTAATAACAGAAGTTTTTCTTCTTCAGTGTACTGATTCATTACTTTTTTTCCTTTTACTTCTTTTTAATGAAGTGTCAACTTATTCAGTACAATACACGCAAGACATCAGCTGTCTGCGAACATGACGTCATCGGTCTGCAAACATGTCGTCAACGGTCTGGAGACCTACTTTTTCTTGGGTACATGACTGAATCGATAGCTCACCGTCAGGAGGGCATACCGCTTCATGGTGTTCGTCCATGTCTCCGTGCGACCTTGTGCATTGATGCTGTAACGCAAGTTGGAGACCTGTCCTAAAAGGTCATAACCCCGCAATTTCATGACCCAACGACCTTGGTGGAACGACTTGGTGAGCGAGGCATCCCAGTAGAGGCGGTTATCGTTCATCTCCTCATCGGCATACCCCCGCCGCGAGTTCATCGTCAGGTCGGTATCTATCACGAAGTCCCAGGGGAGTTTGTAGGAGCCATTGACTCCGTAGTTGAAGTCCCAGATATCCGTAGGCTGGTTGCCCATGGTGATATTGCGATGGATATTTCGGTAGTTGAGTTCCCCTTTCAGGTTCAGGGTAAGGTCTTTCTTCTGGTAACGCAGGTTCGGCTTATAGCTGACCAAGACATTCCCCACACGGCTCAGCTCCGACGAAGTGCTACCGACGGTGAGGGCAAGGCCCGTGCTCTTGGTGTAGCGGACTTCCAGTTCCTGGCCGATATGGAAGAACTTCCGCTTGCCAAGGGCACTGTTATAGTTGACCGAACCACCGACACTCCAGTTGCCACTGCTGATATTCTCAGGGCGATAGGTGCGCACGCCCGTCGTCAGATCATAGGTATAGCCTTGCGCTCGCTCGTTATGCGTGAAGTTCCCGTCTATGCGGAATCGGATGTTCTGGTCAAGACTGTCGCGGCGGATGGTGTAACTCAAATCCCCGTAGTGCCTTTCCGATTTCTTCAGGTTAGGGTTGCCGATATAGATATTCAGCGGATCGCTGGTGATGGGATGGTCGATCAAGTCGGTAACAGACGGTGTCGTAGGACTCATGTTATAAGCGAACTGGAGCTGGCGTGACCAGTCTTGCTTCGCCAAGAAGAAGCCTGCGTAAGGGCTTACCAAGGTATAATGGCGGGTGATCTCCGTTGTCAGCGGTTCGCTATCATAATTCATGCGCTGCCGTTGGAAACGGACAGGCATGGTGCCATAGATAGACAAATAGCTATTCTTGAACTGATGATGGTAATCAACGAATAGTTCTACCTTGTAATCCCTTGTTTTCGTGCGTTGCTCATAGCTGTTCTGCGCATCGAACTGATAATCCACGCTGTCACGCAAGTACTCGTGTCGATTGCTGCGATTACTGCCAGAAGCCAAGCCGAGGATTGGCCTGAGGGACCATTCATTCGTCAGCTGGTATCTGTATGACAGTTCCGCTGAATAGTTGTAGTTGTTGGATGGCGAATGCGTATAGCGGTCGCGATGGTCATTCTTCCCCGTCTTGTAATAGTCGTAATGGCTGATGCTCCAAGCGTCGGGGGTGTAATAATGATTAAAGGTACCATCTGCATGGATGGAAATGGCATCGCCAGTTGTCAGTTTATGGGAAAGGTCTATGTTCCCAAACCCATAAAAGCGATCCGACTGACTGCGTGAGCGGTACCAGGAACGGTTGATACTGTCGGTCATCAGGGCATCGGCAGTGGTCAAGTTCCAGCCTTCGCTCTCATCTCGGCTACGGTCGTAGCCCAAAAGCACGATATTAAACAGATGGTAAGAATCCTCAGTGAGCATCCGGAAGGTATTACTTAATTCCACCTGAGACGGCTTTGTGCGCGTCGTTAATTGCGACTGACCAAAGGTACTGGCCTCATTCATATAAGTTTCGCTCTGCTGTCGGGTCTCTGTCAGGATGTTTTGCCACGAGGCCTTCACCTCCGTAGCATTCGACAACTTGTTTTCCGGAGCCTGATAGACAAACTGCCCGCCTACCTGCCGGAAGTGGCGGTTACCCGCCTGGTCCCGTTTATCGTCGTAACTGCTATTGTAAGCGTTATAGTCTATCGTCTCATTGACGTTGTTCATTCCACCGAAGAGCACGGCTCGCGTGCGGTCGCTGAAGCGCAGTCCAAAGCCCTTGAGCTTATAACGGTTGTCCGTGCCGTAGCCCACCTCTATGTTTGCCGTGCCACCCATGTTGTACTCGCGCTTCAGGATCACGTTCATGGTGAACTCCTTCTTGTTCTCAGCCGTAATCCCGAGAAACTTATTCTCTTCCGTCTGCTTGTTGTACACCTCCACATTCTTTACCGTAAAGTAAGGCAAGTTATCGAGCATCACCTTGTTCTTGCCCTTAAAGAAGTCAGCCCCATTCAGTGTCAGGTTATCGATTTTCTTGCCATTGACGAAGATCTCTCCATCATCTCTCAGCTCGACGCCCGGCAATTGCTTGATCAGGCCATCGAGCATGGAACCTTCCGGCACATTGAAGGCATCGGCATTGAAGACCAGCGTGTCGCCCTTCCATACCATTTTCACCTTCGTTGCCTTCACGACCACCTCGCCTAATTCACCACCTTCCAACTGATTCGTCTTCGTCGTTCTCTTCATATAAACTTTAGGGGCTTCGACATACGGAATCCTGCGACTCACTTTCTTCATCGTGAATGGCAGGTAAGCCGTCTCATAATTCGGGTGTTCCACCTTAATTATATAGTCATGGGCATTCCGGCTGATGAGAAAAGAATATGAGGTAGTCGCCGCGCTTTTCCCTATGCCGTAAGTATAAGCATTCCACTCAGAGACATGTGCTGTGTCAACGACGGTAGAGTCACGGTTCATCAGTGTCACGAACGCCTTGGGCACGGCTGCTTTCGTGAACCTGTCAGCGACGGTTCCTGAGACGTAAATAGAGTCTTTGCTTCTTTGTGCATGCAAAGACAAGGCAAGTAGTGAAAGGAGAATCGTCAAGATAACTTGTCTGTTCATTCTAATTTTACGGTTTTAGCTTATTGCATCATACATTTTGAATGATCGTTCACTGGTTTCAGTTTAACGTTTCAAAGATAAGGCATTATCTACCGATCTCCAAGCGTCATCTTTTATATTTAACTTCTTTTAGGAAGTTCCCTGCCTTAAATAAGATACGCTGTACCTCGGGAATAAAAATAAAACAAGTTTTAGAAGATTTGATAATCAATCAAATCGTGTATTCCACTCGGTTTGCAGTATCT
>ONBG01000059.1:0-12521 GCA_900316015.1 uncultured Prevotella sp. | reverse complement strand
AAATAAGATACGCTGCACCTCGGGAATAAAAATAAAACAAGTTTTAGAAGATTTGATACTCAATCAAATCGTGTATTCCACTCGGTTTGCAGTATCTTTGCATCAGATAGGACAAGACCATGGAAAGAGAAACCCTGACAGATGAAGATACAAGATAGTTGTCACTCCTAAGCGAAAGTGACAAAGAAGGGTTTAATGTCATGTTCCATAAATACTATCAGCCCCTCTGCATCTATGCCTATCAGTTCGTAAGCTTTGAGGATGTCGAGGAGATTGTTCAAGATGTCCTCCTCTGGATCTGGCAGAATCGAGATACGCTCCTGATCAGAAGCAGCCTGAAGGCATACCTCTACCGTTCTGTCCACTTGCGGTGCCTAACACGAATTGAGCAGAATTCCGCCAAGAAACGTATGGAAGCAAGATATTGGGAACGGTATTCCAGCCAGTCTGTACCTATGCCCGACGACGTGCAGGTTGATGAATTATTGAACCGCATCCATGAAGCCATCAACCGACTCCCCGACAAGTTCCGTGAGGCATTTGTCCTCCACCGCTTCCAGGACAGGAGTTATAAGGAGATTGCAGAGCAGTTGAACGTCTCTCAAGACCGTTGACTACCGCATCCAACAAGCGCTTAAGTTTCTCCGTGAAGACTTGAAGGATTACTTCCCGCTCCTCTTGCTCATTTTCCCTTTATAAGCCGTCCCCCCGAAAGAGGCCTTGGAGCATGTTCCAGACAAAGGCGATGCCGAACCCCACGCCCACAACAGTAGGAAGGGCTCTGGCATCGCCTGTTCTTTCTCCTCGGAAACCGGGAGGATCAATGACTGGAAAATCTATCTTAAGACATACCAGCGGCTCAGGTGATTGTGGGGAGCGACGACCGTGAATTTATAGAACTTAGATTTCTCCAAGCGGCTCAGGTCCACCCAACAATAACCTTTCCCTGCTTCAGTCTTTCCCACTTCTATCCATGAGTCTTTCCCTCCATCCTTGAAATGGTTCGTAGCTGACGCGTAAATGGTAACAGGCGCATTGGGAAGATAAGATTCCCAAGAGAGCTTGACCTTATTCTCAAAACGGAGAAGGCGCAAGTGATCAATGTCCACATCGCCAATGAAAGGGATGCCTTCCTGCTCCCATGCTACATTCGGATCGACATGGAACCCCATCCAGCGACAAATGGTAGGGTTGATGTCCACTTGGGAAAGGTCAGCACTTTGGAAATGAGAATTTACATCCTTGACATTGGTCGTCAACCAGATATTGCGCTCGGTCTCCGATTGCCCGCCATGATCGTAGCCTAACAGGTCGCGCCCATGATCAGTCGTGATAATCACCATCCATTCTTCCCCATACTTCTTCTCCCGATACTGGACTGCCTCCCATATCTTCTGGAGTTGTCTGTCTTCACGAAGCAAGTAATCACGGTAGCAATCGCCGAAGCCATGGAGATGGGCGGCATCATCCGTATACCATAGGTATACCCAACTCACATCCGGGGCCTCGTCCTTGATACATTGTGCAGCCTGATGGCAAACCGTAGAATCGATGTCATAGATCTGCCTGTCCTCCGGTTTCTTCGGGAAGCGAATGGAGTCGAGGTCATAGCCATCATAAACATAGTCGACCTTTAGATTTGCATTATCCGGATGACCTACGCCCACTAACTTCGTGACATTATCCGTCCAACTGGAGAATACTGCCGTGGAGACAGGAGAGGACTGTTCCTTTGCGATACGGAAGATATTCCAATAATGGTAGTTGGTCTGGATATTGGAATTCGATACCACATGATGCTTATTCATCCATGTACCCGTCAGGATATTGGTATACCCTACAGCCGAGATGGTGATCGTCTGATTGGGCGTTCCAATCTCACCACCACAATAAGCACGACCAAAGTTACCGCGTTGCGCGATATCGAAAATGGTCTTCGGGTGCACGTCTTGCAAGAAATGCTTTTCTACACCGTCGATGATCACATAAACAGCCTTTCGCTTGCCTGCAGACATCGGCAATGTCACAAGCAGGAGGCAGATAATCCATGTATATTTCAAAGTTTTCATTGTATGATGATATTTTAGTCTGTCCATCCAAATAATTGAGGCAAGAGGTTGGGATTCAAGTCTATCTCATTGCGAGGCACAGGGCGATAGTAGTCGCGTGGTTCCGTGAATGTTCCCATGGTCTTTGCCGTAACAATATCGCCACTTGTCCCATTCTTGAGATACACAGTAGCATTGGGATCGTCGATCGATCCAGTACGATAGTACACCAAAGACACCCCATTCGCATTTTTCTCCTTATCTGCCTCTGCTGGGATCTGCTCGGACGAAGGGATGAGGATGATGTCAGGGATACCATCACCTGTCAGGTCGAACCTTCCTAAGGACGGGAAGAAAAGTCCTTCCGGGACCTCATCTAATAGTTTACCAGCATGCCATCTCATGAGGTCATCATACCGGAAACCTTCAAAAGCCAATTCTACGCAACGTTCGCGCCTGATCTCAAGTAGTTCCGGACTGATACCAGGGAATTGCTTTTGCATGAAAGGATCTGCGGCAACGCCCATCTTCAAATGAGGCATTCCTACCCGGTCGCGCAGCACGTTAACGGTCTCATCGAGAACTTGCTGGTTCAGTTCACCTAACTCGGCCTTAGTCTCAGCATAGGTGAGCAGCACCTCCGCATAGCGGATGGCAGGATAGTCAATGCTCAGGTAATAATCATCATCCTTGCTATTCGGGAAACCTTTGAGTTGGTGATAGCCCGAGAAATTCTTGTTCAGGGTCTGCACATAGATACCTTGTCCTGGCGCATAACTCATGGATGCTTTAAGTTCCCAACCCGGATAAGCCAGTGTCTGGCTCATACGTGGATCCCTGTCTTTAAACTCATCAACAAACTGACGAGTCTGGTAACCCGCCTGATTGTCATAATACGACCCGTCTGCCATCAAGTAAGTCTGCACCAACTTTTTGGTTGGGCAAGGGATATAATTACCAAACATATAGGCACCCCATATACCATTGCTGGCTACATTCTTCTCATAGTAATGGACAAGGATCATCTCTGGGTTAGACGAAAGGTCCGTATTATTAAACAGACTGGCATAATCGCTATTGGGATGACCCGTATTATAAATCTTGTATTTACCACTGGAAATGATCTTCTCACATGCCTGTGCGGCAATCTTGAGGTATGTTGTGGCTGTGGATTGCAGTTCCAGCTCTGGATGATACTTGCGGTATGTCCCCTCATACAGGGCGTGCCGAGCCATCATGGCAAGGACAACCCATTTGTTGATGTTGCCATCCTCTTGGCTTTCTTTCACATGATCAGCAGCATATTGATAGTCATCGAAGATATGCATGACAATAGAGTCACGGGAAGAGCGTTTCTTATAAAGATCTGGGTCATCGGTGGAAAGCGTCTTGTCGTACCAAGGCACGTCACTGAAACGCTTCACCTTATCCATATAGAACTTAGCCCTATAGTACTGACCGATCCCACGGTAGTTGGCTTTAATCTCATCGCTGACCTGTGCCCTGTCAACGTTCTGCAACAAATAATTGATGTCATAGAGTCTTTTCCACGTCCATCCAGCACTGATCGTTGTGGATGTTGGATTCGTGGAAGTCATGATATTCTTTATTTCTACATTGTCGGTCGTGGCTTGCATGTCGGTCCCAGCATCCTCAGTATAGCTGTAGGACGGAGTATCTAAAAGTCCGAAGCAATACATCTTCAGGTCTTTCTCTGTATTGAAGAAGCTGGTCTCTCCTATTTCTGTCTTGGGCTCACGCTCCATGAAATCATCATTGCAAGAAGTAAGTATCAGCGACAAGGCTAATACAGCCATGAATTTATAACAAGATTTCCTCATATTGATCTATAGTTGGATTATCATTAAGTTCTTTAAAAAGTGATATTGAGTCCTACGGTATATTGCCGGTTGAACGGATAGACATATCCATAAGAATCATTTTGTGTAACGGCCTCCGGGTCGAAATATTTCTTCAGTTCACTGAACTCAAAAAGATTGTCACCGCTTACATAGACACGAAGTCGGCTGATACCAATCTTCTGGGTTAGTGCCGACGGGAGGGTATATCCTATCGTGATATTCTTCATCCTCAGATAGGCACCATTCAGCAGATAGCCAGTTTGCGGGATAGCACATCCCATCGCATGGATGCCACTGCCGAGGTTCTTGTCTGCGAGCCAACATTGCAGGACAGGATACTTGGAATTCAGGTTTTGGTTGGCAAGTCCTGCTGCGATCCACGACTTAGAATCTTTCGCCTGTTCTTCTGACGACTCAGCGGATTCACGATAATAGTCGAAGGTATGGACCTGTCCTCCTGCATAAGGTTGCTGGAAAAAGCTCCAATAGAGATAGCTGATAGGATAATAGTCGCGCTTGCCAATGCCTTGCACAAAGCAGGAAACATCCCATCCATTCCACTCTGCCCCTAAATTAAGTCCATAACGGTAACGTGGTGATGAATTGCCAATAATGCTCAGGTCGCCGGGTTTGTCAACTGTCGTACCTTTGGTAATCTTATGATCACCATCTAAATCCTTGTATTTCGGCCATCCTTCCACAATGGTCAGCGCTCCCCATGGAATAATTTGCGACTCATCCAACTGGGCAATTTCCTCCTTGCTCTTAAAGAGTCCGTCGCTTTGCAGTCCCCAGATCTCTCCTAATTTCATTCCGACATAGTATTGGCTAAGGTTCTTATTAGGATTGTCGAACTTAGTGATCTCACTCGTATTATCGGAAAGCACGAACTTTGCGTGCCATGAGAAAGGCTTCCCTGACAGCTTGAAGTCACCATTATAGCCGATGCTCAGTTCCCATCCCTTCGTCCGCATATCAGCAGCATTTTCCATCGGCTCGCTGGCACCGAGGACTCCTGGCAGGTCCTTGCCTAAGGTCAGCATGCCCTTTGTATCACGCCGGTAGATGTCAAACGTCGTCGTAAGCCTATTATTGAACATAGACAGATCGACTCCAAAGTTCAACGTGTTCACCTTCTCCCATGTATAATTAGGTGAAACAATATTCGGAGAAGTAACCGTTTGTTGAAGTTTTCCATCAATGATATAAGAGCCTGTCTGTGAACTCAGATACGGGATATATCCATATTCTGATACCTGTTGGTTTCCAAGTGATCCATAAGAAGCCCTTAATTTCAAGCCATTAATCACCTTGACCAAAGGTTGGAAGAATTTCTCTTGGTCTACACGCCAACCTAAGGAAGCAGATGGGAAGAACCCAAACCTTTTCTTCTTGGGGAAGCGCGACGTACCATCATATCGTCCATTGATCTCCACGATGTATTTGTCATCATAGATATAATTGGCACGGAAATAAAGTCCGCGGATTGCCCAGTCTTTATATTTTGCCGACACATATTGGTCGCCGGATGCTAATCCGATGGAAGGAAGTTCAGAAGAGATCAAGTCATACCGTTGTGAGGTAATATTATCCCAACGATAATATTCCTGATTAAATCCTAAGATCGCATTCGTGTAATGCTTGTTGAAGGACTTGTTGAAGGTGCCATATAAGTCGAAGATCGTATACAATGTGTTTTCATTGGCAATCTGTGCCAGACTGGTTCCTAAAGTACGGATATCTTCCGGTCCATAGCCAATCTTATACGGAGTCTCATACCATTCATCCTTATCCCAACTCTTTGCAACGGTAAAATTAGAATTGAGGATGAAAGCTTTCTTAAAGAGATCCATCTGTGCGGAGAACGTCGTTTGGAACTTATCGAATTCATCTTTTTCCTTTCCCCCATCAACAATCTGCGCCAAGGCCTGCCCGAGTTCCGTGTTTGCCCATGTGCCATCGGTGTTCACATCCATTTGCCAAGGCTCTGCATCGTAAAGATCAGAGAGGTTATAATAGCTGGGTTTATTGCGCTTTACTACCTCAAGACTGGAATTATTGCCAACTGTGAGCCATTGCCAAGGCCTATAGTTCACTTTCACACGAGTGTTATACCTGTCGTAAGAGTCCTGTGCCAGCTTACTCAACACGCCATCTTCACTGTCATATCCAGCAGATACATAGAAATTCGTGCGTTCTGTGGCCCCAGAGAGTGAGAAGGAATGGCTTTGGCTGAACATGCTACGGTCGAGGAAGGCATGAGTCCAATCCGTGTTTCCCATATAATCCCACTGCGTATTGTCTAATGGGTCGAGCCGTACAGAAGGCGTATTATCGGGATCATCTGATCTCTGCCGTGCCCATTCGAGGCGTTCATCACTGGTTACATGCCCAGAACTCCAAGGCGTGTTGAGCACAGCGATGTTCTTCATCTTCAGATAAATAAAAGGATCAGAAGTCTTATTTGTCAGTTGCGACGGACGTTTCCATGTTAAATGGTTATTATAGCTGACCTTAATACGGTCGCCACTTCCCTTTTTGGTTGTGATGAGGATAACGCCAAAAGCAGCGCGAGCCCCATAGATAGCTGCAGAAGCGGCATCCTTCAATACAGAAATGCTCTCTATATCTTCAGGAAGAAGGTTGTTCATCTCACTCATATCAGAGGGAACACCATCAATAAGCAACAAGGGAGACCCTCCATTGATGCTGGCTTCGCCACGGATATTCACTGTAGCAGCCTTTCCTGGTTCCCCACTGGTGAAATCAATGTTCAGATTTGGAATCATACCCTGCAATCCTTTTGATACATCTGATATCGGGCGTTTGGAAAGATCGTCGGCATTAACCTGGTCGACGGCACCAGAAAGGTTAATTTTCTTCTGGCTTCCATATCCCACCACAACGACATCTTTTAGGGTCTGGTTGTCCTCAGGCAACTGGATGGTATATGCAAACACCCCATTCTTAATTTCCACCTCTGTCTCTTTGTATCCGATATAGTTGACTACCAGCCTCGCTTTTTCCGGAACGGCGATCTTGAACCAGCCATTGACATCCGTGATTACGCCTGTTGCCGTATTCTTCTCATACACTGTCGCGCCGACTAAAGGCTCATTATTACTGTCCATCACAGTTCCTGTCACCTGGACTCGGTTCACCTTTGTACTTGGGATAGAAGCAGTCCCGTCTCCTACTCTATACATAGACTTATCCACCATGGGCATCATACCTTGAGTACCTTTTCCTGCCACACTCTTCATAGCAATGGAAACAAGCGGTGAGAAAGAACATAAAGTTATCCCTAAAACCACCTTGTACTTCCAACAACTTCTTCGTTTGTCTTTCATTTGCGTAATTTTGTGAAAATCTATTTGCGATTGCAAAATTACAGGCAATACATTACAGGCAAATTGCGAATCGGTTACGATAGCGTTGACAGTATTACACGCAAGTAAAGAGAACGTTTCATTTCATTGAATCCCATCGACATAGGCTCAAGCGTATATAGAAGAAATAGAGACCACAATCCTCTTTGGCAAGAGAATCATGGTCTTCGTCGACAATTATAACCCTAATTGTATCAAGCTTCTAAAAGCCTGGATGCCGAGATGGTTTGGATCAAGATTCCCCGCCTCATCCAAATAGCGGAGCGCATGTTGGCGATCGCCTAACCCGTAGAAACCCAAGGCAAGCATATACTTGCAATGGATCTCGTTTGAAAGGTTAAGATCGCCCTCCCAGATTTGGAGGTCAGGCAATGATACGGCAAAGTAATCCATCACGACCTTTTCAAAGAGATGGTTCTTTCCATAGTTTGTCAGCCGATAGAAGCGTCCGTTTGCCTCCCCTTTCCTACCTAATTTCAGCAAAGCCAGTCCCTGATAGAAAATCTTATCGGGTTTCGCATCATTATAATACATGGCGGCAGCCGGTTCTTGCGGACCTTTTGTTGCCTGTTCCCAACATTCACGCGCCTTGTCTTGATTTCCTTTGGCATCATAAGCACACCCTAAGAAATAATAGAAATCATTCTCTTGGGCGTTGACCAGCTTTCCTTCGCCCAAATGATGTGGGTAAACGAGGCATTCCTCCAAGAGCCTGATCGCCTGGTCATATTCTTTCTCCTTCAAGGCTATCTTGGCAAGTTCCACGCGGGAGAACTGGTATTGCCCACTGACCTTTCCTTCTCCACCCTCCCAAGGATGGAACTGATGCCCGTCGAGCAAGTTCATGGCTTGCTCGTACGCCCCTGTCTGGTTGAGCAAGGTGATCTCTTCTAACAGCAAGTCATCACGTTGGGCAATCAATGCGGGATATTTCTGAAGGAAAGCCAGCCGTTCCTGATGAGACTTGCCCAATCTCTTGTACAACTGATCCAGTTCCATCAGGATACGGGCATCCGTGGTATCCAAAGCGAAAGCCTTCTCCATATTCTCCAAAGCTTCCTTGGCACGATGCTCCTTATTATATTCCTCCAGGGCAAGGTTCCTCCATACGGTCGGGAATTGTGGGATCAGCTGGGATGCACGTAACCAGTAAGAACGTGCAACCTCGTATTGACGTTTGTCATAGAACAAGCAACCTAAATAATAAGGAGCCATCCCGTCATGAGGATTCGCTTTCATAGCAGCCTGTAGGGCAAGAATATCCTCCAAGCGATTGGGGAAACAATAAGAAGAATCAGCTTGCTCCCCTTTGGCAAAGGCAGACTTCCTACCAGCCCATCCCTGACCATACCATGTCAACGGTGTCGTGGCGCCCTCCCGGATGGCGAGGTCCCAAACCTGTAAGGCTTCTTCTTTACGTCCCGCTGCCATATAATCCCATGCCAACTCATCATAGTTGTTCGGCATGCCATGCATCAGTTCCGTCATGGAGTGAAGTATGGAGTGATCAGCTGTCAATAAATAAGCCTCAAAGAGGCAGCCATAATTGAACCGGTTGATCGTCATTGCAGATTTACATAAGGCATAAGCCTCTTCTTTCCGACCTAAATATCGGAGGACGATAGCCTTCAACGCCAAGGCCTTATGGTTATGGGCATTGCTGACTAAGCATTGGTTGACCTCTTCCAATGCATCCTCCCATCGTCCTTGCATGGCAGAAATCTGAGCGCACTCGAAGAAGCCAGCATCCTGCCAAGCCTTATTCCACGTTGCCTTATAGAAACAATCGTAAGCCTCATCGAAACGACATTGGTATTTCAGTGCCAAG
This sequence comes from uncultured Prevotella sp., assembly GCA_900316015.1. Taxonomy (GTDB): domain Bacteria; phylum Bacteroidota; class Bacteroidia; order Bacteroidales; family Bacteroidaceae; genus Prevotella. The sequence goes on along the minus strand of ONBG01000059.1, from coordinate 3,394 downwards.
CCAAGATGATAGATCGGTTCCCCATCGTAAGGGTTCGGATTGCGCTTCATGAGCACCTTCACGGCAGTACGTAGATAAGGCTCAGCCTTTGCAAATTGCCCTTTGCGGATATACCACAAGCCAAGTGCATTATTATTGCGGTAATCCATGGGGTCACGGCGCAATGCCTCCTCATAATAATCCACGGGATTATAAGTAGCATGGCGGTATTGTTCCAAATGAAGCCCCGTGAGATAGAGTTGCTCTGTGGTCTTGATCTGATCTGGTAATAAAGCAGCCTCTGCTGGATCAGGGATAGGACGGATCTCATCTGGCTCCGCATGCCATGTCAACAATGGAGATCCCTTCATAGAATAAACGCCAAAGGACAGTTCATCCCAACGGGAGTCTTTCACGTCTGCAGTCACATCCAAAATCTTCTCAGGCGAAAGATCCACTACTTGGTGGTCATATTCCTCTCCACGATCATTCTTGAGGATGACACACACTTGCATCCGACTGGTAGCAAACACTTTGTAATGAGCCTTTCCACCTTCTTCGCATTGAATATTCATGATCAAGTCCTTTGACGCATTCTTGACGACTCCCAAATCCCGATACGGCATGAAATACTGCGTAAACCTCTTCTCCTCATAAGGCATCAGCCAAGAGAAGTCAGGCTGGTTTTCCGTAAAGACACCCGCCATCAACTCAATATAAGGACCATCCGTGTCTGTCAGGTTACGATCCCAAGCACGTCCAAAGTCACCATTTCCCCATGTCCATTGCTTTTTTCCCGGAGAGACATGATGATTGGCGACATGGAGCATTCCCCCATGGCTGTCATTCTCATATCCCCCTTCGAAATCGAACTTAGAGTTTACTGCCATGTACGATGTCGGTACTTTAATATTCTTATAATTGGAGATATCCACTCCAGCTGAATAGTCCATCTTATAATAAGTCCCCGTAGCGATAGGGAAACTGCAAACGGCCCGTTTACCATGGTCGAACACCGCATTTACGTCCTGTGGGAATACACTTTGGTAAGCATCATTGACCGATACGGCAGGATTTGCCCACCAGAGAAAGGTCTGCGGGATGTTCGTGCGATTATAAAGAACACCTTTAATCTCTAAATAAGCATGCCCGGGACGCAAGGTAAAGCCAGCCATTCCCTCCTGATGGAACATCCTCTCTATCTCGTTTACCCACACGGTAACAGAACCATCCGCATGTTCCTCTATTGTGCTGTCAATGGGAAGAAAAGTGCTGGGACGGTGATGTTGTGGCCAATTGAACTCGATCCCACCACTGATCCAAGGCCCCGTCAGTCCCACTAAAGCCGGTTTGATGACATGGTTATAATAAACGAAATCCCGTTTCTTGATCTTATCAAAGGCACGTTGCACCCTTCCTCCTAATTCAGGCAAGATCATCACCTTAATATATTCATTCTCAAGCCATACGGCATGCCATTCCTTATCAACAGGATGATTGCCTATCGACTCTATGACTGGATAAGGATAGACCACACCACTGGATCCTTGATAAACACGTTTTTCCAAGAAGATAGGATTCTTCTCTGCCTTACCGATTTCATAAGTAGGGATGACTACTTTTTCTCTCCACGCTTTTACCATTCTCTTTATTTTTTTATTAGTTCTTTTTCTAACTCCTCAAGTGACTTTCCCTTTGTTTCCGGCAACATCATAGTCATGAAAATAAAGCCTGCCAGGCACACAGCACTATAGATCCAGAAAGTGCCATAGCTCCCAAGAGCCTGGTTGAGCAAAGGGAACGTATAGGTTAAGGTTGAGCTACCCACCCACAAAGCAAAGGTACTGGTTGCCACAGCAATGGCACGAACCTTATTCGGGAAGATCTCAGCAAGCAGAACCCAAGTAACCGGACCCAACGTCATCGCATAGCAGGCGATGGCTGCCACAACAAGGATGATCATAAAGAATCCTGAAACATGGAAGTAATAACAAGTACCCAACGTGAGATAAATCAAGCAAAGTCCGCCAGCCCCCAATTTCATCATGGCCTTTCTTCCCCAACGGTCAACGATAAAGAGAGCCACGATGGTAAAGAGGACGTTGGCAATCCCTGTAACCACAATATTAAAGAGGACATCTCCGATTTGGTAGCCCGCCGACTGGAAAATCTCCTGTGCATAATTGAAGATGACATTCGTCCCACACCACTGTTGGAAGAAGGCTATGACCACGCCAATGACAAGTACCTTACGGTAAGGGCGACTGAACAACAACTGGAGACCACCCTGTTCTGACGCTGCTGCTTGAGTCTGGTGAATCGATTCCAATTCCTGTTGGGCATACAGGTCTCCCCCGATCTTCGACAAGACAGCTAACGCTCCTGCATCTTTCCCTTTCAGAGCGAGCCACCGAGGACTCTCTGGGATCACGCATGCCAATATAAAGAAGACCGTTGCGGGAAAAGCAGCCGCCCAGAACATCCATCTCCAAGCCATCTGTCCATTCCAGGAAGCAGCAATCTGTGTCGCAGTATAGGATGAAGGAATGTCATCTGCGATCAGCCAGTTGGTAATCTGCGCAGCCAAGATACCTAATACGATCATGAGTTGGTTCAATGAAACCAATTTACCCCGGACTGATGTCGGAGCCATCTCAGCTATATACATCGGTGAAAGACCTGAGGCGATGCCAATGCCGATGCCGCCAAAGAAACGGGCAACCAAAAAGATGGAAAAGGAATGGGCAGCTCCTGTGGCTAAAGCTGAAAAGAAAAAGACAGCAGCAGAGACGATCAGCAATTTCTTCCTTCCGATGCGATCAGCTAAAGACCCACAGATCATTGCCCCCACCAGACAACCGATCAAGGCCATTGTCATGGCAAGACCTTGCAGCGAAGGCTGACTGGAGATGTCAAAATACAATTCGTAAAAAGGCTTCGCCCCACCAATGACGACCCAATCGTAGCCAAACAGCAGTCCTCCCATGGCAGAAACGAGACAAATAAAATACACAAATCCCTTATTAAAAGTTCCCATGACTGTATGTTTTTAGATTTTCTGGGGCCAAAGATACAGATAAGAACGTAAAATAGAAATAGATAAATGAAGAAGAAAAGATGGACAAAATTCCTATATTCCATCCATAATCATTATCTTTGTTCCCAAGATAAAGAACAAAGGAATGTCTATGCGCCTGAAGATTAACGAAGGATTCCCGGGGGAACGCTCGATCGTCCTTCCCAAAATGATCAAAGAGATCGAGCAAAAAGATCCTGTCTTAAGCCAACTCTATATTACAGATATAGGCTATTATCCCCTGACTTCGTCATTGCGTACCCCAAAAGTCTTCGTCAAAGAGTTTAGCTATTTTCTGATGCCTTGCCATTAACATTGTTTGGGTGTAAACCTCCTTGT
>ONBG01000060.1:25014-32723 GCA_900316015.1 uncultured Prevotella sp. | reverse complement strand
TTAAGCCAGATGAGCAGAGCCAAGCTTGCTTGAGCTCTGCCATGGCGAGAAAACGAAGGATGAAATCCAACGTTTTCATTAAGCCAGATGAGCAGAGCCGAGCTTGCTTGAGCACTGCCATGGCGAGAAAAGGTGGGCGAAAACCAACAATTTTATATAGTACACAGAGATTTTTTTGAAAATAGGTTGACAGGTTGTCAAAACCCAGTGTTTATCGGGCTTGCAACCTGTTTTGAGGTTGTCAAAGGTTGACAAGAGGTTGACAAGAAGATCACATGTTTCGCTAAATTCTCTCGAGAATTTATTGTGATACTTATGCTCTTGCTGTGCAAAACATCCACGATTGGATCAAATTCTCGAGAAAATTTTGCATGACAGCTTCACTTTTAATATACTGATCGTTATATTTGCTGAACTGAAACGTTTGCGTTAAGCCAAATGAGCAGAGCCAAGCTTGCCGCCTGCAATCGTAAATGCTGTGGCAAAAGATGACGAGCGACAGTTGTCGACCTCGTGTCAACCACTGAAATGGAAAATCATGGGCAGGAACAAGGAATCCCATGTAACACAGATCGGTTACATGGGATTCCTATGATAACTTAAAGACCAATTAATCGCAGTTTGCGAGCTTGTTGTCAGAGCCAAGCACGTCTGTGATCTTGCTCTTGTACATTTCGATCATGTAAGCACGTGCTACCTTACCATACTGACGAGGATCGAAGTACTCTGGATGCAGAGCCAATGTCTCACGTACACCAGCTGTGTATGCCAAACGAGAGTCAGAGTCGATGTTAATCTTGCAAACAGCACTCTTAGCTGCCTTACGAAGCTGTTCCTCTGGGATACCAACAGCGTCAGGCAGATTGCCTCCGTACTTGTTGATAATGTCAACATACTTCTGGGGAACAGAAGAAGATCCATGGAGAACGATTGGGAATCCAGGAAGTTTCTTCTCGATCTCTGCCAACACGTCGAATGCCAATGGAGGAGGGATCAGGCGACCTGTCTTCGGGTCACGTGTGCACTGCTCTGGTTTGAACTTATATGCTCCGTGAGAAGTACCGATAGAGATAGCGAGAGAATCACAACCAGAACGCTGAGAGAAGTCGATTACTTCCTCTGGCTTTGTATAGTGAGACTCCTCAGCAGAAACCTCATCCTCAACACCAGCCAAGACACCGAGCTCAGCCTCAACGGTCACATCATATTGATGAGCATATTCAACACACTGCTTGGTGAGCGCGATATTCTCCTCATAAGGCTTAGAGGAACCATCGATCATCACAGAAGAGAAGCCCATGTCAACACAGCTCTTTACAAGTTCGAAAGAATCTCCGTGGTCAAGATGGAGCACGATCTCTGGATGATGGCAACCTAATTCCTTTGCATACTCAACAGCACCCTCTGCCATGTAGCGGAGCAATGTCGGGTTCGCATAGTTACGAGCACCTTTGGAAACCTGAAGGATCACCGGAGACTTCAACTCAGAAGAAGCTGTGATGATAGCCTGTAACTGTTCCAGGTTATTGAAGTTGAATGCAGGAACTGCATAACCGCCTGTAACGGCTCTCTTGAACATCTCGCGCGTATTGACGAGACCTAAATCTTTGTAATTGACCATAACTTTTAAATTTATGTTTAAATCTAATCTTCTTTTTACCGAGTGCAAATTTAACATTTTATTTTGGCTTATCAAAATAATGGTATGTTTATTAATGTTGCAGTCGAGTTAAAAAGTTTAATTCTCACTCCTGACCGCGTGTGCAATTTGTTTTTTGCAAGATACACATTACAAAACGCGAAGGGGGATGGTGTCTTTCTTCCTCGCCAGTTCGGAAGCGAACAGCAGGACAACGAAATAGCCCAAGAAGGGGATGATGAACGGGGTGACCAAGTTGGTGGCATCTGCCACGATTCCCATCAGCAGGAAGCCGCATCCGCCAATGGGTGTCATCATCAGCAGGGACGACGCGCTCTTGGTGAGGTTGCCTAACCCTCTCAGGGCCAAGGAGAAAATGGTGGGGAACATGATGGCCTCAAAGAAATAATTGCCGACCAAGGCGACCATCGAGACAGTCCCGAGGTCGCATAGGACAACTCCTATGCACAGGACACTTCCGAACCCACAGTACATTAGCACCTTCTCTGCCCGGATCCGGCGCATGATCCAGCTTCCGGCGAAGCGACCGACCATGAAGAAAGCCAAGGCTACGGTCAGGACGATGGAGGCGGTGTTGTCATCCATCCAATGCTGCCCGGTCACGAAGTTGATGAAATAGCTGTTGATGGAGATCTCCGCGATCTCATAGCAAAGCAGGGCAAACAACCCGAAGACGAACATCGGATGGTAGCGGAACAGTTTCATGATACGCGTGCCCTGGCTCTTGTCTTCTTCAGTCACCTCGTGTTTGATCTCAGGCAAGTTAATCCGGGAGAAGACAACGGCGATGAACACCACTAAGATGCCTAAGATCGTATAGGGAACGACGACATTCCCGCCTTCTTTCGAACCGTTGAAGAAGAACTGACCCACGGCAAAGGTCGCGCAAAGGCTACCTAATCCGTTAAACGACTGTGAGAAGTTCAGACGACTCGAGGCTGTCTCCGGTGCCCCTAATTCCGTGGCATAGGGATTGGCGGATGTCTCCAAGAACACCAGTCCACAGCCAATGATGAACAAAGGTCCCAAGAACGCATAGAAAGAGCCTATCTGGGAGCCTGGGATAAACAGCAGGGCACCGATGGCAAACAGCATCAGCCCAACCACAACGCCACGGCGATAGCCATGACGGTTGATAAACCAGCCTGCGGGAATCGCCATCAGGAAATAGCCGAAATAGGTGGTCACCTGGATCAAGGACGACTGGGTGATGGAGATATCCAAGGAATTCTGGAAGTGTTTGTTGAGCACATCCAAGATCGCCCTTGCAAATCCCCATAGGAAGAAAAGCGAGGTGATGAGGATAAACGGTACAACGTATTGCTTGGTTGTCAGAGAAACTTTCTTTTTTTCCATTGTAATCACATCATAAAGGGACGGATTGCATGAAGGATCCGTCCCTGCTTAAGATTCATTCTTTATGTCTGGTTACTTCGTGGATGGCTCGATGGCTTTCCAAAGTCCTGCAGCAATGGCTGCGCCCAAGAGCGGTGCAACGATGTAGACCCATACCTGGGCAAGGGCATCGCCACCTTCAAAGATAGCGGGTGCCAGGGAACGTGCTGGGTTGACAGATGTTCCTGTGATCGGAATCAGGGCAATATGGGTAATGACCAAGGTCAGACCGATCGCCAGTCCTGCGAAATTATTAGTCGCGCCATTGGTCTTCGACGTGGCACCTAAGACCACCAAGACAAAGATGGCCGTGAAGATGGTCTCTGCCACCAAGGCTGGAATGGCTCCTGTGGCACAATAGTTGGCACCGGTCGTTGTCCCTGTTACCTCCACTCCGGTAGAAAGGATCAGGGCAAGCAAGGCTGAACCGATGAAAGCACCTACGAGCTGGCCACAGACATAGCCGATGGCATCCTTGCCACTCATCCGACCGCTGAGCCAAACGCCGAAGGTAATAGCCGGATTGATATGGCAACCAGAGATGCCGCCAATCGTATAGGCCATGGCGACAACTGACACGCCAAATGCCACGGCAACCATTAATACTTGCGCGGGAGTCCCGCAGCCACCATTGAAGATTGCGCTTCCGCAACCGATAAATACCAGCACCATGGTGCCGATCATCTCAGCTAAATACTTTTTCATAATCTATTGAGTGTTAATAAGTGAACGCCCTTATGGGACAATATGTTTAGATAACTACGCAAATATAGGCAATTTATTGCGGCCGTACAACTATTTTGTCACAAAAGTTCACTTTTTCCTACTTTTCTTTCATGTCGTAATAGCTGAAGTCGGCATATCCTGACGGGTCGCCTTCTGCCATCATCCCGACCATGACGCCCGTGAAACCGCCGGCTACTTCCGTGCTGAGCAGGGAGCAGTCCATCTTCCCCAACGACTGATAGGGCTTTCCGTTCACGGCATACTCGAAGTCGTACCGCTCTTGGTTGCCCCGGATCCTGAGCTTGACGTCCTGGCCATCCACGAAAACTGTGTTCACGACATAGTCTATGCTCTTCAACTTACAGAGCAGGGAGACTTGGTTGCCGGACACGACAAGGTCGATATGCCCATCCTGGATTTGGTAAAGGGACAGACCTGCTTGGCAATGGTTGGCCCTGACCTTGGTCTCCACCTCAAGCTGCACGCTTTCCTGTCGCTTTCCCACGAAGGTGGGTTGGTCGTTTGCTGTCAAGGTACCGTGGGGGATAAGCCGTAACTTCCCATCAAGGAGACGGTAATGGTCGGGGATCGGGTTTTGGATATAGACCCATTCCGGCCCGAGGGGACGGTCGAAGGTTGTCAACGATGCGGGTCGTGGCAGGGGAACGGGTGGGAGCAAACGGGCACTCATCACCGTGTCGATGGGATTCCCTCCATTGATAACAGGCCATTCGCCGCTTTTCCATTCGACAGGAGCCAGACAGGTCTCTCGACCTAAGTGATGGTAGCTGCCCCCATGATTGCGATAAGCCAAGAAGACGAGCCACCAAGAGCCATCCTTTGCCTGAACAAAATCCCCATGCCCTGTGCCTTGGATTTGCTTGTACTGCCCCTTGCGACTGCAGTTTGTCAGGATCGGGTTGGCTGGGTTCGCCTCGTAAGGTCCCTCGATATTCCGGCTACGGGCGATGGTGAGCCGGTGTGCCAGCTCTGTCCCTCCCTCTGAGATCAGTAGGTAATAATAGCCATCCTTCTTGTAGAGATGCGGTCCCTCCGGATACCGTCCGCCCGTTCCCTGCCAGATACCTTTGCTGGGCGTCAACTGGCGTCCTGTATTCGGGTCGATCTCGCAAAGGGTGATCGTGTTGCCGGGATTGCTGACCATGTAGCATTTCCCGTTCTCAAAATACAGGGAAGGGTCAATGCCCTGTTGCTGGAGCCAGATCGGCTCGCTCCAAGGCCCACGGGGATCCTTTGCCGTCACCATGAAATTCCCCCCATTCCCCACATTTGTCGTGATCATGTAATAAGTCCCATGGTCATAGCGTATCGTTGGGGCATAGATACCTAACCAGGAAGTGGCTCCTTTTAGGTTCAACTGCGACTGCCGGTCAAGCACGTTACCGATCTTTTCCCAATGGATCAGGTCCTTGCTGTGCAAGAGGGGGACACCAGGGAAATACTCGAAAGAGGAGTTGACGATATAGAAATCAGCCCCTACCCTACAGATACTGGGATCGGGATGGAACCCGGGAATGACCGGGTTGCGGTACGACTGTGCGTTCACGGTCACGGCAAGCAAGGCCATGGCCCCAATCAGAAGTATTCTTTTCATGAGGTATGAAGTGTTTTAAGGATATTGTTCAACAGGAAGGTGGCGTTTTGGTTGCGAGCCACGCCCGGCGTGATCCGGTAAGAATAGGTTACGTCGGTACCCAATTCTATCTCGAAGCAATAGTTATGGAAGGTGGCAGGAAACTCGTCTGCCATCTTCGAGAGCTCCAGGTCATGGGTCGCGATGATACCACTCACGGGGAGTTTCTGGATGGCTTGCAGGAAGAGGCGGGACCCATTCAACTTATCCAGTGAGTTGGTGCCTTTCAGGATCTCATCTAAGATGATCAGGGTATGGGGATGGCATTGGCAGAACGCCATCAGTTGCTGGAGCCGCAGGAGCTCCGCATTGAAATAGGAGATGCCATGGGTGAGGTCGTCCGTCGTCCGCATGCTACTGAACAGTGCGAACCGAGAGATCTTCAGGGAGTCGGCAAAGACCGGCATCCCATTCATGCCCAAGACATAGTTGATGCCCAAGGTGCGGAGGAAGGTGCTCTTCCCCGCCATGTTCGCTCCTGTAATGATATAGTAGTTCCCATCTTGGATGGTAAAGTCGTTCTTGACCGCCTTTGCCCCTAAGAACGGGTGATAGATATTCTTTGCCTCGTAGACCACGGCGTCTGCCTCCACGATCTCAACCGTGCAAGCTTCCGGGTGGTTGAAGTGGAAGGTTGCCATAGAGACCAACGCATCGATCTCGCTAACCTGATCGGTCCAAGACCGCATCTTGCCGAGATACATGTCCTGCCACTTCAGGAACTTCCTTACCAGGAAGAAGTCACTCAAGAAGAAGGCATCGAAGAGGAACAGCCCTAATATATTGCCACGCCGGTCCAGTCCCTGCAGGACTTTCTCCAACTCCTCGAAAGACACAACCGATTCTTTCAGGGCTGAGATGGAAGGACGTAAGGAAGCAGGAACCTCCTGCAGGCGCGTACAATGCCGGATGACAGCGATCTCGTTTATGAGTTGCCCATGGATGGCACCCACGACCTTGGACACTTGCCGCAAGGCTTTCGCCGTCACGCCATAGACGAAGAAGAATTGCAGGATGCCCCACCAGATCGGTAGCTGGGCACTCACCTTGCCACAGGCTGCTCCAACTACGGATGACAGGAAGCCAAGGATCAGCAACCATGCGAGGAGACTAAGTACAGGTGAGGCATATTGCCGGGAGACGGGAAGCGTGCTGACTGCCTCCACGACCCGCAAGATGGCTGTGGAGTCGATCACCCGACCCTTCCCCAAGGACATGAACTCCGCCCGCCAAGGCTCATTCTGACTAAGCTGTTGGATCTCTGCCGACTGGTCCTTGACCTTACGGAAGGATAGATAATCTGCTAAGGTATCGCTCCCTCCTGTCGTGACGGTACGGTTAATGCGATGGAACAGGGAATCCTGCCCGAAGATATCCAAGTCGAAAGAGAAGGGATGATGCTCATCCTTGTACGGGTCCCCCTTATCAAATCCGCTAAAATCGCCCTGGAGCCCTCTCAGCTCATGGTCGTACACGAGTCGTAAACGCTCAAGGGACTCGATCTGCTCACTGTTCTTGACATCAAAATAACGGATGGCAATATAAGTCCCCATGGACAGGACAGCAAGGAGCAATGTCCAGGAAGCCTCATCCATAAGCGTAAAAAGGACAACGAAGCCAATCGCAAGTAAGAAAGAAGCGATCTCACCCGTCACGAGCAAGTGTCCACGTCCTTTCAGGACTGTAATCCGGGAGACAAGAGCAGTTGCCTTGTCATGATAAAACTGTGTCAGGTCCATCTTCATCAACATCCATATTTGCATGTATCACATAGCCTGTCCCTGAGAAACCGCCTCAGGACCATTCTCATCCAAGTGCAAGATCCGGTCCCGCTCCACGGAAAGCACACCTTTTACCTTTCTCAATTCCTCCGTCGCCTTATCGATGGGCATGTCATCAGGCACTTTCAAGGCAACGCCATGCAAGGTCTCATACTGATAGACCACCTCACACTTCATCAGACGTAACCTTTTGAGGAGCGGGAGCTTACCTATTGCCCTATCATACATGACGATCAAGAGACGAGGAGAGTACGTGATGCTGTCGGAGGAAGAAACCAGGGGTGGAGCAAGATGCGGCTTCAGGGTTGCCTTGTGCGCATTACAACCCACGAGCGCGACTGCCACCAAGAATACGATACATAGTTTATCCATGCGGGACTTCTTTTATTGATTGCAAAGATACTGCAAACCGAGTGGAATACAAAATAAATATCGAAGATTTTATTTTTATTCCCGAGGTGAAGCGTAGCTTATCCAAAGATACTGCAAACCG
>ONBG01000060.1:0-24987 GCA_900316015.1 uncultured Prevotella sp. | reverse complement strand
GGTGAAGCGTAGCTTATCCAAAGATACTGCAAACCGAGTGGAATACAAAATAAATATCGAAGATTTTATTTTTATTCCCGAGGTGAAGCGTAGCTTATCTAAAGATACTGCAAACCGAGTGGAATGCAAAATAATATTTGTTTTATTTTTATTCCCGAGGTGAAGCGTAGCTTACCTTTTTTAGGTCCGATAAAAGGTATGGGCAAAAAAAATGGGGCTCCGCTGAGTCCCAACCTTATTAACCTTAAATCTAATACCATGAAAAACACGATGCAAAGGTATGGATAATTCCAATACCCTCCAAATATATTTCATCTTTTAATCGCTAATTGCATATTTTCTTGATATAGATCAAGTTAATGTCGTTCAAATCGCGTAAGATTCCTTTTTCCATGTGATCACGCCCTCCTGTTTCTTGCCATCCATCATGATCCTGAGCGGTTGGGAGAAGCGAACATGGCGAACGTATTTTGTCTCCTCGACGGCAGGCAAGGAATCCAGGATATCCTTCCGGTAGATACCATCATAGGTATTTGTGTCGATTGTGAAATAGCCCACCCCGAAGCTGGTCAGGTTCTGGAAGAAATGCGTCCCCTGACTAGGGTCCACGCGGTAGTTCTTCAAGACGACCTCCACGATCACGCGGGAAGCACTGATATGGGGCCATTTCACAGGGATGCCCAGCCAAGGGTCACTGGATCCCCAGCGACCAGGTCCCACGAGGACATAGTTCTTGTCCTCTGCCAAGAACTTTCTGTTGATCTTTTCGATCTCAGCAGCAATGGCAGGGTTATTCATGGCAGAGAAATGCTCATCGGTCTTCACATATACGACATCGGTCACGTCCTCGGAGATCCCATGTCCTAACGAGCGGTGGGAGCGCAACAGACAATCCTCATCCGGGATCTTTGTGAGATCCTCGTCTAACATCTGCTTCGCATCCACGATCGGCCTGATCTGGAGCAAGTAGAACTCCCCAGTACGGTCGGGGTTGATATTACACGCGAACTCAATCTCAACCGGGCGTTTCATCTCCCCTGCTCCATGCTTCATCGACAGTTGCAGGATCTCAGGCAGGGGGAAAACGCCTTGCTGGAGGACCCCGCAAAAAGTGATGACCTTCCGTCCCCCCTCATAGATGCCATCCCGGATCACTTGGTCGTAAGGGTCGTAGGTTGAGGCGATATAGTCGATGGAATGGTCTTTCTCAGCTTCCTTGACCTTCAGTCGTTGGATATTGAAACCATCATCTACCTTAAAGTCGTTGCCCACATGCTTCATGTCCAAGGCATAGAACTGCGTCTGCGTCTCCCTCAAGGCTGTTTCCATCTCGCTGGTTTGCAAGACCTGGTGAGGATGATAGGGAGACACCCGCAGCGTTTGCCCCCCGTCGACGATATACTTTCCCAATCCCAAGGCCAAGGATGCGATGCCCTCTTCTGCGGTCTCCTCGCCAATCGGATAATAATTTAGGGAGCGCAAGACCCCACTGATATTCGGATAATAATAATCCCCATATTGCTTTCCGACCACCTCCTGCAAGATGACCGCCATTTTCTCTTGGTCGATGACATTGCTGGTGGCAGTCATATACGCCTTGGAATCTCGATAATACACTGAGGCATACACGCCTTTGATGGCACAAGCCAACATTTGGAGCATGGCATACTTGTCCTCCAGGTAAGGAATCATATAGGTGGAATAGATCCCGGCGAAAGGCTGATAGTGGGCATCTTCCAGTAAGGAAGAAGAGCGGATGGCAATCGGGCGCTTGGTCGCCTCGAAGAACGTGAAGAAATCCGCGATCAAGGAATCCGGCAATTGGGCATGGAGGAAATGGTTCAGGATCTCCTCGTCCGACGCGTCGCTCAAGGCGATGGGATACAGGTTGTTTTGCTCCATGAACCGGTCGAAGACATCCGTGCACAAGACCACCGTTTTGGGGATCTGCACGGAAGCCCCCTCAAACTGATTCAGTTCCGGATGGCGCTTGATGATGTTATCCAAGAAAGCCAGTCCACGCCCCTTTCCGCCTAAGGATCCGTCTCCGATCCTGGCAAAGTGAGCATACTTGTCGAAGCGTTCCCGATCGAACACGGCCACGACACCGATATTCTTCATCTGGCGGTATTGAACGATGGCATCGAAGATAATCTGCCGATGGGCGTCCACGTCCTGTAACTTATGCCAAGTGACGTTCTTCAAGAAGTTAGAGACCGGGAAGATCGCACGCGCGCAGAGCCAGCGGCTCATATGGTTGCGACTGATATGGTAAAGCATCGACTCATTCGGGATCTTGAAAATATTGTCCTGCAGCTCCTTCAGGTTATGGACCCGCATGATCTCCTCATGCGTCTTTGGGTCACGGAAGATGAAATCCCCGAACCCCATGTGCTCCTCCAAGATATGGCGGAGATCGATGTTCATGGTCTTCGAGTTCTTGTCAACGAACCGGAATCCCTCCTTTTCCGCTTTTCCCCTGTTCTCCGTCTCCGAGCTTTCCATGATCAGGGGGACGTATTCGTCCTGCGCTCGGATGGCCTTCAGCAACTTGATTCCAGCCTCCGGGTCCTTTACTCCCTGGACTGGGAACCTGGCATCGCTGATCACCCCAAGAGTATGGTCGGCATACTTATGGTACAGTTCCATCGCCTCCTCATAGTTACGTGCCAAGACCACCTTAGGGCGCCCTCGCATACGCATGGTGGCAGAATGGCGATTCAAGGCCTCCGTGGAAAAGCGCTGGCTTTGCACGAGGATATAGCTGTACAGATTAGGCAAGACAGAACTATAGAACCGGATGCTGTCCTCCACCAAAAGGATCATTTGGACGCCCACCTCCTCCACATCATGCTCTAAGTTCATCTGGTCCTCAATCAACTTGATGATCGATAAGATCAGGTTGGTGTTCCCCAACCAGCAGAAGACATAGTCGAAGATCGACAGGTCCTCGTTTTGCATCCGCTTGGTAATGCCATGGGAGAATGGAGTCAGCACCACGCAGTGAATATCGGGGAACTTGGCTTTGATCGACCTGGCCACGGTAAAGGCATCATTATCAGCATTGCCCGGCATGCAGATGACGAGGTCGATGTTCGTGGTCTGCAATACCTTCTCCGCCTCCTCGATCGTGCTCACCTGAGTAAAGGTAGGAGGATATCGCAACCCCAACTCCATATACTCATTGTAAATTTTCTCTTCCACCCGTCCGTCATCCTCCAACATAAAGGCATCGTAAGGATTGGCGACAATCAAGACATTATAGATGCGACGCATCATCAAGTTGACAAAGGTCACGTCTTTCAGCAGGAATTTATTCCATTCATGCGGTATTTTCTTCTCCATTGGATTATGTAAGTTTGACATGCAAAGATAAAGTTTTTCCTTTGAAATGATAACAAACGAAGAAAAAACATCGCAATAAAGTTGCAAAAGTGGAATATTTTTTATTATTTTGCAACGTTATCTCAAGATCCCGGTAGAGAACGGGAAGGACGGAGGCCTGACAAAATGATACTTTTTCTGCAAGATTTTCCGATTTTTATTTGGTAGATACATAAGAAAGGGCTATATTTGCGTTGTCAAAATGACAATTTGTAAGATTACTAACCAATTATTAAAAATTCTACTATGGAAGTTGAAAGAATCATGCAAGACTTAGAGCGCAAGCATCCAGGCGAATCTGAGTACTTACAAGCAGTAAAAGAAGTGTTGATCTCTATTAAAGATGTATATAATCAGCACCCAGCATTTGAAAAAGCTAAGTTGATCGAACGTCTCGTAGAGCCAGAGCGTATTGTCACGTTCCGTGTTCCATGGGTGGATGACAAGGGAGAAATACATGTCAATATCGGCTATCGCGTTCAGTTCAACAGTGCGATCGGTCCTTACAAGGGCGGGCTGCGTTTCCACTCTTCCGTGAACCTTTCCATCTTGAAGTTCTTGGGATTTGAGCAAATATTCAAGAATGCGCTGACCACACTGCCGATGGGCGGTGCCAAAGGTGGTTCTGATTTCTCGATCAGAGGTCGCTCTGATGCTGAGGTCATGCGGTTCTGCCAGGCATTCATGACAGAGTTGTATCGCAATATCGGTCCTGACGAGGACGTGCCTGCCGGTGATATCGGCGTAGGTGGTCGCGAGATCGGCTATCTCTTCGGCATGTACAAGAAGCTGACCCACCGCTATGAGGGTGTCCTCACCGGTAAGGGTATTGAATGGGGCGGTTCTATCCTGCGCCCAGAGGCTACAGGATTCGGAGCCTTGTATTTCGTCAACCAAATGTGCCAGACACATGGAATTGACCTCAAGGGCAAGACCATTGCAGTGAGTGGATTCGGGAATGTGGCTTGGGGCGCAGTCAAGAAAGCCAACCAGTTAGGCGCAAAGGTGATCACCATCAGCGGACCAGACGGGTATATCTATGATCCGGAAGGGATCAGTGGGGAAAAGAACGAATATATGCTCGAGCTTCGTGCAAGTGGCAATGATATTTGCTCGCCTTATGCAGAGAAATATCCGGGATCCCAGTTCATCGCTGGCAAGAAGCCTTGGGAAGTAAAGGCTGATATCTATTTGACCTGTGCTACACAGAATGAGCTCGACGGAGATGACGCAGACATGATTTTGGCAAACAAGCCTTTATGCGTGGCAGAAGTCAGCAACATGGGCTGCACAGCAGAGGCTGTTGAAAAATTCATTGCTGCAAAACAGTTGTTCGCACCTGGAAAGGCTGTCAACGCTGGTGGTGTGGCAACATCTGGACTGGAGATGACACAGAACTCCATCCGTCTGCACTGGAGTGCGGAGGAAGTGGACGAGAAACTGCATTATATCATGCACTCCATCCACGAGCAATGTGTGAAGTATGGCACTATGCCGGACGGCTATGTCGACTATGTCAAAGGTGCCAACATCGCTGGTTTCATGAAGGTTGCCAATGCCATGATGGCACAGGGAATCGTATAGGAACCAATGTAAAGCAAAGAGTGATATATCGAAAAAGTATTATCGTTTTAATAGTCGCAATGATCAGCTTTACCCCTCTGTTAGCACAACAGAGAGGTAAAGCGTCTTTTTATTCGAGAAGAGCCACAGGAGCCAGGACAAGTAGCGGGGAGCGACTACACCATGACAGCCTGACCTGTGCGCACAAGACCTATCCTTTTGGTACTTTATTGAGGGTTAAGAACCCTGCGAACGGAAAAGAAGTCATCGTACGCGTTACCGACCGTGGACCGCATAGCCGGGGGAGGATCATCGACCTCTCTTGGGGAGCCGCCCGTGAATTAGGGATTATCAACCAGGGCATCGCTCTCGTAGAAGTGGAACTGCTGAGGAAAGGAGGTAACGTGCCTTATCGGGATGACAGTCCAATTGAGATACCAGAACTCGATTTCGAGGTGGCTGATGCGGGATACAGTTTCACGGAAAACTGGAAAGAGAAAGCTGAGAAAGGGTCCCATCGCCTTTCTATCAACGACAAGGTGAAACAGCCTGTCAAGAAGATAGCGAGAAAAATGGCCCAGAAGAGCCATGGCAACAAGACCGTTCCGAGCAATACCCAACAGACAAGGCTGAAGAAGGACACAAAAGAGAAGAAGAATGTCTGGGAGGAGATCTTTGATAAGGTGAAGGACTGGAAGGATAACCTGACGAAATAAAAAAGCGGACTAATGACCAGTCCGCCTGATTTCCTTTACCATGCTTTTGCACATTCACGAGCCTGTCAAAGTGCTCTTCTTATCTTGCGCCCATAGGCGTTAAAATGCGTCAAAGGGATCCTGCCTATCGTGCACTTGTAGGCACGTCAAACTCACTCACTTTGGAGATGGCCTTGTTTCCTTGGACAACAGAAGCACAGATCTTAGCCATTCCTTTCTTCAAGCGGTTATCAGCCTTGACAATCGCCGTATAACGGATGCCCTTACCCGGCATGAGCTTCTCAACGTGAATGCTGGGGGAGATAAAGATATGCCGGTTGCCCGTTGTCTCAACTACCGTCGGCTGAATATCGTAAAGGGCTTGGTTACCACGGTTATAGACCTCGAAGATGACCTTGCACACTTCTCCCGCATTCAGTACCTTATCTTGATTATCATCCACAAAGCGAGCATTCCGAATTTCCAAGGCTGGCGTATAAGAAAGGGAACTTGCCAAATCCTCTACGCTCGAAGCCGATGGCATGGCAGTCGTTGGTTGCTGTGCGCTATAATTCCCTGTATAATCCGATCCATTGAAGTCATAGAGACGATCGTCCCCACTGCTCGTACCGTCATAGCCACTGCCGTAGCGATCCTGGTCATGGGTACCTTCAACACTACCCTGTGACTGACGGTTGCGTTCTGCCTGCCGCCGAGCGCGATCGTATTGATACTGATCATAATCACGCTGCTTAGCCTGGTCAGTAGCGTTTCCAATGGCACCACCAATCACTGCCCCACCAGCCATACCTATGATCGTTCCGATATCAGAGCCGCGAGGTCCATCACTAATCCCGCCGATAGCTGATCCCAGAATTGAACCTAATGTAGAACCAGCATAAGCGCCCGCCCCGGCATACGTATCACAGCTGCTCACCAACAGGCTCGCACAAACTGCAAGAACCAAAACCTTTTTCATATCGAGAGTCTTTTAATATTCTGTATGCAAAGATAAGGCAAAAATGAATACATTAAAGTGCATTTTCCCTAAACTCAGGTAGGGGAATCCCTATCATAAAAAAATCTCCACCCTTGTGAGGTGGAGACTTTTCTATGGAGTGATCAAGATTACTCAGCCTTAGGTGCCTCTGTTGCCTCTGCAGGAGCAGCGGTCTCTGCTTGAGTCTCCTGAGCATTCTCTGTCTTAGGAGCCTCTTCTGCAGCCTTAGGAGCAGCAGACTTGCGGCTACGACGTGTCTTCTTAGCAGAAGCCTTGGGAGCCTTAGCCATGTTCTCATCGAAGTCAACGAGCTCGATGAAAGCGATTGGAGCAGCATCACCCTGGCGAGTGCCTAGTTTGATGATACGTGTGTAACCACCGGGACGATCAGCCACCTTAGCAGCAACCTCCTTGAACAGCTCTGTAACAGCATACTTGTTCTGCAGATAGCGGAACACAACACGACGAGAATTGGTTGTGTCATCCTTAGAGCGTGTGATCAGGGGCTCTACATATTTCTTCAAGGCCTTAGCCTTGGCAAGAGTCGTAGTGATTCTTTTGTGCTCGCTCAATATAAGGGATACGGCCATGTTAGCCAACATCGCATTACGATGAGAAGCAGTACGACCCAGATGGTTGAATTTCTTATTATGTCTCATTTTACTTTTTTACTATTTCGGACTTATTCCTTGTCCAGTTTATACTTTGAAATATCAGTTCCAAACGACAGATTCAGACCTTCGAGCAAATCATCAAGCTCTGAAAGCGATTTCTTACCAAAGTTACGGAACTTCAGGAGGTCAGTCTTATTGTACTGTACGAGATCGCCCAGTGTCTCGACATCAGCGGCCTTGAGGCAATTCAGGGCACGAACGGAAAGGTTCATGTCTACGAGCTTTGTCTTCAACAACTGGCGCATGTGCAATACTTCCTCATCAAACTCCTGGTTGCCCTCCTGGTCAGGATTCTCCAAAGTGATCTTCTCATCAGAGAACAACATGAAATGATAGATCAGGATCTTCGCAGCTTCCTTCAGCGCATCCTTTGGGTGTATGGAACCATCCGTCGTTACTTCGATGACGAGCTTGTCGTAGTCGGTCTTTTGCTCCACACGATAAGGCTCAACAGCGTATTTCACGTTACGGATAGGGGTGTAGATAGAATCGATGGGAATGACGTTGACATCAGTGCAGAACTCACGATTCTCATCTGCGGAAACGTAGCCACGTCCCTTGTTGATTGTCAGATCAATCTGCATTGAAGCCTTAGCATCCAAATGGCAAATCACCAAATCGGGGTTTAACACTTCAAATCCAGTCAGATACTTACTGATATCACCTGCTTTGAATTCGGTGGAATTCTCTACGGTGATACTTACTTTCTCATTCTCGAATTCTTCTACTACTTGCTTGAACCGAACTTGTTTGAGATTCAAGATAATGTTAGTAACATCTTCCTTTACTCCAGGTACAGAAGAGAACTCATGCTCAACGCCACCGATATGGATGGTATTGATAGCATAGCCTTCAAGAGAAGAAAGGAGAATGCGGCGCAAGGCATTGCCAATGGTAACGCCAAAGCCAGGCTCCAAGGGACGAAACTCGAACTTGCCGAATTTGTCGTTAGCCTCTAACATTACAACTTTATCGGGTTTTTGAAATGCTAATATCGCCATTAATTCAATGATTTATTTAGAGTACAACTCAACGATTAACTGTTCCTTAATATTCTCTGGGATGTCAGCACGCTCCGGCTTGTGCAAGAACTTACCGCTCTTTGTATTCTCATCCCACTCTATCCAAGGATATTTACTGTGGTTGAAACCTGCCAAGGCACCTTCGATGACTTCGAGAGACTTAGATTTCTCACGAACGCCAACAACCTGACCCGGCTTCACTGAGTAAGAAGGAATATTTACAACTTTCCCATCAACAGTAATGTGCTTGTGCCCTACCAACTGACGAGCAGCTGCACGCGTAGGAGCAACACCGAGACGGAAAACGACATTGTCAAGACGGCTTTCAAGGTTCTGGAGCAATACCTCACCAGTAATGCCATCAGCCTTGGCTGCTTTTTCAAACATATTACGGAACTGACGCTCAAGTACACCATAAGTATACTTAGCTTTCTGCTTCTCTGCCAACATGACAGCGTACTCAGACTGTTTTCTGCGACGGTTGTTGCCATGCTGTCCAGGAGGGAAGTTTCTCTTGGACAAAACTTTGTCAGCGCCGAAAATGGGTTCTCCAAAACGGCGGGCAATCTTAGATTTCGGACCTATATACTTAGCCATAATATAATAAAAATGTTCTTAAATAAAATACGATTACACACGACGACGCTTTGGAGGACGGCAGCCATTATGTGGCAATGGAGTAACGTCGATAATCTCCGTTACCTCGATGCCTGCGCCATGAACGGCACGAATAGCACTCTCACGACCATTACCCGGACCCTTGACATAAGCTTTCACCTTACGGAGACCGAGCTCATAAGCTGTCTTAGCACAATCTTCTGCAGCCATCTGGGCAGCATACGGGGTGTTCTTCTTAGAACCACGGAAACCCATCTTACCAGCAGATGACCAAGAAATAATTTGTCCTTCGCTATTAGCTAAAGAAACAATGATATTATTAAAAGAACTGTGAACATGGAGCTGACCAAGAGCATCAACCCTTACGTTTCTCTTCTTAGATGTTGCTGATTTTTTTGCCATAATTAATTTCTCCTAAAATTACTTAGTAGCCTTCTTCTTATTAGCAACAGTCTTCTTCTTTCCTTTACGGGTACGGGCATTGTTCTTCGTACTCTGACCACGAACGGGAAGACCATTACGATGTCTAACTCCACGATAGCAACCGATATCCATCAGGCGCTTGATATTCATCTGGACCTCAGAGCGGAGGTCACCTTCTACCTTGAATTCAGCACTTGCTGAACTACTTCGACCTATACCATAGATATAAGTCAATGCGATTTCGCCACGCTTATTCTGGGGCAAATCTACTCCAACAATTCTTATTGCCATTACTTAATTAAATAATTGATTAAAAATAAAATACATTGCGCTAAAAAGCATGCAAAGGTACGAATAAATTGTTGTTCAGACGCACAATTACATTTTTTTAACCTTAACCCTGCCGCATTTTGTACTTAGGGTTCTTCTTGTTGATCACGAACAAACGACCTTTACGACGAACGATTTTGCAGTCGGGTGTACGCTTCTTTAATGATGCTCTTGTCTTCATATCTAAAATACTGATTATTTATATCTGAATACGATTCTACCTTTTGTCAGGTCATAGGGACTCATTTCTACCTTAACCTTATCACCAGGGAGGATCTTAATATAATGCATTCTCATCTTTCCAGAGATATGCGCAATAATCTGAACTCCATTTTCAAGTTCTACACGGAACATTGCATTGGAGAGTGACTCTACAATAGTCCCATCTTGCTCAATTGCGGATTGCTTTGCCATATATAATGATTTTCTGATTCTATTTACTACTTCTTCAAACGATGATAAAATTTCAGCAACCTGGATTCGAACGCCATGCACTTTAAAGATGCTTGCCGGGAAGACCCCCCAACTGGATGAGAAAGTTCTTGAAGGTTGGAATCATTATACGATCCAAGATGAACTCCTCTGTAGTGGCATCCAATTGGAGGGTCATAAATCCAGGCTTGTATGTCTCGTCATTATTCCACAGACCTGGCCAACTAGTGGACAGGCTATGTACTTCACTTCAATTTCATCTTCTGTCTTCAGAAATACGTTCATTCTGCAAGATCAGATTTAATATGCAGAAACAGATCCACGAGTATGACCTGAATTCAGAAGTCCATCGTAATGGCGCATCAAAAGGTGACTCTCAATCTGCTGAAGTGTGTCAATGACGACACCAACAAGAATCAACAACGATGTGCCTCCGAAGAACTGAGAGAATGCCTGCTGAACATTCAACAGCCCAGCAAGTGCAGGCATGATCGCAATAAACGCTATGAAAAGAGAACCAGGCAAAGTAATTCGAGACATGACGGTATCGATATACTCAGCTGTATCCTTTCCTGGCTTAACACCAGGAATAAATCCATTATTACGTTTCATGTCCTCTGCCATCTGGGTAGGATTCAAAGTAATTGCCGTATAGAAATAGGTAAACGCGATCACCAAAATCACGTAAATGATGTTATACAGCAAACTGCGGTTATCCATCAGTGAACGTACCACCCAACTTGCGTTTTCCGTCTGATAACGGACGATTGCCAATGGGATGAACATCAACGCCTGGGCGAAGATGATCGGCATCACATTAGCTGCGAACAACTTCAATGGGATATACTGACGGGCACCACCATATTGCTTATTACCTACAAGGCGTTTAGCATACTGTACAGGTACCTTGCGTGTTCCTTGCACCAAAAGAATAGATGCACAAACAACTGCATACAGAATCAGAATCTCAACGATAAACATCACAAGTCCACCACCACTGATCGCCGTAAAGCGAGAGCCAACTTCCTGAACGAAAGCCTGGGGCAGACGGGCAATGATACCAATCATAATGATTAAAGAGATTCCATTTCCGACTCCTTTATCAGTAATGCGCTCACCCAGCCACAGGATGAACATACTGCCTGCTGCTAGGATGAACGTGGCAGAAATCATGAAGACAGACCAAGAAATGCCGGAAGCCAATGCCTGGCTTGCCTGCATTTTCAAGTTGATCAGGTAAGAAGGAGCCTGGAACACCAAAATGGCGACTGTCAGGATCCTCGTATACCAATTGATCTTCTTCCTACCGCTCTCACCCTCACGCTGCATCTTCTGGAAATAAGGTACAGCGACAGCAAGAAGTTGCATAACGATAGAAGCTGAGATGTAAGGCATGATTCCTAATGCGAAGATGGACGCATTGGAAAATGCACCACCAGAGAACATGTCCAACAGGGACATAAGTCCACCACTGGTCTGCGACTGAAGTTTTTGTAACATGCCCGGGTTTATACCTGGTAAAACCACGAACGATCCAAAACGGTAAATAGCCGTAAACAGAAGGGTGATGAGGAGTCGCTGGCGCAAATCCTCAACCTTCCAACAGTTCTTTAGTGTCTCAATAAACTTTTTCATCTACTTAGATTATAGTTGCGTTACCACCGACTGCCTTGATTGCCTCTTCAGCAGTTTTTGAGAAAGCATTTGCTTCAACGTCGATTTTAGCCTTAAGCTCGCCATTGCCGAGAACCTTCACCAGCTCCTTACCATTGGTAAGACCTGCCTCTTTGAGTTCTGCAATACCAATCTTAGTGAGATTCTTCTTCTCAGCTAAAGACTGTAATGTAGACAAGTTAACAGCGAAATACTCCTTATGGTTGATATTCTTGAATCCAGCCTTTGGTACACGACGCTGCAGAGGCATCTGACCTCCTTCAAATCCAATCTTTCTCTTATAGCCAGAGCGAGCCTTTGCACCCTTATGTCCACGGGTAGAGGTACCGCCGAGTCCAGAACCTGGACCAC
The DNA here is from genome assembly GCA_900316015.1 of uncultured Prevotella sp. Taxonomy (GTDB): domain Bacteria; phylum Bacteroidota; class Bacteroidia; order Bacteroidales; family Bacteroidaceae; genus Prevotella. The sequence goes on along the minus strand of ONBG01000060.1, from coordinate 12,821 downwards.
GACCAATACGACGACGGGAATGTGTAGAGCCCTCAGCTGGTTTCAAATTATTTAATTTCATCATTGTCCTTGTTTATAAGATTCATTATTCAACTACAGTTACCAAATGGCGAACCTTCCGGATCATGCCACGGTTGCTTGGAGTATCTTCAACCTCAGCAATCTGAGAGATCTTATGAAGGCCCAGAGCGATAAGGGTACGCTTCTGGTCTACAGGAGCACCAATTCTACTCTTCACCTGTTTGATTTTAATTGTTGCCATTGTCAATATCTCCTTTATCCGTTAAACACCTTGTTCATATCGATACCACGAGTACCTGCTACCGTATAAGCATCACGCATCTGGCTCAAGGCTGCAATCGTAGCCTTCACCAAATTGTGAGGGTTTGATGATCCCTTTGACTTAGCAAGGACATCCTTAATACCGCAGCTATCCAGAACAGCACGCATAGCACCACCAGCCACAAGACCGGTACCAGCAGCGGCAGGCTTCAGGAATACCTGAGCTCCACCGAAGCGAGCTTCCATCTCATGAGGAATCGTACCTTTGATCACTGGAACCTTGAAAAGGTTCTTCTTAGCTGACTCTACACCTTTGGCGATGGCAGCTGTCACCTCACCGGCTTTACCTAATCCGTAGCCGATCACGCCGTTACCGTCACCTACAACGACGATAGCAGCGAATGTGAAGGTACGACCACCCTTTGTTACCTTCGTAACACGGTTGATAGCAACCAAGCGATCCTTTAATTCAGCGTCACTATTTACTTTTACTTTATTCATTGCCATAATCGTTTAAAATTTAAGACCACCCTTACGAGCTGCGTCAGCCAATTCCTTCACACGCCCGTGATACAAATAGCCATTACGGTCGAATACAACGGCTGTAATGCCTGCAGCCTCTGCCTTTTGTGCAATCAACTCACCAACTTTCTGTGCCTGCTGGATCTTGGGCATCGTTTCCAATCCCAGAGAAGAGGCAGCAGCAAGAGTCTTGCCAGTCAAATCATTAATAACCTGAGCGTAAATCTGCTTGTTAGAGCGGAATACACTAAGACGTGGGCGCTCAGCAGTCCCCTTCACACTTTTGCGAATACGGAACTTTATCTTTAGTCTTCTTTGTTCTTTCTTTGTTGTCATGATCGTAAATAATTAAAATTACTTAGCTGCAGCAGTCTTACCAGACTTTCTACGAATAACCTCGCCCTGGAACAAGATACCTTTTCCTTTGTAAGGCTCAGGCATACGGAAAGAACGAATTTTTGCACAAATAAGTCCAAGCAACTGTTTGTCACAAGACTCTAACGTAATGATAGGGTTCTGGTTTCTTTCACTCTTAGTCTCAACCTTAACTTCTTTCGGAAGCTGCAGGAAGATGGGGTGCGTATAACCCAGTGAGAACTCAATGAGATTACCTTGGTTGGATACGCGATAACCTACACCAACAAGTTCCATAGTTTTCTTATAGCCCTCGCTGACGCCAATGACCATGTTATTCACCAAAGCACGATACAAACCATGGAAAGCCTGCTTCTGCTTATAGTTTACTGGACTGTTCTCGTCAACTTCGAATGTGATCTGACCATCCTCGATCTTCATCTTGATAGAAGCGTCTACCTTCTGGGAGAGTTCTCCCTTAGGACCTTTCACCGTCACGACACCATCTTTCTGAGCAACTGTAACGCCTGACGGAATACTAATTGGCAATTTTCCTATTCTTGACATATTCTAATCCTCCAATTAATAAACGTAGCAAAGAACCTCACCACCAATCTTCAAGTCGGCAGCCTCTTTGTTTGTCATTACACCTTTGGATGTAGATATAATGGCTATACCTAATCCGTTAATTACTCGCGGCATGTCCTTGTATCCAGTGTACTTACGGAGACCTGGAGTTGAGACACGTTTCAACTTCTTGATGGCATTTTCCTTCGTTGCCGGGTCATACTTCAAAGCAACCTTAATTGTTCCCTGAGGACCATCCTCAATGAACTTATAGTTCAGGATGTAACCTTTCTCGAAGAGAATCTTGGTGATTTCCTTCTTCAGGTTAGATGCAGGAACCTCAACAACACGGTGATGAGCCATGATCGCATTTCTGAGTCTTGTCAGATAATCTGCTATTGGATCTGTCATAAAATATAAATGTTTAATTAATCGGGACTACCCCGACAATATTAAATAAATGAATTTCTTTCTATGGATTACCAGCTTGCTTTCTTAACACCTGGGATCAATCCTTTGGATGCCATCTCACGGAACTGTATACGTGAAAGACCGAACTGGCGGATATATCCTTTCGGACGACCAGTGATCTTGCAACGGTTATGCAGACGGATAGGATTGGCATTCTTTGGAATAGCCTGAAGCTTGCGAGCTGCCTCGTAAGCTTCTGCTGGATCGTTAGAAGTAGCTATGATCTTTTTCAGAGCTGCACGTTTCTCGGCATACTGTGCTACAAGCTTAGCACGTTTCACCTCGCGAGCTTTCATTGATTCTTTTGCCATATTCTTTAATCGTTTTTAGCGTTCTTGAATGGAAGACCGAATGCCTTGAGCAGGGCATAACCTTCTTCATCTGTCTTAGCAGATGTAACGAAGGTGATGTTCATACCCTGGATACGATCCACAGTGTCGATATTGATCTCAGGGAAGATAATCTGCTCCTGGATACCTAAGGTATAATTACCGCGCCCATCGAACTTACTCTCGATACCCTTAAAGTCGCGGATACGAGGAAGAGCAATGCGGATCAGCCTCTCCAGGAACTCATACATACGCTCACGACGCAGAGTGACCATGACACCGATAGGCATTTTCTTACGAAGCTTGAAGTTAGCGATGTCCTTCTTAGAGAAGGTAGCCACTGCCTTCTGACCGGTGATCGTAGTGATCTCATTGATAGCCACATCAACGATCTTCTTATCCTGAGTTGCATCACCCAATCCCTGGTTGATCACGATTTTCTTCAGGACAGGAATCTGCATGGCTGAAGAGTAGTTGAACTGTTTCTGCAGTGCTGGAGCGATCGTCTCAGCGTATACTTTCTTTAACTGTGCTGTATCCATTATTTAATTTCCTCCCCTGATTTTTTAGCGATACGAACCTTCTTGCCGTCATCAGTTTTCTTGATGGCAATACGAGTAGCCTTGCCACTCTTCGGGTCGATCAGACTCAAATTAGAGATATGAATAGGAGCTTCCTGCTTAACGATTCCACCCTGAGGGTTCTTAGCAGATGGCTTTGTGCTCTTAGAGACGAGATTGACGCCCTCTACAATAGCACGATCCTTATCAACAAGGACCTTGAGCACCTTACCAGTCTTGCCCTTGTCTGAACCGGCAATGACAATGACTGTATCATCTTTTTTAATATGTAACTTACTCATTACGATTTCAATTTTTATAAATTAAAGAACCTCAGGTGCCAAAGAAACGACTTTCATATTCACTGCACGGAGTTCACGAGCTACAGGACCGAAAATACGGCTGCCGCGAAGCTCACCAGCGTTGTTCAGCAATACACAAGCATTATCGTCGAAACGGATGTATGAGCCATCAGGACGACGAATCTCCTTCTTAGTGCGAACGATCAAAGCCTTTGATACTGCACCCTTTTTCAAATCACTTGATGGGATAACGTTTTGTACAGCTACAACGATCACGTCACCCACGCTTGCATAACGGCGACCGGTACCACCAAGAACACGGATGCAAAGAGCCTCACGTGCGCCGCTGTTATCACATACTGTAAGTTTTGATTCTGCCTGTATCATAATTACTTAGCTTTTTCAACAATTTGAACTAATCTCCATCTCTTCGTCTTTGACAAAGGACGAGTTTCCATAATCAGCACGGTATCGCCTACGTTTGCCTCATTCTTCTCATCATGGGCGCGATACTTCTTTGTGTGCTGGACAAACTTACCATAAATAGGGTGCTTCTCCTTGAACTTAGAGGCAATAACAATGGTTTTATCCATTTTGTTGCTGATAACGACACCCTGTCTTGTCTTTCTTAAATTTCTTGTTTCCATCTGGACCATTATTATTTATTAAGTTCTCTCTGACGAAGTTCTGTCTTCATACGTGCGATATCACGACGAGTTGCCTTAATCTGTGATGGATTCTCAAGTGGAGTAACACTATGATTCAGCTTCATTTGGTGTAAAACTTCCTCAGTAGCCTCCAACTTCTCTGCCAAGTCTTTCGTGGCGAGTTCTCTTACTTCTTTAATCTTCATAGTTTAAGCATTTTTATCGTAATCACGTCTAACAACAAACTTAGTCTTTACAGGCAATTTCTGTGCTGCAAGGCGAAGTGCCTCTTTAGCTACGTCAAAACTTACGCCTTCCACTTCAAAGAGGATACGACCTGGAGTAACCGGTGCTACCCAACCTGCGGGATCTCCCTTTCCTTTACCCATTCGGACATCTGCAGGCTTGCGGGTGATAGGCTTATCCGGGAAGATGCGGATCCAGACCTGACCTTCACGTTGCATATAACGATTGACAGCCACACGTGCTGCTTCAATCTGACGGCTGTCCAACCATTTTGCCTCAAGTGTCTTGATGCCAAATGTGCCGAAAGCCAGTTGTGTACCTCTGTGGGCGTTGCCTTTATTGCCACGTCCGTCTTGAGGTCTTCTATATTTTACTCTTTTTGGCTGTAACATGATAGCTTCTACTTTTAACGGTTATTGTTTCTCTTACGATTACCACGGCCAGAGCGACCACCATTATTAGAACGGCCACCATTCTGCTTGTCCTGAGTAAAGTTGAAGGTAAGGTCACGCTTTCCGTAAACTTCTCCACGGCAAATCCAAACCTTAATACCTAACAATCCTACCTTGGTGAGGGCTTCTGCCTGACAATAATCGATGTCTGCACGGAATGTATGCAAGGGAGTACGACCCTCCTTGTACATTTCCTTACGTGCCATTTCAGCACCGTTCAGACGACCAGTAATTTGAACTTTAATACCTTCTGCCCCAGCGCGCATTGTATTCTGAATAGCCATCTTGATGGCACGGCGATATGCGATCTTGCCTTCCACCTGGCGAGCGATGTTATTCCCTACAATCGTAGCGTCGAGCTCTGGTTTTTTCACTTCGAAGATGTTAATCTGAATATCCTTCTTATAGAGTTTCTTCAACTCCTCTTTCAGTTTATCAACATCCTGACCACCTTTACCAATGACGATACCCGGACGGGCTGTACAAATAGTAATGGTAACAAGCTTCAATGTACGCTCGATGACAATACGAGAAACACTTGCCTTTGCCAAGCGCTCGTTCAGATAGTTCCGGATTTTCTGGTCCTCAACGAGGTTATCGCCGAAATTCTTGCCACCAAACCAATTTGAATCCCAACCACGGATAATACCAAGACGGTTGCTTATTGGATTAACTTTCTGTCCCATTCTACTTATTATTTATCGTCGTTAGTTTTGGCATCAACAAACAGAGTAACGTGGTTACTACGCTTACGGATTCTGTATCCACGGCCCTGTGGTGCCGGTCTCATACGTTTCATTGTAACGCCTTCGTCAACGAATACCTTACTAATATAAAGTTCGCCGTCTTCAGCCTTGCGGTCATTCTTCGTCTCCCAGTTAGCAATAGCCGAACGCAACAGTTTCTCAACGTCTGCAGCAGCCTGTTTCTTGGAGAACTTCAGTACTCCCAAAGCGCGATTCACTTCCATGCCACGGATCATGTCCACTACATAGCGCATTTTACGTGGTGAAGATGGAACGCCATTGAGCTTTGCGAAATACAAACTTTTAAGGGCTTCTTTTCTCTTTTCAGCCGAAATATGTTTTCTTGCTCCCATTATTTCATTCTAATTTAAATGGTTTGTCCCTTATGATTTCTTGTTACCAGCGTGCCCACCGAAGCGACGGGTCAGAGAGAACTCACCCAGCTTGTGGCCTACCATGTTCTCGGTAATGTACACAGGGATAAATTTATTTCCGTTATGAACTGCAACAGTGTGTCCCACGAAATCCGGGGAGATCATTGATGCTCTGGCCCATGTCTTAACGACACTCTTCTTACCACTCTCATTCATAGCAAGAATCTTCTTCTCGAGAGATACGTTGATATATGGACCTTTTTTGATTGAACGACTCATAATCTACTCTTAGTTAACTTTTTTACTTACTTGCTCTTTCAATAATGTACTTGTTTGAAAGTTTCTTAGGTGCACGAGTCTTAAGACCCTTAGCGTACAAGCCCTTGCGTGAACGTGGATGACCACCAGACTGACGACCTTCACCACCGCCCATTGGATGATCTACAGGGTTCATAACAACACCACGGTTGTGCGGGCGACGACCCAGCCAACGAGAACGTCCAGCCTTACCAGACTGTTCCAGGGCATGATCAGAATTGCCAACACTACCTACAGTAGCTTTACAAGCGGAGAGAATCTGACGAGTCTCACCAGAAGGGAGCTTGATCACACAATAACTACCCTCACGAGAAGTCAACTGAGCAAAATTACCAGCCGAACGAACGAGCAGAGCACCCTGACCAGGACGTAACTCAATGTTGTGAATTACAGTACCTACAGGGATGTTTGCGAGAGGAAGCGCATTTCCGATTTCTGGAGCAGCCTCTGCACCAGACATCAGCGTAGCACCTACCTGCAGTCCGTTAGGAGCAATAATGTAACGTTTTTCACCATCAGCATAATACAACAAAGCGATACGAGCCGAACGGTTCGGATCGTATTCGATTGTCTTCACTACAGCTGGAACACCATCTTTCTCTCGCTTAAAATCGATGATACGATACTTTCTCTTATGACCGCCACCCATATAGCGGACAGTCATTTTACCGGTGTTGTTTCGACCACCGGTAGAACGTTTACCGTAAACGAGAGACTTCTCTGGCACGGATGCAGTAATATCCTCGAACGTGCCAATAACCTTGTGTCTTTGTCCCGGTGTAACCGGGTTTAATTTACGTACTGCCATTTTTTATTTAAATATTGCTGTAAAAATCAATTGTTTCGCCCTCTTTCAGAGTAACGATTGCTTTCTTGAACGCATTACGCTGTCCCTTAACGAGACCTGCCTTGGTATAGCGTGCTGAACGCTTACCAGCATAGCGCATTGTGTTCACATCAACTACTGTAACATGATACAGACCTTCGACCTCTTTCTTGATTTGGAGTTTATTAGCCTCTGGGCGAACAACGAAACCAAAGCGGTTAGGCTGCTTGTCTGTGATCTTGGTCATCTTCTCAGTGACCAATGGTTTTATGATAAATGCCATATTCTATGTCTCCTCTTTATTTGGTTAAGGTCTCGTCGATCGTCTTCAGGGAATTCTCTGTTACAACCAACACATCTGCATTCAAAACTTTATACGCATTTAGCGTAGATGCAAGCATAACTTCAGAGCCCTTCAAGTTACGAGCTGACAAATATACGTTTTTATTAAGTTCTGGCAAAACTAACAATGTCTTCTTCCCATCAACTTTAAGATTTTTAGTAATATTTACAAAATCTTTAGTCTTCGGTGCGTCGAAATTGAAGTCTTCGATGACAACGATCGCATTCTCCTGAGCCTTATAAGACAAAGCAGACTTACGAGCAAGAACTTTTACTTTTTTGTTCAATTTAAAACGATAGTCACGGGGTTTTGGACCAAACACACGACCACCACCCACTAGTACTGGTGAGTTGATGTCACCGCGACGAGCGCCGCCGCCACCCTTCTGGCGACCTAACTTACGAGTAGAACCACTTTGCTCGCTTCTTTCCTTCGACTTGGCTGTACCCTGGCGCTGATTAGCAAGATACTGTTTTACATCGAGATAGAGTACGTGATCATTAGGTTCAATTCCGAAGATAGACTCGTTTAACGTTACCTTTTTACCGGTCTCCTGACCATTGATATTTAATACGCTAAGTTCCATTATTTCTCAATTAATACGGTTGAACCATTGCATCCAGCGAAAGAACCCTTTACGATAAGCAAGTTCTGCTCTGGAATTACCTTTAACACTTTGAGGTTCTGAGTCGTAACCCGATCGCCTCCCATCTGGCCACCCATGCGCATGCCCTTGAAGACTTTAGCTGGGTAAGAACAAGCACCAATAGATCCCGGTTTGCGGGCGCGGTCATCCTGACCGTGTGTGCTCTGACCAACGCCACCAAATCCGTGGCGCTTTACTACTCCCTGGAAGCCTTTACCCTTAGAAGTGCCGATTACGTCAACGAACTCTGCATCATTGAATAATTCCACAGTGATCGTATCGCCGAGGTTATATTCCTCGTTAAACTTGAACTCGGCCAAGTGCTTCTTTGGTGTTGTACCTGCCTTCTTGAAAGTTCCCAGCATAGGCTTTGTGGTATTCTTTTCCTTAGCCTCGCCGAAACCCAACTGAACTGCCAAGGACCAGCTTCGATAACAGTGCACGGTACATTCTTACCGTCGGCACTGAAAACGGATGTCATTCCGATTTTTCTTCCAATTAATCCTGGCATTTCAATAATGATTTAAATATAAACGATTCAATTTAAACTACACTTTGATCTCAACCTCAACACCTGATGGCAACTCGAGCTTCATCAATGCATCCACAGTCTTGGCTGTAGAGCTATAGATGTCAATCAAACGCTTGAAATCGGAGAGCTGGAACTGCTCACGGGATTTCTTGTTGACGAAGGTACTACGGTTTACCGTGTAGATACGCTTGTGTGTTGGCAATGGGATAGGACCACTTACGATTGCACCCGTAGCCTTCACAGCTTTCACAATTTTCTCTGCTGACTTGTCCACCAACTTGTGGTCATAAGACTTCAGCTTAATTCTAATTTTCTGACTCATGTTTTTATTAAATTGTTGATATGAAGAGGACAAGAGATACGCTGTTTAAGAGTCATTCGCTAAACAGCGTCTCCCGTCTCTCAAATTGTTTTTATACCAAATCCACACGACCGTTGCACTCTTCAAGCACCTCTTTTGCGATAGAGCTTGAGACTGGTGCATGGTGATCGTACTCCATGGAACTTGTTGCACGTCCGGAAGTGATCGTACGCAAAGCGGTTACATAACCGAACATCTCGGACAGTGGTACCATGGCCTTCACGATACGTGCGCCACTACGAGCCTCGTCCATGCCCTGTACCATTCCACGACGCTTGTTCAAGTCGCCAATCACATCACCCATGTTTTCCTCTGGGGTAACAACCTCAAGTTTCATAATTGGCTCCATGAGCACGGGATGTGCCTTAGGACAGAGCACTTTAAATGCCTGATGGGCAACAAGTTCGAATGACAACTGGTCGGAGTCTACAGGATGGAAGCTACCATCGTTCAAGGTAACCTTCAATCCTGTCATTGGGAACCCTCCAAGAACGCCATTGGTCAGGCAGTCCTGAAAGCCTTTCTGTACAGAAGGAATGAACTCCTTAGGAATGTTACCGCCCTTGACATTATTGATGAACTGCAAGTCGCCCTCTGTGTAATCCTCATCCTTCGGACCAATGGTAACGTCGATACAAGCGAACTTACCACGACCACCTGTCTGCTTCTTATAAACCTCACGGCTCTGGGCTGTGCCAGTAATGGCTTCCTTGTAGTTCACCTGAGGCTTGCCTTGGTTACATTCAACCTTGAACTCACGCTTCAGACGATCCACGATAATATCCAAATGGAGCTCACCCATTCCCGCGATAATCGTCTGACCGCTCTGCTCATCCGTATGAACTTGGAAGGTAGGATCCTCTTCAGCCAACTTTGCGAGTCCATTGTCCAACTTGGCAATGTCAGCCTGGCTCTTCGGCTCGATGGCGATCTGGATCACAGGATCCGGGAAGGTCATAGACTCCAATACGATAGGATGGTCCTCATCGCAAAGGGTATCACCGGTACGGATATCCTTAAAACCAACACCTGCGCCAATATCACCTGCATCGATCGACTCCATCGGGATTTCCTTATTGGAGTTCATCTGGAAGAGACGACTGATACGCTCTTTCTTGCCGGAACGAGGGTTATAAACATAAGATCCAGCTGCTACCTTACCTGAGTAGACACGGAAGAATACCAAGCGTCCCATGAATGGGTCCGTAGCGATCTTGAAAGCAAGTGCAGCAGTCGGCTCGTTCTCATCAGGCTTACGATCTTCTTCTTCACCGGTCTCAGGATTGGTACCTACGATATTCACGGTATCCAATGGAGAAGGCAGGAATGCACAAGTATAGTCAAGTAAGGGTTGCACGCCTTTGTTCTTGTAGGAAGAACCCAACAGAACGGGGCAGCAAGCCTCAGTGATCGTGCCTTTGCGAAGTGCAGCCAACAAGCGTTCTTCCGAGATCTCCTTACCCTCAAGGTACAGTTCCATCATCTCGTCATCATAGTCACAGGCAGCCTCGATCATCTTGTCACGGTATTCCTTAGCCTGGTCTACCAAGTCAGCAGGAATATCCTCCAGCTCATATTCTGCACCCATGGTCTCATCATGCCAGAACATAGCCTTCATCTTGATGAGGTCGACGATACCCTTGAAGTTCTCCTCTGCGCCAATAGGGATCTGAACGGCGATAGGATTAGCACCTAACATCTCGTCCATTTGCTGAACGGTTCCGAAGAAATCTGCGCCAGAACGGTCCATCTTATTGACATAAGCGATACAAGGAACATGATATTTCTTAGCCTGATGCCATACGGTCTCAGACTGAGGCTGTACGCCATCTGCAGCAGAATAGGTCTCGATAGCTCCATCCAGAACACGCAAGGAGCGTTCAACCTCAGCGGTGAAGTCAACGTGTCCCGGAGTGTCGATCAGGTTAATCTTATAGCTGCGACCATTGTAGTTCCAGTTGCAAGTAGTGGCAGCAGAAGTAATTGTGATACCACGCTCCTGCTCTTGAGCCATCCAGTCCATGGTAGCAGCGCCATCATGAACCTCTCCGATCTTATGGGTCTTACCTGTGTAGTAGAGAATACGCTCAGACGTAGTAGTCTTACCGGCATCGATGTGGGCCATGATACCGATGTTACGAGTCAAATGTAAATCGCGATTTGCCATTTTCTTTTTACCTTTATACCTTGATGATTAGAACCTAAAGTGTGCAAATGCGCGGTTAGCCTCAGCCATACGGTGCATATCCTCCTTACGTTTGAAAGCACCACCCTGGTTGTTGTAAGCATCAATGATCTCAGCTGCGAGTTTCTCTGCCATGCTCTTACCACCGCGCTTACGGGCGAAAGCGATCATGTTCTTCATGGAGATACTCACTTTGCGGTCAGGACGGATTTCAGTAGGAACCTGGAAGGTTGCGCCACCGATACGACGGCTCTTCACCTCTACTTGAGGGGTGATGTTGTCAAGTGCCTGCTTCCAGATTTCAAGAGCAGACTTCTCCTCCTTTTCCATCTTAGCCTTCACTGTGTCAAGTGCTTTGTAGAAGATTTCATACGATGTAGACTTTTTTCCGTCATACATCAATTGGTTCACAAACTTAGAAACCTTCTGGTCATTGTAAACGGGATCTGGAAGGATAACCCGTTTCTTTGGTTTTGCTTTTCTCATTTTGTCTTTGAAATTTATTCTGCATGGGGTTGTCTATTCGTTCTTCAACGCCCGCTCCCGGGCATTTACTCAACCTTATTACAATTCTCCAGCAAAACGATTAAATATTTATTCTTGTCCTAGTATTAATCTTCTCCGATTATTACTTCTTAGCTTTCGGACGCTTAGCACCATACTTGGAACGGCGCTGTGTACGATTTGCGACACCTGCGGTATCCAACGTACCACGAACAATGTGATAACGTACACCTGGGAGGTCTTTCACACGACCGCCACGTACGAGAACGATACTGTGTTCCTGAAGGTTATGTCCCTCTCCTGGAATGTAGGAGTTCACTTCCTTCTGGTTGGTCAAACGAACACGGGCAACCTTACGCATTGCCGAATTAGGCTTCTTCGGGGTTGTAGTGTAAACGCGGACACAAACGCCACGACGCTGAGGACATGAGTCCAAAGCTGGTGACTTGCTCTTGTCTACCAATACCCTTCTGCCCTTTCTTACTAATTGTGAAATAGTAGGCATAATTTTACTTTTTTAAATTTATATATTTATTTTGTTTATTATCAATACATTAGAAACGAACGCAATAGCCCATTTCGGGCTGCAAAGGTACTAACAAATATTGGAAATACCTAATTATATAAATCTAAAATCGATTACTATGTACAAAAATTAGGATAAAATAGCTGCGGTTAACATAATTTAATAACCCGGATATGCTTTCAGGCTTCTCCTTCCCCATGACCGAAGGGAGAACCGGGATTGAGAGTCGGTACTGGGAGATCAATCTTCCCGTACTCTTGCTCATAACGATAGATGTTTTCCTGCAAGGCAAGCAACAATCTCTTGGCGTGCTCAGGAGCAAGGATGATCCTGCTGCACACCTCAGCTTTAGGCATGCCCGGTAGGATCTTAGCGAAATCGACAATAAAATCACTATGGGAATGGGAAATAAGTACCAAATTAGAATACTGGCCACCTGCTATTTCTGGTTTGATATCCATCTGTATGGATAATTGCTGATCTTTCTTGTCATCCATCGCAATTTGATTTTATATCGGGACAAAGATACGAATTTTCTGCTTCATCTCCAAGTAAAAAAACGGGAAATCATTGATATGGTATGAAAGCGGGGTACAGGACCATCGTCAAGGGTACGCATTTCCCCAAAAACTGTATTGTACTGAATAAGTTGACACTTCATTAAAAAGAAGTAAAAGGAAAAAAAGTAATGAATCAGTACACTGAAGAAGAAAAACTTCTGTTATTAA
>ONBG01000062.1:13337-23302 GCA_900316015.1 uncultured Prevotella sp. | reverse complement strand
TTAATAACAGAAGTTTTTCTTCTTCAGTGTACTGATTCATTACTTTTTTTCCTTTTACTTCTTTTTAATGAAGTGTCAACTTATTCAGTACAATACACTGACCCCGATTTTTCTCTATGAAGTATTGGCATATTAGAAAATATTCCTTACCTTTGCGAGTATGAATGGAATCCTCTTAACACTACTCATCCCTTTTTTAGGGACAACGATAGGAGCCGCTTTCGTCTTCTTCATGAAGGAGAAAATGCCGCTCCGCTTACAGAAAACGCTCTTAGGCTTTGCTTCTGGTGTCATGGTAGCCGCCTCGATATGGTCGTTGTTGATCCCGAGCATGGAGATGAGCACGAACATGGGCAAGTGGCAAGTGATGCCAGCTGCCATCGGGATGTTGCTGGGCATGGCTTTCCTCTTGTTGATCGATACGGTTACCCCTCACCTGCATGTCGATGGTGACCATCCTGAAGGATTGCCGGCACATCTCTCCAAAACGACGATGCTCAACTTGGCTGTGACCATCCACAATTTCCCCGAGGGAATGGCGGTGGGTGTCGTGATTGCTGGAGCCTTGCAGGGCGGTGAGTGGATATCAGCGGCAGGTGCCATGGCCATGTCTTTGGGTATAGCCATCCAGAATATTCCGGAAGGTGCCATAATCTCTATGCCCATGCGGGCAACAGGTGCCAGCAGGCTGAAATCGTTCTGGATGGGGACGCTAAGCGGGGCAGTAGAGCCCATTGGCGGTGCATTGGTCATTCTCCTCGCCTCGGTAATGACTCCCGTGCTGCCCTATCTGTTGAGCTTCGCAGCAGGTGCCATGCTCTACGTGGTTATCGAGGAACTGATCCCTGAGGCATCAGAGGGAGAGCATAGCAATCTCTCTACCCTCGGATTCGCTGTCGGCTTTGTGCTGATGATGGTCCTTGATGTCGTCTTGGGATGATGCGATACGGAAAAGATAACTAAGTTCGGTAATCATTTGATACCTCAAAAAAGAAGATAGGAAAGATATGAAGTATTTTGTGATAGAAAATGACGTACAAAAAGGTCCTTTTACAATCTATGAGTTGAAGGATAAGCATATCTCATCTGACACCTTGGTATGGACTGAAGGCATGGAGAATTGGACACCGGCATGGCAGGTTCCTGAGCTGAAGGGCTTGCTCTATCCCGGTCAGGAGACACCTACCCCGCCCCCCTATAACCCTCAACAACAGTTCGACCAACCTTCTGACTCGTCCCTGGTGCAAGGCGGCTCTGATGCGACCGGGTATCAGGATCCGAATCATGGACAGCCGTTAGGGGAAGCTCGTCCTATGCCAGGCAGTGGGACGCCGACAGGAGGTGTGCCTCCCATGCAACCGTCGGGCAAGGGAAAGCGTATCGCATGGGTCTTTGGTATCATTGCCTTGCTCATCCTAATGTTCTTGGTGTTCACATGCCCTACCAAGGAACAACACCAGCAAGCCATTCGTCAGGAACTGACACAGATCTTTGATGAGCAGAACCATCCCAGCAACGATATCTTCGAGATGGGCATGAGCATGTTTGGCAAGATGATAGCGGGTAATGTGATCAATACCATGCTTGAAGAGATGCTCACGTATCATAATGACGTGATCTTCTCTAAAACGACGGTTCGTTTCAATGGACGAGACCACACGGTATCCTATGGGTTCTTAGGTAAGGTGTTCACTGTCAACAAGGACGATGTTGACCATTATTTGAAGGATCACAATCCTTTCGGTAATGCCCAAGGTAATGTTAAGGATGAAAGTGAAGACGAAGAAAATGGCACTGCCGTTGCCGTGGACACGACAGACCAGGACTATTCCGGAATAAACAGGGACATAGACCAAGTAGCGAACACGGTTGGTAAGATAGTCAAGAAGCAAGTGGAAAAGGAAACAGACAGTACGACAAGTAAAGGTATCAGCAAAATCATTGATGATATCATCGAGTGGATCAAGGGGGAGTAATAAATTGAAGAGCCTCCTCTGCCTGTGAACTTTCTGTGGAAATAAGATGAGCTTGATGCAGAAACAAGAAAAGAGAGCCAATCTCACGATAAGCTCTCTTGGATAATGATAAATATAGATTAAAATTACTTATGATTCGTCGATTGCATCACGCAATGGACTTTTCTGCAAAATTAATCATTTTTTCAATAACTCCAAACAATCCTGGAGATTATTTTTACACTTTATTTCAATTTACTTAATTCATCATGTATTCTCTGGACAGGGAGTCCCATAACATTGAAATAGCTGCCATTGATGCTTGTCACCCCAACATATCCGATCCATTCCTGGATGCCATACGCGCCCGCTTTGTCTAACGGATGGTAGGTATTCACATAATAGTGGATCTCTTCTTCAGAGAGATTCTTGAATGTCACTTCCGTACGGGCAGAGAAAAGACGCTGTTGGATAAGTGTTTTCAGGCATACCCCAGTCACCACATGGTGGGTTTTGCCGCTTAAGGCGCGAAGCATCTCACACGCCTCTGCATCATTCTTAGGCTTCCCGAAGACAGTATTCTCAAGGATGACTACAGTATCGGCGGTGATGACCAGTTCATTTTCTTGGATGGCATAGGCAGCAGCTTTCTCAGCAGCAATATATTCTGGTATGTCGTCCACAGACAGTGTGGCGGGATAGGTTTCCTTAATCCCTGGGATTACCTTCACTTCAAAATCCAAATCAAGTCCTGCCAACAGTTCTTTCCGTCTGGGTGAATGGCTGGCCAGGATAATTTTATAGCCTTTTCTCATCTCTATGTTTGCTTTATGGTTGATGCATCCGTAAACTGTTCGTGTGCAGAAAATGCTTTGAGGGAATGAACAGGCATTGGCACCGATTGCAAAGGTACATTAAGCCAAGGTAAATACAAAATAAAATCATGTTTTTCTTTTTGCCAGTCGCAGGATTTCTATTATATTTGCATCATTAAATCTAAAGAAATGAGAAAGATTGAAGAAGGTTATATGCCCTTTAAGGGCTATCAGACGTATTATCGTATCGTAGGTGAAAGACAAAAGGGTAAGGCTCCTCTGTTGTTGCTTCACGGTGGTCCCGGCAGTACCCACAACTACTTTGAAGTGCTCGACAGCATTGCCGACACGGGTCATCAGGTGATCATGTACGACCAGTTGGGATGCGGGAACTCTTATGTGGAAGGGCATCCTGAACTCTGGACGCTTGAAACTTGGGAAGAAGAGCTTAGGTCCTTGCGTGACTATTTGCATATCGACGAATGCCATCTTTTAGGACAGTCGTGGGGCGGCATGCTCTTGATAGCCTATCTCATTGATGGAAAGGCAGAGGGTGTGCGTTCTGCTATCCTTTCCAGCACGCTGTCTGCCAGTTGGCTTTGGGGGCATGAGCAACATCGGCTGATTGCCTTTATGTCACCGGAAGACCAACGGGCGATCGCGGAGGCAGAAGCAAAGAACGACTATTCCAGCCCGGAATATCAGCTGGCCAATGAGCATTTCATGCTTCAGAACTGTGCTGGAGAGGTGACTGCCAACAGCCCAGAATGCCTGCGTCGACCTAAGAAGTCTGGTGCTGAATCCTACCTGATCGGCTGGGGTCCCAATGAATATACGCCGATGGGAACCTTAAAGGACTTTGATTATACAGACAGGTTGAAGGAGATCGCCGTTCCTTGTTTGGTCATCAGTGGCACCAACGATCTCTGCACCCCATTGGTGGCAAAGACCATGTATGATGGCATCCCGGATTCCCGATGGGAATTGTTTGACGGCGCCCGTCATATGGTATTCGCGGAGCAGACAGAGAAATATACCCACCTCCTGAGTCAGTGGCTAGAGGACAAGGACTGACCTACCAGCCGAAAGCCTTGGCATCGCTGAGCCATTTGCCTTGAACCCTCAAGACTTGCTCAACGATGTCACGGCCACAGCCCTCTCCCCCATTCTTGTTACTGATATAAGTGGAAACTTCCTTGATCTCGGGACAGGCATCGGCTGGACAACATGGACAGCCACACCGCTTCATCACCTCGTAGTCGGGGATGTCGTCACCTACGTAGATGATCTCATCGTCGGTGAGACCATACTTTTCTAAAAACTCATCGTAGGTCTTAATTTTCACCGCACATTGCATATAGATGTCTTCCACGCCTAAATGCTCATAGCGAATACGCACGGCTTTCGTGTTCCCACCCGTGAGGATCACGATCCGTACGCCCATCTTCTGGGCCAATTGGATGGCATATCCATCCTTGATATTGACCGTGCGTAAGGGTTCTCCTTCCGCATTCATGGGGATCGTCTGGCAAGAGAGAACCCCGTCTACGTCAAAGATAATTGCCTTTATTTTTTTCAAGTCGTAGTTGATCATATCGTAACAGGTTATTGATGACACTTTTGGTGGATGCTCTCACTCATCAGGGCGTAGATTTTCTGGGCAAGAGGATGATCCTCTAATAACTTTTCTTGCCGAAGGATGACATTCTTGTCATAGCGGATTGCTGGTCCCGTTTGGGCTTCATCAGGGGATAAGGAATGTACTTTTCTTGCCGTCTCGTCGATCAACGGCAACATCACGTCGAATGGGATGTGATGGCGTTTGAGAAGGTCGTCAGCCAACGCATAGCAATGGTTCACGAAATTGCAGGCAAAGACAGCTGCTAAATGGAGGTATTTACGGTCTTCACTTGCCAAAGGGATGATCCGGTCGGTAAGTGTCGTACATAAGGTCCTGATCAAGGCCATGCTGGGCTCATCGCTCCCTTCGATAAAGCAAGGGATTTCCCGGAAATTAACTTCTTTCTGCTTTGAGAAAGTTTGCATTGGATAGATCACCCCATAGTGCCGGGCGTAGGGTTGGAAGATATCCATCGGTATGCTCCCTGCCGTATGGACAAACAATCGGTCTTCCCTTCCCTTACACAGAACGGGCAGGAGCGTGCTGAGGGCACTGTCCTTAACGGAAACCAGATACAGGTCTGCATCATTGACTAATTGATGCAGGTCAGTGATGGCATTCCCTCCTGTGATTTTTGATAATTGTGATGCAGACTCAAGCGTCCGGCTATAGACCTGTACGATTATATGACCTGCATGGACAAGTGCCTTTCCAATATTCGTTGCAAGGTTCCCAGCACCGATCAAAGCGATTTTACTCATTGTTATTTGTTTTGGGTGGACAAACAGGATATGGGGATTTAAACACCCCAGTTTCTGTTGATCCCGTGACTTCATTAATGCAAAGATACTGCAAATCGAGAGAAATACAAAAGAAACGAAAGTTTATTTTTATTTCCGAGATGCAGCGTATCTTCATGGTGCCAACCTTAAAGATACTGCAAATCGAGAGAAATACAAAAGAAACGAAAGTTTATTTTTATTTCCGAGATGCAGCGTATCTTCATGGTGCTTTGCAAAATTAATATCATGCAAATCATTGGTTCCTTGCCTCATTCTCTCTCATACAATATCGATCTACACATCATTCATAAAAAAAGAGAAAGGTTATGATTGTTTTACCAAAAGAATTCGTAACTTTGCGATACGGTGAACTTACAGGTAAGAATTATATCCAACAAAGAAGAATTGCCGGAAATGTCATCCAACAATTTCTTTCATAGTCCGGAATTATATCATATTCTGGAGAAGACTTCTGGTTACCGCCCCTTTATGGTCGTAGCAGAGGATGAGAAGGGCAAGGTGGTCGCTCATTTGTTAGCGATTATCAGGCGGCGGGGATCACTCCTCCCCCCCTACCTATTTACTCAAGGGCGTATCTACGGAGAGGGTGAATATGACATGGAGAAAGGGCGAGAGGAAGTCTTTGGTAGGATGCTGACCCTGATCACCCAAAAGTTCCGCCGCAATTTTTGTACTTGGGCAGAGTTCAGCAATATGGGACAGAAGATGTTTGGCTATCGCTATTTCCGCGAAAAAGGCTATTTTCCTGTACCTTGGCAGGAGATACATAATTCCCTCCATAGCATGGCACCGGAAGAACGGCTCACGCCAAAGACTGCCAGTAGAATTGAAAAAGCCTACAATATGGGAGTGGTAACGCGGGAAGTGGAGACTTTGGAAGAGCTCCATGCATTCTATCAAATGCTCCATGGCTTCTATCGGTTCAAGATACGGAGGTTCCTCCCCAAGGAAGAGCTCATCGAAGAGATTGATGCCAGTGATAACGGGAAGGTGTTCATCACCCTATACAAGAACAAGGTCATTGGTGGTTGTACCTGTGTCTATTCTGGAGGGAAAGCTTTCCTGCTGCATTTGGCATCCAAGCGCAAGACGTACAAGGCATTGCACCCCGATACACTGACGGTTTGGCAAGCCATCCGATATGCATACGAGCACAACTATGCTCATATCTACTTCATGGATGCCGGCTTGCCGTTCCAGAAGAATACCTTTCGTGATTTCATCTTGAGTTTTGGAGGCAAGCCAGTATCCAAATACCGTTGGTTCCGTTTCTCCTTCCCGACTGTCAATAAGATACTCAACTGGTTTTATAGAGAATAAAAAAGCCACAAACATAAGTTTGCGGCTTTCTTTTTATATCGAAGATCAAATTAATCTTTGAAGAAATCCTTAACAGCCTCGTTAGGAACCATTTGCTCATCAAATACGTAGGCTCCTGTCTTTGGGCTCTTTACCATTTTGATAACCTTTGTATATGCGCGACCATCCATAGATCCTTCGTGGAGGGTAGCGACCGCTTTCTTTGCCATAGTTCTATACTGTTATAATTATTACTTAATTTCCTTATGAAGCGTCATCTTCTTCAGGATAGGATTATACTTCATCAACTCAAGACGCTCTGGAGTGTTCTTACGGTTCTTCGTTGTAATATAACGACTTGTACCTGGCAGTCCACTGTTCTTCATTTCGGTGCATTCGAGAATGACCTGCACTCTATTACCTTTAGCTTTCTTTGCCATGATGATTATTCTCCTATAACTTTAATGTCCTTCCAATCAACGTAACCCTTTGCAACGGCCTGCTTCAGAGCTGCATCCAGTCCAACTTTATTAATGAGACGAAGACCAGCAGCACTGATCTTAAGGGAAATCCAGCAACCCTCTTCTACGTAGTAGAATTTCTTGCTGAACAGGTTTACATCAAAGCTTCTCTTTGTACGGTGCTTTGAGTGAGACACATTACAACCTAATTGTGCCTTCTTACCGGTGATCTGACAAATTTTCGACATTGCTATCTAAATTTTTTGTTTTCGTTTTTTGATACTTATTCCAAACAGGGTGCAAAATTACAAATTATTCCGGAATAATCCAAATTATTCTTGAAAGATTGCTCACAATTAAGGAATTTTTGCTTATTTCTCCGTCTGATGCCTTTTGATGTAGTCGAGAAATAGCTTAAGTGCCTGATTTGTAGCCTTTGCAAGGTTGATGTCTCGTCCATCATCTTCTGTCAACAAGTAGGATTCTACATCGTCTTTCGCCCCAAATCCAATCCAGATGGTCCCTACGGGGATATCCTTAGTCCCACCGCCAGGTCCGGCTATGCCCGTGGATGAAATCGCATAGTCGACATTCAGGGCATCACAAGCCCCTGATACCATTTGCTTGGCTACGTCCTCACATACTGCAGTCTGTTCTTCCAAGGTTTTTTCATTCACATGGAGGAGTTTCATCTTGATCTCATTGGTATAGGAGATGATTCCCCCTTTGAAATAATTAGATGCACCGGGTACCGCAATGATAGCTTCGGCAATGCGACCACCCGTGCAACTTTCTGCCGTGCCTAATGTCTTGCCATTGTCGTACAGAAGATCCTGAATCTGCCGACTTAATGTTTTCGTTTCAAATTCCATCGTTTGTATTGTTTTCTGATAAGGTGCAAAAGGAGGAGAAGAGTTATACTTGCACTTGACTTCTCAGTCTGCCCTCCGTGTTTCTTATTTGAATGTGACTTTCGAGAATGCTGGCTTGTCAATGCTGCAAAAATCGTGATCCAGATATTTATAGTACCCTGTAATCCCAATCATGGCAGCATTATCCGTCGTATAGCTGAATTTGGGGATATAGATTGTCCAACCGTACTTGGCGGCGTGCTCCCTGAAGGAGTTCCTCAGTCCATTGTTGGCCGATACCCCCCCTGCGACAGCTACATGCTTGATCCCTGTACTCTTGACCGCCAAGCGAAGTTTCTTCATCAGGATGTCCACGATCGTATGCTCTAGGCTGGCTGCAAGGTCTGTCTTATGCTTCTCAATGAAATCTGGGTCTTCAGCCACCCACTTGCGCAAACTATATAGGAATGATGTCTTCAGACCGGAAAAGCTATAGTCCATGCCCGGGATATGGGGTTCAGAAAAAGTATATGCCAAGGGGTTACCTTGCCGTGCGAGCTTGTCAATGATGGGTCCACCGGGGTAACCGAGTCCCATTACTTTTGAGCATTTGTCGATAGCCTCACCTGCTGCGTCATCAATGGTCTGTCCTAAGACCTCCATGTCATTATAAGCATTGACTTTTACGATCTGTGAATTGCCGCCACTCACCAGCAGGCAAAGGAACGGGAAAGGAGGTGCACTATGGTCATCATCGCTTTCTTTGATGAAATGTGCCATTACATGCCCCTGCAAGTGGTTGACATCGATCATGGGAATGTCTAATGAACGGGCGAATCCTTTGGCAAAGCTCACCCCAACCAACAATGAGCCCATCAGTCCTGGCCCCCGTGTAAAGGCCACAGCGGAAAGCTGTTCCTTGGTGATGCCGGCACGCTTGATAGCTTGGTCGACGACAGGCACAACATTTTGCTGGTGTGCTCTGGATGCAAGCTCTGGCACCACCCCACCATATGCCCGATGAACATCCTGCGAGGCCGTGACATTGCTGAGCAAGACTCCATCTCGAAGGACAGCTGCTGAGGTATCATCGCAACTGCTCTCGATGCCAAGAATATAAATATCTTTTTTGCTTTCTTCTTCCATAACTTAAAAATCTATGACTTTTTGTCTAATGGGACAAGACTTCCACGCCTGTCTCAGTCATCAAGAACGTATGCTCCCATTGCGCGCTGGGTTTCTCATCCCCAGTGATGATTTCCCAACCATAGGGGTCTTCTGCATCTATGAACACCCTCCATGTCCCCATATTGATCATAGGCTCGATGGTAAACACCATTCCTGGCACAAGCAACATGCCCGTACCCCTATGTCCATAATGTAAAATATCCGGCTGTTCATGCATGGCGAGTCCTACACCATGACCACAGAGGTCGCGCACGACCCCATAACCATATTTCTCTGCATGTTGTTGGATGGCATGGCCAATGTCTCCCACAAAGCAATAAGGCTTCGCAGCCTCTGCCCCAATTTCGAGGCATTCTTTGGTAACACGTACTAACTGCTCTTTCTCTGGTGTCGTTTTTCCTCCAATAATGAACATCCGGGATGCATCCCCGAAATATCCCTTATAGTCGAGTGTCATATCCACGTTTACTATATCACCTTCCTGAAGCACGTCTTCTTCCTTAGGGATTCCATGGCAGACCACCTCGTTGATACTGGTACAGACACTTTTGGGAAATCCCTCATAGTTCAGGCAGGAAGGATGGCAATCATGATCTTGACAGTATTGCATACAAATATCATCTATCTCCTGAGTGTTCATCCCGGGATGGATCGCTGCCTCTACTGCATCTAAGCATCCCGTGTTCAAAGCTCCAGCTATTCGGATCCCTTCAATCTGCTCAGGGGTCTTAACCATCTCACGAGTAGGCACTTCCTTACCTTTGCTTTCCCAGTACATCACTTTCTCATCCAGTTCTGTTATAGGTTGCCCTGGCAGGCAATGCCATCTCTTTTTTCTCTTGAAATTCATATTTAAACGTTTAAATCGGATGCAAAGATACTGCAAATCGAGAGAAATACAAAAGAAACGAAAGTTTATTTTTATTTCCGAGATGCAGCGTATCTTCATGGTGTTAACCTTAAAGATACTGC
>ONBG01000062.1:0-13331 GCA_900316015.1 uncultured Prevotella sp. | reverse complement strand
TTATTTTTATTTCCGAGATGCAGCGTATCTTCATGGTGTTAACCTTAAAGATACTGCAAATCGAGAGAAATACAAAAGAAACGAAAGTTTATTTTTATTCCCGAGATGCAGCGTATCTCCAAGGTGCCAACCTTAAAGATACAGCAAAAATCCGATATAGAGAATAATTATAAATAATTATTTATCATGTATGGGTCTCGCTGAGGTATTTATAGATCTCTTGCGTCCAGTCGTGACCATTCTCTGGACAGAAAGTATGAAGATATAGTTCGCTTGCCTTCATGACATTCCTGGGACCATCATCAACGAATAATGATTCTTCGGGTAAAATACGCTCCTTCATGAGCACGTAGCGGAAAAACATTTCATCAGGTTTCATCTGCCTGATCTCATAGCTTTTGTATTCTGCGTCAAAATAATCGCGCAGCGGGTGCCCATGACCATCAAATTCGTTACTCTCTGCCCATGACATCATAAATGGATTCGTATTGGAAAGCAAATAGAGGTGATAGCCTTCTGAACGGAGTTTCCTAAGAAGGTCGAGATTACGCTGAGGCACTTCCTTCACATATCCCGTCCAAGCGTACTTGCAATCCTCTAAGGTTACCTCATGCCCAATTTCCAAACTAAGCCGCTGCCGGAATTCCTCAGGAGAGATCTTTCCAGCTTCCAAGTCGCCAAAGTACCCGGACTGCGTATAGCTGTCCAGGTGATGTGAGGCATTCTTCAACCCTATTTCCTCAAACCTTCGGATGGCCTGCTGTGGGTCAATGGTGATGATAACACCACCTAAATCAAATAATATATTGCGAATCATTCGTCTTTAAATAAATCAAGTTTATTTTTACGTGCATCTTCCAACGTGAGAAGTTTTTCCTGGTCTTTCACGTATTCTTTTCTTAGGTACTCATATCTTGCATTCAACTCTTGAACAAATGCGTCACGGTCATTAAGCAGGCGCGTTGCAATATAAGGGTTGACACTGGCATCTTTAATCCATACAACAGGCCCCTTATATTCTGGAGCAATCTTCAATGCGACATGCAGTTCCGACGTTGTCGCTCCCCCAATCATCAGCGGGACAGTCAGCCCAGCCTTGTCCATAGCCTTGGCAGTATTGACCATTTCATCCAATGATGGGGTGATAAGGCCACTCAGTCCGACTAAATCGATGTGCTCGTCAATGACCTTACGAACAATGGTCTCTGCTGGAACCATCACGCCTAAGTCAATCACATCATAGTTGTTGCACGCCATGACTACTGAGACAATATTCTTCCCAATGTCATGGACATCCCCTTTCACGGTAGCCATAAGAACCTTTCCCGCCTTGGCTGATCCTTCTTTCTTCTCCGCCTCAATATACGGTTGGAGAATCGCCACAGCTTGCTTCATGGTGCGTGCTGTCTTCACAACTTGGGGAAGGAACATCTTACCCTCACCGAAGAGTTTCCCAACTTCGTTCATGCCATCCATCAGGGGGCCTTCAATGATATCCACTGCATGAGAATAGATTTGTAGGGCTTCATGAAGGTCATCTTCTAAATAATCTCCTATTCCCTTTCGCAAGGCATTCGCCAAGCGATGCTTGATGTCTCCTTGGTGCCACTCCTCCTCTTTCTTTTCAGGAAGAGACAAACCATTCTGTTTTGCTTCCTTGGCGGCATCCTGTTCTGCTTTGATCTTCCCAGCCAAATCTATCAAGTCTTCAGCAGCTCCCGGTCGGCGATTGAGGACAACGTCTTCTATAATGGAGAGTTGATCCTTGGGGATATCTTCATAAGTAACCTTTGTTGCAGGATTGACTATACCGAAATCCTGCCCATTCTGAATGGAATGATATAGAAAGACAGCATGGATGGCCTCCCGGATATAATTATTGCCACGGAAGGAAAAAGACAAGTTGCTCACCCCCCCACTGACATGTGCTCCTGGTAAATGCTTGCGAATCCATCTCGTTGCTCGAATGAAGTCAACTGCATAATTGTCATGTTCCTCCATTCCAGTCGCGATGGCTAACACATTGGGATCAAAAATGATATCGAGAGGATTCATTCCCACTCGTTCTGTCAAAATTCGGTATGCTCTTTGTGCAATTTCTATTCGTCTTTCGTAGGAAGTAGCCTGCCCGATCTCATCGAAGCACATCACTACACAGGCAGCTCCATATTTCATGACATCCTTGGCATGGGCAATGAATGTCTCTTCTCCCTCTTTCAGGGAAATGGAGTTCACGATGCATTTGCCTTGTACGCATTTTAATGCAGCTTGGATAACATCCCATTTTGAAGAGTCGATCATGACGGGTACTCGCGCGATATCAGGCTCAGAAGCGATCAGGTTGAGGAAGTTGACCATCTCGGACTTAGCATCCAGCAACCCATCATCCATATTAATATCAATGACAAGTGCCCCATCGTCTACTTGCTTCCGTGCGATGCTCATGGCCTCCTCATAATTCTTTTCCTTAATCAACCGAAGGAATTTCCGGGAACCAGCCACGTTGCAACGTTCTCCAACATTGATGAACATGCCAGGGCGCACTTCTAAAGGCTCCAGCCCTGAAAGCAACATGTTCTTAGGTTTTGGCATAGGCAAGTGTGGCTTCTTCCCTTGCACTAATTGTGAATAACGTGCAATGAATTCGTCCGTTGTCCCACAGCATCCCCCAATGATATTAACGAGACCTTCATCGATGAATTCTGCAATTTGGGGTGCCATCGACGCTGCTGTCTCGTCATATTGACCTAAGGAATTCGGCAATCCTGCATTAGGATAGGCTGATATATAATAAGGTGAGTGCTGGCACATCTGTTCAAGGAATGGTTTCATTTGCCTTGCTCCAAAAGAGCAGTTCAGCCCTACTGAGAATACAGGATAGCTACTGATACTGGCGAGGAAAGCCTCAATCGTCTGCCCACTCAGGGTTCTTCCTGCAAGATCGCTCACCGTCATGCTGAGCATAATGGGAAGGTCCTTCTCTTTCCTTTTCATCGATTCCATCGATGCGTCAATGGCACATTTCGCATTCAACGTATCAAAGATAGTCTCGATAAGGATCCCATCAATTCCTCCATCAATGAGAGCCAAGATTTGTTCTACATACGCCTCAAAGAGTTCATCATATGTAATCTCACGGGAAGCTGGGTCACTGACATCCGGACTGATGGAACAAGTCTTGTTGGTCGGGCCTACAGATCCCAACACGAATCTTGGCTGGGAATCAGTAGAAAATTCATCAGCAGCCCGACGGGCAAGTCTTGCCCCTTCGTAGGCAATCTCAGCTGCTTCATGTTCCAGGTGATAGTCCTTTTGGGAAATCCGCTGAGACGAAAAGGTGTTGGTCTCTATTAAGTCTGCCCCAGCCTTCAGATAGCGGCGGTGAATATCCAAAATAATATCTGGACGGGTTAGGTTCAGCATATCATTGTTGCCTTTCATCAATCCCGGGGCTTTCATGAACCGATATCCGCGGAAATCACTTTCTGTCAATCCGTAACTTTGTATCATGGTGCCCATGGCACCATCCAACACCAGGATTCTTTCCTTAATAATATCCCGTATTCCCTTCATATTGTTATTATGTTTTTTGGGGCAGAAGGAAGCAATCCTGCTCCTTGTCAATTGAGGACATGGATAAACGGACTAAAAGTGCTTGATGGCTCGATCCATTTCCCGACGGTCCTCTTTTTCTTTCAAAGTCTGCCTCTTGTCGTATTCCTTTTTACCTCTTGCCAGCGCAATATCCATCTTTGCCCGCCCATGGCCATCAATGAAGAGCAAAGTCGGAATGATAGTCAACCCTACTTGCTTCGTGGCTTCCTGCAGTTTACGAATTTCCTTCTTGGTGAGCAATAGTTTTCGATCTCTCTTAGATTCATGGTTATTATAAGAGCCATAGAAATAAGGAGAAATGCTCATGCCCTTTACCCACATCTCGCCGTTGATGATCATACAGAAAGAGTCAACCAAAGAAGCCTTCCCGGCACGGATTGATTTGATTTCCGTACCTGTGAGTACAATGCCTGCTGTATAGGTATCTACAAAAAAATATTCGAAGGAAGCCTTCTTATTCCTGATTTGTATGGGACTCTTCTTACGTAATTCCAGATCTGTCTTATTCATCTTTTTCAATTATAGCAAACTGATCAATATGGTCATCAATATAATGTGCTATTTCTTCGGTCCATGACTCCTCATTCTCCACGAATTCATCGTCGAAGTCATCCCATTCAGGATATTGTTCAAATAAAGCCATAAACTCTTCATCCGTAAATTCCTTTTCGATATTTTCGTGGGTTCGGGAATAAACCTTCCTCCCTTTGTTGATCAGTTTATAGAAATCATGTAGCCCCCAATTCCTTAATGCTTTATCGAAAGGGTTTCTGAAGATGAATGCGCCATACCCATTATGGATGAGTTGTACAAATCCTCCATCCATTACTTCGTCATGGAGGATTTCGTATGCCAAAAGGGTAATCTGATCCGCATTCAATTCGGACATGTTGCCTGCATTCAACTCTCCTCCTATCGCATCGTGGATCGCATCAACGAAAACATGTACGAACTCATCATATCCCCTCTCTGCGGCTTTCCGTACGACAGCATCTCTCAACTTGACGTTTACCATAGATCATCTCATTAATATTTTGCAAAGATAATGTAAATCAAGCGAAAAGCAAAAGGAATTGTCCATTTTTTATTTGCTTAATCAATCGCGAAGTCCCAGTATCAACTTCGATGTCTTCCTTATTGAAGACGATGCCCAGCAAGTTGCTTGTCGTACGATGAAAGGCTCCAGGATGATCCCACCTTGGACCAAGAGGGCACTTAATCAGTAGAGCACCCGTTAAAGAAACAAAAAGATTACCTACAATTAGGTACAATTCTAAGTTTTTATTATCTTTGCAATACTTTTGGAAAGGTATTTATTCATATTTTATAAAAAACAACGAATATGATCATTTATTCTAAAGACGTCGACAACATGTGCGTTGTCAAGAAGGGTGCTTACCATGGCCCAGCACCAATTCCTGAAGAAGGTAAGTGGATTCAGGCAAAAGAAATCAAGGACATTTCTGGTTATACCCATGGCGTGGGATGGTGTGCACCCCAGCAGGGTTGTTGCAAGCTTTCTTTGAACATCAAGGAAGGTGTTATCGTAGAGGCCCTTGTTGAGACCATCGGTTGTTCTGGCATGACCCAAAGTGCTGCAATGGCAGGTGAAATCTTGACGGGCAAGACAATCCTTGAAGCACTAAATACCGACTTGGTTTGTGATGCAATCAACGTAGCGATGCGTAACCTGTTCCTGCAGATCGTATATGGTCGCAGCCAGAGTGCCTTCTCTGAGAATGGACTTGCTGTTGGTACAGGATTGGAAGATCTCGGTAAGGGACTACGCTCTATGATTGGTACTGTTTACAGCACGCAGGCGAAGGGTGTCCGCTACCTGGAACTGACGCAAGGCTATATCACAAAGTTGTTCCTCGACAAGGACAATCTTGTTTGTGGTTATGAGTATGTCAATTTGGGTAAGATGATGGAAGCCATCAAGAATGGCATGGATGCTAATGAAGCAGTGAAGAAATTCACAGGAAAATATGGCCGTACGACTGCAGAACAGGGTATTGTGAAATCTATCGACCCACGTAAAGAATAAGGAGGACAACAGTTATGATTAGAAAAGTAAGTTACGAAAGCCAGGATCGTCGTGAAGCACAGGTTAATGCTGCACTTCAGAAGTATGGCATCAAGAACCTCGAAGAGGCTAACGAAATTTGTGACAAGCTGGGTGTTGATCCTTATCAAATTTGCCAGGACACTCAGGATATTTGTTTTGAGAATGCAAAGTGGGCGTATGTAGCCGGCGCAGCTATCGCCATCAAAAAAAATTGCAAGAGTGCTGCAGAATGTGCAGAGGCAATTGGAGAAGGACTGCAGGCTTTCTGCATACCCGGATCTGTAGCTGATGACCGTAAGGTAGGTATTGGTCATGGTAACTTGGCTGGTCGTCTACTCCGTGAGGAGACCCAATGCTTTGCTTTCCTTGCAGGTCATGAGTCCTTCGCTGCTGCAGAAGGTGCTATTAAGATCGCAGAGATGGCAAATAAGGTTCGCAAGAATCCTTTGCGCGTGATCCTGAATGGTCTGGGTAAAGACGCTGCACAAATTATCAGCCGTGTGAATGGCTTTACTTATGTGAAGACTAAGTTTGATTATTATACAAGCAAGTTGAATATCGTAGAGGAGATTCCTTATGGCAATAATCCTGCTCGTTTGAAAGTGAAGTGCTATGGTGCTGATGATGTTCGTGAGGGTGTTGCTATCCTTTGGCATGAGAATGTAGATGTTTCTATTACGGGTAACTCTACGAACCCTACCCGATTCCAGCATCCAGTAGCAGGTACCTATAAGAAGGAACGCCTTGCTGCTGGTAAGCCTTATTTCTCAGTGGCTTCTGGCGGTGGAACTGGTCGTACCTTGCATCCTGATAACATGGCTGCAGGTCCTGCATCTTATGGAATGACCGATACGATGGGACGTATGCACTCTGATGCTCAATTTGCTGGTTCCTCTTCCGTACCAGCACATGTTGAGATGATGGGATATCTGGGCATGGGTAATAACCCTATGGTAGGTGCAACAGTCGCTGTAGCAGTTGCTACTGACCTGCTCCTGAACAACAAATAAGATTATTATCAATAATCTCTTGATAAAGGGTACGATAAAAAAGAACTTATCGTACCCTTTTTTTAAAATTCTATGCGTGATCTCAATAATAATTAGGAGAATGGTAAGTTGGATATTGTTATTAGGTTCTATATATATAACGTCAATACTGTGCTATGATATCTATAAGGAGTACAAGATTGAAAAGAAAATAAGCCTATTGAGATTAGTCGGAATAGGTATCTGCCTGTTTTATGCGGTGAGATTTTTATTGAACGTATCATAAAATCAGTGTGCGTGGACCTTTGATTTCTGATTGATAAACGAACATTGTTCTTATATTTTACAGATACATGGCAGATCGTTTTTGCGTTGACATACGCGAAGACTATTCCATTACTTTCCTTGGCATAATTCTTTCCTGGAGCCACTGGAAGATGATGAACAGGGTGGGCACGAGGAAGAGCAGGGCAAGGATACCCAAAACCATGCCACCCACCACACAGGAGGCTAATGAGCGGCTGCCATTGGCTCCGGCTCCCGTAGCCACCATCAGGGGTAACATGCCAAGGAGCATGGTGAGCACGGTCATGAGGATAGGACGCAGACGGTCGCGGGCCGCCATACACGCCGACTGCACCAGTCCGGCACCCTTGCGCCGGTGACTCACGGCATACTCTGTGATGAGGATGCCCGTCTTGGCAAGCAGTCCGATAAGCAGCACAATACCCGTCTGCATGTAGATGTTGTTTTGCAGACCCATCACCTGCGCCAGGATGAAACTGCCGAGGATACCTACCGGCACCGTGAGGATGATGGCGAAAGGCAGCAGCAGACTCTCGTAGAGCGAGGCCAGGACGAGGTAGATGATGAGCAGACTCAGACCGAAGACCCACGCAAAGTTGTTCTTTGCCTTGCTCTCCTCCAACGACAGTCCACCATATTCATACGTGTAGCCCGCGGGCAGTGTCTTCTTCGCCACGCGTGCGATGGCCTCCATGGCCTGACCGTTGCTCTTGCCCTCGGCGGGCGTACCCGAAACGCTGATAGACCCGAACATATTGAAGCGGGCAAGCGACTGCGGACCGGTAGTCGTGGTGAGACGCGCGAACTGTGTCACGGGAGCCATCTCACCATTGGCCAGACGCACGAAGACCTGACTGAGCGACTCCGCCGTGACCCGCTTGTCGGGCTCAGCCTGCATGGTGACATTGTAGAGACGCGAGAAGCGGTTGAAGTTGGAGATATAGCTACCGCCGTAATAGCCTTGAATGGTTTGCAGGATCTCGTTGGGCGTGATGCCTGCCCGTGCGCATTGCGCCGCGTCGATGTCCACCCAATATTGTGGATAGTCGGCACTGAACTCTGAATAGGCTGAACCAATCTCCGGCTGACGGCTGAGTTCCTTGACGAAACGGTCCTTCACCTGTTGGAACTGTGAGATGCTTCCCCCGTTACGGTCCTCCAAGTTGAGGTCGAAGCCACTGCTCATGCCAAAGCCCGGTACCAGCGACGGACTCATCACCACGACACTCGCTCCGGCAATGTCGGCAGCGGCGCGGTTGATCTTCTCCGTGATATCGTTGAGCGACTCCCCCTTGCCGCGTTCGTTCCAAGACTTTAACGGCACGTAGAACATTCCCGAGTTGCTACCCTGCGCGGTAAACGAATAGCCGCTGACCTTGGCGCGGTGGGCGATGCCGGGGATTTTGGCGAGCTTCTTGTCGAGCTGTTGCAACGCACGGTCGGTCTCGTTGAGCGTCATGCCGGGCTTCGTGGTGAGGTTGACATAGAGCATACCCGTGTCCTCATCGGGTACCAGCGAGGTCGGCGTGGCCTTGACGAGCACGAGGAGCAATGCCACGGCAGCGGCGATGATGCCAAATGAAAGATATTTATGACGGATGAAGCGGAAGACGATGGCAGCATATTTCTGACTCATCACACTGAAGACGGCATTGAACGCTTTGCGGAAACGGGCCGAGAAGTTCTTGCGCTGCTGTCCGTTCTCGTCGGTATAAGGCCGGAGCAGCAGGGCACAGAGTGCCGGCGAGAGCGTGAAGGCATTGATCGCCGAGATGCCCACTGCGGCGGCCATGGTCAGTCCAAACTGACGGTAGAAAGCTCCCGACGTGCCACCCATCATACTCACGGGAATGAAGACCGCCATGAACACGATCGTGGAGGTGAGCAACGCCATGGCAACGTTGCGCATGGCATCGGTAGAGGCCAGATAAGGCGAGCGGTAGCCTTTGTCAAAGTTGGCCTGCACGGCCTCTACGACGATGATGGCAGCAAAGAGCGTCAGCAGGTTGAGACTGAAGCCCATGAACTGCATGAAGGCAAAGGTGCCGATGAGCGACACCACGATGCTCACCGAGGGGATGAACGTGGAGCGAAGGTCTTGCAGGAACACCCACACCACGAGGATGACAAGCAGGATAGCCCCAAAGAGCGTCTCCACCACGGTATGGATGGAAGCGTCGAGATAGAGTTTGGCATCGTTGATCTTTTGGAAATGGATGCCCTCAGGCAGGTCGCCGCTCATCTGCTTCACGGCGGCGTTAATCTCGTTGATGATGACCGAGGCGTTGCTGCCCGCGGTCTGCTGGATGGTGAGCATGGCCGTGGGATAGCCATCCATACCCGTGTGGTAGTTGTAGGCATCGCTGCCCAGTTCCACCCGCGCCACATCGCGCAGGCGGAGCACCTGCCCGTCGGCAAGGCTACGGATCACGATGTTGCCAAACTGCTCAGGCGTGGACAAACGTCCACGGTATTTCATCGTATACATATAGGTGTTGTCGTGGTTCTCACCGAAAGCACCCGTTGCCGCCTCTACGTTCTGCGCCTCCAAAGCCTTGGTGACGTCGTCGGGTACAAGCTTGTACATCGCCATCTTGTCGGGGTTGAGCCACAGTCGCATGTTGTAGTTACCGCCGAAGAGCATCACTTTTCCCACACCGCTGATACGCTTCAGGCGCGGCACGACATTGATGGACATATAGTTGTTAAGGAAGTTCTCGTCGAGGTCCTTATTGTCGGAACATAATGCGAGCGTCATCAGCTCGGAGTTCTGCTGCTTCTCGGTGGTCACGCCTTGCCGCGTCACCTCTGCAGGCAATGAGGCGAGGGCTGCCTGCACACGGTTCTGCACGTTGACAGCCGCCATGTCTGGGTTGACACCTTTCTTGAAATACACCGTGATGTCGACATCGCCCGTATTCGATGCCGTGGAGGTCATATAGGTCATGCCCTCCACACCGTTGATGGCCTCCTCCAAAGGTGTCACCACACTCTTGACGGTCGTCTCGGCACTGGCACCGGCGTAGGTGGTCATCACGTCGACGGTAGGCGGAGCCATGTCGGGAAACTGCTCCACGGGCAGGGCGACAAGCGACACCAAGCCCATGATGACAATAAGAACGGAGATGACGCCCGAGAAGATGGGGCGACGGATGAAAGTATTGAGCGTCATAGCTTAGCGAGTTTGAATGATGTCACCGGCACGGAGTCCGCTGACGATGATGAAATGTTTGCCGTCGCCAACCGTGCTCACCTTGACGAGCTGCCGACGTGTCTTGCCGCCGACGATACGGTTGACGAAATACTTGTCCTGCAACTGGCTGACTGCACTCTGCGGTACCACGAGCACATGATGCAGCGTAGTGGGTATAATTACATTGCCCGTGGCTCCGCTGATGAGCAGTCCGCCGTCGTTGGGGAATACGGCGCGCACGCTCACCGTTCCTGTCTGAGGGTCAAGCAGTCCGCTGATGGTTACCACGCGTCCTTGATGTTCGTAGCGGCTGCCGTCGTTCATCTGCCAGCTGACAGCGGGCATCTTGCTGAGCGCCTCATCCTTGCTGCCATAGAGGCGCAGCAGGCTGGTGTACTGGTTTTGGCTAAGAGAGAAATAGGCCACCATGCTGCCGTTGTCCGACACATAGGTGAGCGGTGTGGTCATTGTCGGTGAGGCCATGGCTCCCGGTTTGTAAGGCAGAGAGCCCACGACACCTGCCGAAGGACTGCGCACCACGGTGTAGGACAGGCTGGCACGGGCGTTGCTCATCTCTGCGGCGGCCTGCGCCAGAGCGGCACGGGCCTCACGCAGCAGATTGCTTTGCTGGCGGACCTCAAAGTCTGAAACGATATGCTTCTCTCTCAGCTTCCGTGAACTTGCCGCGTTCATCTCGGCATTGAGCAGTCGTGCACGCGCCGCCCGCAGGTTGGCACGGCTTGTGGCGAGCGAAGCCCGATAGGTGGAGCCGTCGAGGATGAAGAGCGGCTGTCCGGCGCGCACGCGCTGCCCTTCCTCTACGAGCACCTTGACGATGCGGTTCTCTATCTGCGGCAGGATGGCCACGTCGTGCTCACCCTGCATGGTGGCGGGATAGGCCACCGTGGTCGTCAGGTCACGGGGCTTCACCGCCATGGTTTCTATTTTTGCAGTCGTGTTGCTCTCGTCGTCAGCCGTCGACCGTTTGCAGCTGCCCGTCAGCAGGACAGCGACGGCCAAGGCACCGGTTATCCATCTGTTCATATCTTTGTTTCCTTATAATAACGATAATTGTATTGTCGGCTGCAAAGATATAGTAGTTATCGGCCTAAACCACCCCTGATGTGGCTGAAACGGAAAAGAAGCGGGTTGAAGCGTCGTCAATAGCTGCATGATGTTTCATAGTTTCCATGCCAAAATCGCACCGAGACTACCATTTGCTGTCATGGGGGAAAACGACAGATGAGGTACCGCTTTGCTCTTGGACTGGTGAAAGACTCTCGGGTAGAGATAATCGGCTAACTGCGCACTCAAAATGCCTACGCAGGCTCCACCGATGACGTCGTTGAGATAGTGGCGGTTGTTGTAGAT
Source organism: uncultured Prevotella sp. (assembly GCA_900316015.1). GTDB lineage: Bacteria > Bacteroidota > Bacteroidia > Bacteroidales > Bacteroidaceae > Prevotella. The sequence continues at coordinate 1,789 of ONBG01000062.1, read as the reverse complement.
CCTCAGATATCCTGTCAGTGTGGCAGCAACAAATCCAGTGTACGCGATCAACGGAGCAGTGTGCCGGTATTCCAGATAGAGCAATTCAGCCCCCATGAATGCCGTGGCGGTATGCCCTGAGGGAAAAGAGTTGCGTCTGCTGCCATCGGGCCGCATCTCGCGAAAGGAATATTTCATCGTGTTCACCATCAGTCCCATAACAGCAAACGACAGCCCCAGCCGCTCCGTTCTTTCCGCCATACTATATTCGCTTTTCAGTCCCAGTGCGCCCAAGCCATAGGATAGCATGATGGGGGAGTATTGCAGATAATTGTCAATGCCCGTCTTGCTCAGGCCAAGTGCAGAGAGAAAGTCCTGCGAGCGGTCGCGCTGCCTGACAAGCCAGGTGTTGTGAATGGCCATGGCGGAGACTGCCGTGAGTGTAACTGCCGACATAATGGCTGGTGTACTGACAGATGACTGTTGCAACGAGTCTCGGCAGACTGTCCGTTGTTGCACACACAAGCTGTCTTGCGGCAAACCTTCTTGTGCAGACATCGTTGAGGTGAGAAGACCTATAACGAGACAAAGCGTTATCCTGAGCATGAGAGTATGACGTGACATAATATAACTTTTGATTGCAAAAGTATCGTATTTCCACCGTCGAGCAAGCAGAAAAGTGACTGAAATGGAAAAATTGAAAGATGAAGCAGAACGGGCAAGATAGTTACAGTTAATAAGAGAAAAGCTTTTTTTTTTTATTACCTTTGTAGCTGTGGGCGGGTGAAAGCTTTTGTCACCTGCCGCGGATTCTCTCCGTTCTGACAGCCTTTCTCATCTTTAATATTTATTTCAGATTATGCTAAAGAATATCATACACAACACTACTTTTACCAGGAATGTAGCTTTTCCGGGCATCATCGTACTGGTGTTGCTCTCGCTGCTCTCCGCATTGTTTCCCGTTAAGGTCAACAGCTGGCTGACCTTTGTACAGTCGTTTATCTACAAGAATCTCAGTTGGATGTACATCCTGCTGGTTTCTTTCTTTGTCATCTTCCTGTTGGCTGTCGCCTTCAGCAAACTGGGCAATATCCGCTTAGGAGCCGACAACTCCGAGCCGCAATATGGCTTCTTTTCGTGGATTGCCATGCTCTTCGCCGCCGGCATGGGCATCGGTCTGATGTATTTTGGTGTGTCGGAGCCCATGTCGCACTATGTCTATCCCGCCCTGCCCACAATTGTCAACAAAGCCAAGGACGCGCAGCTGGCCACCTTCTTCCATTGGGGCATCCACGCGTGGTCGATCTTTGCGCTGGCAGGCCTCATCCTGGCCTACTTCTCATTCCGCTACAAACTGCCGCTGAGCATCCGCAGCGGCCTGTACCCCATATTGAAGGAACGCATCTACGGCCCTATCGGTGACGTGGTGGATGTCTTCGCCTTGGTGAGCACCTTCTTCGGTATCACCACCTCCATGGGTTTCGGTGTGCAGCAGGTCAACGCGGGTCTGGTACACTTAGGCATCCTCAACGGTTCCAGCTTTCTCTTTCAGTGCGTCATCGTGACTGTGTTCTGTGCCCTGGCCGTGCTGTCGGCCGTAGCCGGCGTGAACAAAGGCGTGCGGCGACTCAGCGAGCTGAACCTCGGCACGGCCATCCTGCTGTTGGTCTTCGTGTTGCTGTTGGGCCCGACGACGTTCTTGCTGAGCGCGTTCTCCGAGGGCATCGGCAACTACATCGAGAGCTTTGCCAGCCTGACGTTCAACACCTTTGCCTTTGAGAAGGCCGGACGCGGATGGTTTACCAGTTGG
>ONBG01000066.1 GCA_900316015.1 uncultured Prevotella sp. | reverse complement strand
GAGTGAATCAATTATTGCAGAAAGATTATATTGGTGTTCGCGAAATGCAATTTTGTTCGCAAATTGTTCGCAAAACAAAGAAAAAGGAGCTACATTTTTGATGTAACTCCTTGATTTTCAGTGTGGACCAGCCAGGGCTTGAACCTGGGACCTCCAGATTATGAGTCTGTTGCTCTAACCAACTGAGCTACAAGTCCAACTTATTCTTCCGCCCATCTGAGAGCGGAAGATAAGTTTACGAGTGCAAAGATAATTGCTTTCGGGCAAATATCCAAATATTTTTCGGAAAAAGTCTTTTCCCTATTGGATAACGGCATCCAATGCGCGCCAGTGGTCTTCCGTCATGCTATAGGGCGTGAACAGGCAAATTCCTGCCGCACCGGCTTTCATGGAGCCTTTCACTGCTGTCGCAATTTCTGATGGGAGCAGGCCTGAATTCTCGGGATCGACGACGCTTGCCTTGTTCTTCCAGTCCCTGCAGATGAACAATCCACTGTAAACGGGCGTGCCTTTCTTCTTCTCACTCTTCACCTCTTCCTTGGTGATTTTCCCCAACCAAGACGCGGGCTCCATATAGAAGTCGTTGTAGTTCATGGGGAAGACGGCATCAAGGTCCCATTTGTTCCATTGCTGGCGTACCATCCATTCTGCATGGCTCTTAGGACCAGGGAAGACATCCGCGCTCATCTTCTTGCCACAGGCATGCACGGTGGCACAGATCTTATTCACCAGATGGGTGATGGCATCGCATCGGAATTGTGCCCATGCCTTGACTTTGGATGGATCCTTGACGTTCCGAATGTCAATGCCAGACTGCTGCTTGAAGGCGTTGACACAGTTGTCGCAGTAGCAATAGTCTGCATTCGGGTATTCTTTGTCCATCACGAGATTGTACTTGCTCCACAATCCCTTGGCCAAGATCACGTCTGCATAGCGGATATAGTCGAGTTGTATGTAGTCGACATCTGGCAACTTGGCGATTTCCGCAAATTTCTTGTTGAGCCATTCAATCACTTCGGGGTTCCTGGGATCGAGGGTCGTGTAATATGGAACGTAGGCAGGATGGTCGTAGGCAGATTGACCGAGCCGGTTGACTGTATACCAAGACTTGTCATGACCGCCTTGGACCATGGTAGGAATCCAAGCATGGTAGACCAGTCCTTCCTCATGTGCGATCTTTGAGGCAACGGCGATCTTCTTCTCGTCCATGCCACAATTGACACAGACACCCACGACGCCATGCTTCTTCCATTGCTGGAAATCGCTTCTTAACGACTCTGCCGTCTTGTTGTTATCAAATCCCAGCCACACATACACTGGGATGGTTGCCATACTCTTAACTGTACAAAAGATAATTGTTAATAAAATCAATAGCTTCTTATTCATGGTTTCATCCTTTCTTTTTGCAAAGGTACGATTTTTTTATTTAATAAATGTAGCATTGGGAAAGAATTTCGCCGGATTATGGAGAATTTTACGTAACTTTGCACTTGTATGTTGGCTGTGCAGGGAGTCCTGCATGGGGATATAAGATGAATTACATTGGAAAGTTACATTAAGAATATTATCTTCGATTTAGGGGGAGTGCTCGTTGGGCTTGATGCCCAGCGATGCATGGATGCCTTTGAGAAAATCGGGGCCAAGGATATTTCCTTTTACGTAAGGGAACATCGCACGGAAGATCTCTTTTGGAAGACTGAGGTCGGTCTATGCACGGTGGAGGAGTTTTGCGACGAAGCCAGGGAAAGGGCTCATTGCCATGCCACCAACGAACAAGTGGTTTGGGCTTGGAACCAATTGCTGACAACGATCCCTGATGCTAAGAAGAAGCGCCTATTGGAGCTGCATCAGAACTATCGCCTTTATCTGCTCAGCAATACCAATGTCATGCATTGGAAGTTGTGTGCAGACCAGCTTTTTCCTTACGGGGATTATGGCGTAAAGGATTATTTTGACCAAGTGTTCCTGTCTTATGAGATGCATTTAGCCAAGCCTGATGAAAAGATCTTTCAGGAGACATTGGCACAGGCGGGTATCTCGGCGGGAGAGACATTGTTCGTCGATGATTCCATGGAAAATTGCGAGGCAGCCCGTAGGTTAGGGATCCATGCCCTCCATGAGTCGACAGGTGAAGATTGGATGGAAAAGATAAGGTAATGAGAACGATCAAGTTGAGTGATGGGAACGTGGACATAAAGCCCTGTGTCGCTACGATTGGCTTCTTTGATGGCGTGCATCGTGGGCATCAGTTCCTCATCCAGCATGTGATAGATGAAGCTAAGGCTGCTGGCCTGGAGTCAACAGTTGTCACGTTTGACGCGCATCCGCGACAAGTGCTGCATAGCGACTTCGTGCCGAAGTTGCTGTCTACCTTGGACATGAAGTTGATTCAGCTCGCTAAAACGAATGTGGACAATTGTGTCTTGCTCCATTTCGATGAGGAAATGGCTCGGCTTTCTGCCCATGATTTCATGGAAAAGATACTAAGGGACCGGCTCCACGTCCAGAAATTGGTGATTGGATATGACAACCGGTTTGGTCATGATCGCAAGGAGAGTTTCAACGATTATGTGCGATATGGCAAGGAATTAGGGATGGAAGTGATCCAGAACCAAGCGTTGATGGTGAACGGCATCAACGTCAGTTCTTCTGTCATCCGCTCTTATGTCCAGGCAGGAGAGATCGAGATGGCGAACCAATGCTTGGGCTATCCTTATACGATCATGGGAACGGTCGTCCAAGGTTTCCACGAAGGGCGTAAGCTCGGCTTTCCTACTGCCAACTTAGATAATAAGGAGTTCGGACAGCTCATTCCCGCCCCGGGTGTCTATGCAGTGAAGGCGCGGCTCAAGAACTCCATGGAAATGAAGCGGGCCATGATGAATATCGGGACACGTCCTACTTTTGATGGAAAAGATCTCACGCTGGAAACGCATATCTTCAACTTCCACCAGGACATTTATGGCGAGATGCTCTTGGTATCGTTCATGCACCGCATCCGTGAGGAGCATAAATTTGATCATCCGGATGATCTGGTCCAACAACTCCAGAAAGACGAGAGGTTGGTTGAAGAACAATTTGATAAAGAACTTGATCTATGAATAAGACTTGTAGAAATATATTGGATATCGTCTGGTATTTCATCCTTTTCGTGATCATCCAGATGGTTGTAATGGTGATCGTCCCGATGGTCTGGGAGTTGTGCAAAGGGACCACTTTCAGCGTCGTGTTGAAAGACATGAAAGCGGGTCCGATAACCTTGAATACGGCCATGTTGATCATTACAAGTGCCGTATCCAGCGTGTTGACCTTGGTTGTCTTCTGGTGGCGTAAGTACAATAGGGTATCGCGCAGTTATATCGCTGGCCGTCCTTGGGTCACGTTGTTATGGGTTGTATTCTTGGCGTTGGGCACGTTGCTGCCTTCTGTCTACTTAGATGACTTGCTGTCTTTAGAATTACCTTCCTCCACAGAAACTGTCTTGCAAGGACTGATGAGTGACCGTTGGGGATATTTGGCTGTGGGCATTTTAGCCCCGCTCGTCGAAGAAGTCGTCTTCCGGGGAGCGATCCTAAGGACGCTTCTGAAGATGTTCGACCATCGCTGGCATTGGATCTCCATCTTGATCTCAGCCTTGATCTTTGGGGTTGCCCATGGTAATCTGCCTCAGCTCGTACATGCAACCCTCGTCGGGCTTTTGCTCGGATGGATGTATTACCGTACGGATAGCATCGTTCCTGGTGTCGTCTTCCATTGGGTGAACAACACGGCCATTTATGTCATCTACAACCTGATGCCGCAGGTAGCAGATAGCCAGTGTTATGCCGACATCTTCCAAGGCAATGAGCGGGCTGTGTGGATGAGCCTGCTGTTCTCCCTTTGCATCTTTCTGCCATCCTTGTTCCAATTGTATCTTCGTCTGAAAAAAGCAAATCAATCATAACTCTTTAAAACTTATATTACTCATGAAATTATCGATAGTAGGATCGATCCTGGCTGCCTGCCTGATGACAGGACCAGTCGCAAGGGCACAAAAGACGGTTTCCTTGGAGGATTCAGCCTCATACGAAAAACGTATGGAATGGTTTGGAAAGGCAAAGTTGGGCATTTTTATCCATTGGGGGATCTATGCGGTCAGGGGCGTTTCCGAAAGCTGGTCGTTCTATAATGAGTACTTGCCTTACGATGAGTATATGTCCCAGTTGAAAGGCTTTACCGCCAAGAAGTATGACCCAAAGGCTTGGGCATCGCTCATTCAGGAGAGTGGGGCTCAGTACACGGTCATCACGACCAAGCATCATGACGGTGTTGCTTTGTGGGACACGAAAGCGGGGAACCTGAGCATGAAGAAATGCACTCCTGCTAAAAGAGACTTAATCACTCCATTCGTGGACGCGGTCAGGGCGAAGGGTCTGAAAGTGGGATTGTATTATTCCCTGCTCGACTGGTCGAACGAGAATTATCCGAACAAGACCAAGACACAACACCGTTACACGAACGACCCACAGCGTTGGGATCGGTTCGTGAAGTTTAACTTCGCCCAGCTGTCTGAGCTGAGCAATACTTTCAACCCAGACTTGTTTTGGTTTGATGGCGACTGGGAGCAGACCGCTGAGGCATGGCATGCCCCAGAGATCGTGAAGATGCTTCGAGCCAAGAACCCGAACGTGATCCTTAACTCCCGTATCCAAGGATATGGCGACTATGCAACACCGGAGCAGGGAATCCCGGTGGTGCGCCCCAAGAGTAAATATTGGGAACTATGCCAGACAATCAACGACTCATGGGGATATCAGCCTACAGACACAAACTTCAAGAGCCCCTATCAGGTGCTGCGTACCTTCTGTGACTGCTTAGGCAATGGTGGGAACATGTTGCTGGATATTGGCCCGAGGGCTGACGGCACGATTCCTCAGCCTGAAGTGGATGTCTTGAAAGAGTTGGGACGCTGGACGAAAAAGCATCAGGAGGCGATCTACGATACTCGTGCGGGTATCCCTTCCTATTGTTTCCAGGGCTATACGACCTTGAATAAGGCAGGGGACATCCTGTATCTTTATATCCCTTATCGCCCCCATGGCGTGGTTGAGGTGAAAGGATTGCTCAATAAGGTGAACCGCATTTGGGTTGTTGGCAATGGGGCCATGCTCAATTATAAGGTCTATAACAAGGCTTATTGGAGTTCTACGCCGGGCAATCTATATATTGACGTTCCTGATGCTGTCCTGGATCCTCAGATTACGGTCTTGGCAGTCCTGTTAGATGGACCCGTGAAGATCAGCAATGGGGAGGGGTGTATTGTACTGAATAAGTTGACACTTCATTAAAAAGAAGTAAAAGGAAAAAAAGTAATGAATCAGTACACTGAAGAAGAAAAACTTCTGTTATTAAA
>ONBG01000067.1 GCA_900316015.1 uncultured Prevotella sp. | reverse complement strand
TGCAAAGGTAACTACTTTCCCAGTGAATCTGTTGCGCAGGGATGGAAATGTTATTTCCCGTTTTGCTCAGGGAAAGGCCCCTGTGGTGAACTGAATAGTCAAGACTGGCGTATATCACGTCGGTGGAAAGCTAACTATGCCGTAATTTCGAAGATGAATAGTGTCATTAACAAGTATCATCGTGCTATTGAGTATGGAGCCAACGCTTCGCAGATCAATCAACTTGTAGGAGAGGCTTATTTCTTTCGTGGACGAGCTTATGGTGAGCTCGTTTTCCATTGGGGTGACGTGCCTTATTACACAGACGATATAACTATAGATGAAGCTCTCAAAATGGGGAGAACTCCCAAAGAAGAAGTCCTAAAGCATATCTATGAAGACTTTGATAGTGCTGCTGCACGACTTCCCGAAACTACAACAGGACGAGTATCCTTAGGTGCTGCTTTAGCATTCAAAGCACGTTATGCACTTTATATGGGAGACTATCAAACAGCCGCAACTTCTGCAAAAGCTGTTATGGATCTTGGAGTCTATTCTCTGGAGAGTAACTATTCGAAACTCTTCTTGCCTTCGACTCAGACATCCTCTGAGTTCATCTTTATTGTTCCGCGCTCTATAGCTAACAATCTCAATGTGATTCCTTCATCACAAATCAGCAATGTTATTCCACGTAATAACGGTGGTTTCATTTGTCGTGATCCGACCTGGGATCTTCTTGCTGCTTACACATGCACCGATGGCAAGCCCATTGATGAAAGCCCGCTATTCGATCCTCATAATCCTTTCAAAAATCGCGACCCACGATGCGCAATGACTATTACTGCATTTGGCAGTGAACTTCTCGGATACATTTACGATCCATCTCCTGTAGCTTTACAAACCAAAAGAATATCAGGAAACGATACTACAATGGTTTACAACAATGACACCAGAAGCAATAAAATGTATGCTTCTTTTGATGGTCTTTGTTGGAGGAAGTCTGTTGGACAGGAATGGCTCGACTACGGAAAGCAAGGTGAGAATCCGAAGATTCTTATGCGTTATGCCGATGTTCTATTAATGTATGCTGAAGCAAAGATTGAGCTTAATCAGATTGATCAAAGTGTCATTGATGCAATGAACAAAGTCCGTGCCCGTGCCTATGGTGTCGACCCTAGTGCAACAAGTAAATACCCAGCTTTTACCATACAGTCTCAAGCCAAAATGCGATATGAGTTAAGGACTGAACGTCGGATGGAACTCGCTTATGAAAATCTACGATATGCAGACCTCATCCGTTGGAAGTTGGCACCGATAGCCTTTAGTCGTAAGATTTACATGCTATTAGATCCTGAATCTGAAAAGAAGTTGTATGCTGCAGGTAATTGGTTCTGGGGCATTACACCAAAAATTGATGAGAATGGATTACCCGACTTTTCTGCTCTTGAAGCAGCAGGATTATGTGCACCTGCGGCTGAACGACACTGGAATGACCGCCAGTACCTATGGCCAATACCAGCAGAAGAGTTAGAGATCAATCCTAATATGGAACAAAATCCTGGATATTAGGCTGCCATTTATTATATAATATGAGAATCTTAAAATGTTTACTTGTCATTTTCTGCGTTTTTAACGTAAAATTGACCTCTTCCGCCCAGGACATCTGGGTGGAAGCAGAGTCTTTCACCGATCGCGGTGGATGGAGCGTAGATCAGCAGTTCATGGATATGATGGGATCACCTTATCTGTTGGCACACGGATGGAGTGTGCCCATTAAGGATGCCAAGACAACGATAGACATACCTCAAGATGGGACATATCAAGTTTTTGTCAGGACAAGCAACTGGACCTCTGCCTGGTCGGGCAGGCGGGGTCCGGGGCGCTTTAAGATTCTCATCAATGGACAAGCAGTAGGCGGCGTACTTGGAGACGAAGGAGGCTTATGGCATTGGCAGAAGGCGGGTGATGTCAAACTCAAAGCTGGCACAAATAGCCTTTCCCTGCATGATCTGACAGGTTTGGACGGTCGTTGCGATGCCGTATTGATCACCCGTCACCTTGATCCGCGCCGGATGCCGTCTTATTCTCTGGAATCGCTCAGACGTTCCCTTTCTAAAAAGAGCTACCGAAAAGCTCAGGTCGACTTCTGTGTCATAGGAGGTGGAATAGCAGGGATTTGTGCGGCAGTGAGTGCCGCCAGGCTTGGCTGTCAGGTTGCTCTTATCCACGACAGGCCTGTTCTTGGTGGACCTAATAGCTCAGAGATACAGATAGCGATAGGAGGCAAAATTGAACTTGGCGAAAATGCTGGTCTTGGCCGCATGCTCAGGGAGTTTACCAAGACTCATCCGGGGAATGCGCAAATCGTCACTAAGGATGAAGATCTGCTCAAAGACTCTTTTGTGAAGGCTGAGCCCAACATCACATATCTGAAAGGCTACCATGCTACGAAAGTTGTCATGGATGGAAACAAGATAAGCAAAGTAATAGCAGAGAATGTCATTACAGGCGACACAATCAGTGTCAGTGCCCATACCTTTGCCGATTGTACGGGTGACGGGACGATAGGTTACCTTTCCGGTGCCGATTATCGGATAGGGCGCGAGAGTCGCTCTGAGTACGATGAAAGTCTAGCGCCGGTCTGGGCCGACAGTCTTACCCTCGGGTCAACTGTAAAATGGACATCTACGGGAAGTAATAAGCCTCAATCTTTTCCGAGTTTTGATTATGGCATGCCCTTTACGGACAGTACTTGCCAACATGTTACCCAAGGTGCATGGAACTGGGAGTTTGGTATGGGGCTGGACCAAGTGAAGGATGCAGAGAAAATACGAGATTACGCCTTGCTGATGATCTATTCCAACTGGAGCTGGCTGAAGAACAGAAGCCAATGGCGGAAAGACTATAGCAAACGCAATCTCTCCTGGGTAGGATATGTCCTTGGCAAACGGGAGTCGAGGCGTCTCTTGGGCGATTATGTCTTGTCACAACAGGACATCGACAAAAATGTGAAGCATGAGGATGCAACTTGTGAGACCACGTGGTCGATGGATCTACATCTCCCCGATTCAGTCAATGCACGACAGTTTCCTACGGGCCCGTTCCTTGCCAAGGCCATTCACCGTGCGGTTTATCCTTATGGCATTCCTTATCGCTGTCTCTATTCCCGCAATGTCAAAAATCTGTTTATGGCAGGTCGCGACATCAGTGCCACACATGTCGCCTTCTCTTCAACACGCGTGATGTGTACCACGGCCATGATGGGTGAGACTGTAGGTCTGGCGGCGTGGTTATGCAGCAAACATTCCGCTTACCCCCGTGATATCTATCAAGAATACTGGTCTGAACTGAGGGCATTGATGCAAAAGGGGATAGGACGAACAGACGGACTGCCTTCCTTGAAATATGAATTCTATTCTAGTCTGGATAAGCCCCGCGTGGAATCAGATGGTACTGTATTAGCTAAAGACAGTGTGGGTAATCCTGTTGCTGTCGTAGGAGCCTATGATGTCTGGAAACAGATGAGATACAACCAGAAGTATGGCTTCGGAGGTTTCCCACGTGGAAAAGGCAAGTTACCCTATTATAGTCTTTTCCGTGGTGTTCTTGAGGCAGACATGCTGTCTGTCAGAGGTGGGCACGGACGGTGGAACGGCCCTGAGACGGGAAACTTCAGACATGGAAGCCATGTCTTCGAGGGATGGAACCAGGAAGAGGATGCGCGGCTCACAATGGGTATCGGCACTGTCTATAAGGACATCGGATGGCTGCAGGTCTTCCATCCTGCCGAAGAAGGTGATGCAAAAAAATATTATGGCATAACAAAAGTCGGCTCGGACATCGACGACCAGGGTGTCGACTTCATGCCCTCAATAGCCCTCTCAAAGTCTACCTTCGCTGTACCCGTAATGAAAGAGGCCCCAAGGACGCAGGAGAAAGACCTCGATGTCCTCCTTCAGACCCAACAAACGGATAGCAGCACGATCAACAAGAAAGCTCAAGGCGTTGTTGGATCTCTCTATTATGACGCTAACGACAACGTGCTGAAAGTGCTCACGCCCACGGGATGGCGCTCAATAGCCTTCGAGAAAAAGTTCAGTGTTTTTCTCTCCGGCATCTTGTCCGACTCAGGTGAAAGTCTTGACGGCATTAGTCTGAAGGAAGGAACCACCGGGGCAAAGAAGGCTGTACATGGACAAGACTTGGTGACGACCGTAAATGCAGACCAAGGGGACCGACCACGATCTATGGCCGTCCGCATTGGTGGCACACCAGTTGACTGCGACTATGATGCCTCAACCGGAAAGCTCGTTGTCCATGGAGCGGATATAAACGGTGACGTATATATCTACCGGGGAGTGGATATCATGCTCAATAGAAAATTGAAGAACCCCGGCTCTGCGCTTACGCCGGGGAGCCGTCTTGCTATCTGGTCTGATTGCTTCGGCAAAGGGAGAGGGTGCTATCACAGAGAAGCAACTATCAGACTGAAGGCCTTGATTGGAGCACAAGTCTTTGAACCAAAGGTGTATAAAGGTCATGACAAAAAGATATTATTGAAACAGGGAACCGACTATTCCCTTTCGAAAAGGTACATCAATGATGGTGACCTGTATACCTTTGTCATTTACCCACAAAACATGACAGACGAAATAGACATCGACATGTAATTTAGAACCTGAGTTCGGGATAAAAAAAGGTCTTAAAAGTTTGGTAATCTCGCATAATTTTATTATCTTTGTAGTTGTAAATCAAATAGTTACAAAGATTTAGGCAATAAGAATTATGGAGATTACCAAGGACAAAATTACAGATATTTTCTGTATTATTGATGATTTTTGCGAAGAATATGACAAAGATATCGAAAAAATGAGTCTGAA
>ONBG01000069.1 GCA_900316015.1 uncultured Prevotella sp. | reverse complement strand
GTGCGTCCAATGTCGTCCGTCAGATACCCGATGTGATCCAATTGAAAATCCATGGTACTCATGCTTTTACGATATAACATTCCTTGGGCTGATAGTCGTTTACGATCAACTCGTATCTCTTGGCACCGTCGGCCTTTTCGTCTACCTTGGTGAAGCCCAATTGGTCGTAGTGTTCCCTTACCATTTGGTTTTTCAAAGTAGGCAGGTATTCACCTATTATCTTCTTGAAACCACGTCTGCGGGCGTCTTCCACCATCGTGTTGAGCGTGAAGTTCTCCATGCCACGCCCAATCCACGAATGGCCGTCGCCAGAAACTGTGTAGCCGTATCGCCGATTAGAGCGATGCGGAGAATAGGACTTGTGGGGGATGGATGTTTGACCAACCGCTTAAGGTCTTTCAAAGAGAAATTCTCCATCATAGAATCAATCCCAATCTTATTCGTTATAAAGGGTGATTTTGGGAATGTCTATCCGTTGTGTCGTGGTATTCTTGGAAAGTGTGATAGATCCCGCATAGACCAAATTATTGGCATTGACTTTCTGTAAGCTCTCTGCACGATGGACTTCGATGGGATAACGCCCAGCTTCCACATTGTTCAGGTCGAAACTAACATCATAATCGCAGTAACAGTCTGCCATGGTTTCCTTGGTCTTGTAAACATAGATCACGATTGTACCGTCTTGCAATGCACCACCCACATAGATCTTATCTAAGTCGCAGTTGCCTGCGACATTCTCCAAGGTGCACTTGACAGTCTGCTTAGTCAGGGCGCCGAACCCAATTGTTGTCTTGTCGTCCGAATCGTCAGCACTGCGCGTCATTTTTACATCCCAACTTCCCTTGCATGGGGTATTAGACACTTGAGTAACGGTCAAGTCTTTCACGGTTGTCTCCTCTGTGGAGCAGGAGGCAAAAACTGCAAAAAAAGCAAGAAGCCAAATATATTTTCTCATTGTATAAAAAGTTAATCTGTAGACAGGACTTATGCCCTGTCTACAAATATAGATACAAGAAAGTACAAATGACTGCTGACCTTTTCAGACTTTATTACCACGTTAGCCGCAATCCAAAAGGTATGCTCAAGGTAAATGGATGTTCTGTCCAATATGTCTGGGTGTCACTGCCATTCTTGAAATAATAGAACAGATTGGGCTCTATGTAGAAGCTGAAAGGCTTCAGGATCTGATATTGTACGCCGATGCCGATGTTCACCGACCACTGGTTGTGGGGATGGATCGTCCCCTTCATGGTAAAGGAGGAATCCGATGTGACGACAAACTGCTTGGTCAAGGAACTGTGTACAGGAATCTCAAAGGTAACGCCACCTGTCACGTAAGCATTGAACCTTCCCTTATTCCATGCGCTATAGGTCATTCGCAAGGGGATGCCGAGATAATCAATCTTCTGCGTTTTCTTCAGCGTGGCATCATTGAATGGGCTTTCTATTTCCGACTTCAGCCTTGTATAGGTCAGCCCAGTGCCAAAGGTCCAATGTGGACTCAGTTGCTTATTGATGGATAAGCTATAAGTCAGAGGGCGATCATGATGAACTTTTTCGCCAATACTCTGGTCATCTGAGTTCATTTTATTGACTGCCTCCTGCCGTAATCTTGCATTCTCCGTCGAATCCATCATCATACGGTTCCTATCCAGGTAATCAACATAATCGCCCCAAGAATAGATCTTGGCAGCCGCGCCTCCATTCGCATAATCGATCACGGACAGGTAATTCAGACTCGACATGCTATTTCCAGATGGGTTCGAGGACGGACCAAAGTAGAATGACCAAGGATATTTCTTCTTTGTCTTGAGATGGAGATCGGTGTCGCCATTCCATGACAACATCCTGTCTTGGGGGATCTGTAGAAGACTGGAAGAATCTACTGAGCTGGCACGCGCTGCTGTCGTTAGGCTCCTTCGCAAGGAATCCATATCGAATGTAACGGTCCGTTCAACAGCCTCCACGTGATCAGCTTGCCCTTGTAAAGGTTTCTCCCCAACAGACCCCATGGTCCTTGCCAAGGCTTTCCCGTTCTGACGATGGTCACTTGACGGTGTCAAATACACCGGATGCCCTATCCGCGAAGTCCCTCCTTCATCGCGAAGGCGCCTATGCGGTTCCTTCCGAGCATTGACAGCAGTCTCAGGAACAGCATTCTCAATCGGCTTGTCTCTTTTGACAAGATAGAGATAGACAGGGATCAAGATGGGCAACAAGAACAGCATCCAGTAGTGGGTCAGCATGGAACGAAGCATTTTCTTCGCCCTGAAGAGCTGTGAAGAAGAGCTGTGCGGGTTGATACCTAACTGTTCCCCGATCTCCTGATGGGAAAGACCATCTAAGACCGAGAGCTTGAAGATCTCCCGATTTCCTTCCGGCAAGGATTCTATCGCAGACAATAATCGGCCCAAGTCGACATTTCGCTTCTCCTCGTCTTCCTCCTCTGGGAGGTCGATTGCCAAACACGACAATGGGATTTCTTCTGGTTTGATACTTCGCAGGTACTTCAATGCCAGGTTCCTGACAATAGTGATCATCCATGCTTCCAATTTCGAGTTGTCGCTCAGCATCTTGATGGAAGTGAAGATGATGATAAAAGCATCGTGCAAGATATCTTCCGCCGCGCTTTCGTCTGCCACATAGTGCTGGCATACCTTCAGCAACCTGCCAGAATATGCTTTATATAAATTTCCGAGGGCTTCTCGTTCCCCTTGCTTGCATGCTTCTATATCAACGCCTACATTCAGAGACATATTTAACCTTTTTATTAAAAGGAGTAGACTATGCATAAAAGACTGCACGGCTTTGGGAGCTTTTTTTTCTTAAAAAATACGAAAACCGAGAAAGGCCCGGTCATGAAGCACCAAGAAGCTAACGATCCATCGTCAAAGTGATGGCTTGATGCGCATTCAAGGTCACAGTCCCCTGATAGATCCGGTTGGATGCATTGACGTCCTTTGTCGAAGTAGTATGATAAACTGCTAACTGATAGTCACCAGGGAGCAGGTCTTGGATCTTGAAATCCACATCATATATGCAGACGCAATCCGTAAGCGCATCTTTTTCCGGATACAGAACGAGGACAAGTTGATGATCATTGCAACTTGCATCTACATGGAACTGGCCAATTATGCAATTATCCCGCACATCCAGGAAACGGCATCAACCGTGTTACTGGTCCCCATCTGCATCGTCAGGGTTGCTTTTTGGTTAGAAACGTCATCATAAAACTCTGGACGGGTGTCATCCTTTGATACCGAGGTCTTACATTCCGAGGTCTTGACTTCTGACACTTTCACATTTCCTACGACCACATTGTCTGAGGAGCAAGCGGTCATGCCCATCAACAGGCATATGATCCAAGCTTTCTTCATTACATAGATACATTTCATACTGTTTATGAGTTAAAGGATTGCCTTTTTTATAAAAAGACATTTTTTCAAAAAGATTGCATGGAATGGGATATTTTTTTAGATCTTCTTACCAAGGGCAAGAAAACCTTTCCTTCGCGCCCTGACCATGGCAAGTGATTTATTTCGCTTTGTCGGGTATTTTTATTCTCCCCTTAGCCATCTACGCACAAAGTCGCATACAAGAAGCTCGATTATGGGCAGTAACGCGACCTACGCTTGACGAGGATCTAAGCCGAAAAAATGACATTGCCATTGGATTTTCCATTGAATCCAAACGGAACAGGAACTCATTGGGAAATGAATCATGATGCGTTCAGAATTGATTCTAAATTGAATGCAAATTCAATATTCGTGCGCGTACATTATATACGCGCGCGTATTAATAGATAAATATAAAGATAAAGATAAAAAATATAAGAAAAAAGAGTCGACGTCGTCGACTCGAAAAAAGACCGCCGTCGCCGCCGTCGATTTAATTTTTTATTTTTTGTTTTTTACTTTTTCGAAAACAGTGAGCGGCCCCCGATCGCCACGCGCGCAAGGCGCTTGGAAATCGTCAACAAATTTCGAATCATCAATTTCCTGTTTTCCAAAAGATAAGCTCCTGCCTTCCGAAAGCTTACCTTTCGTGTGGCTGGAGCTTATCTTTTACAAGGCGGGAGCTTATCTCTTGCAATCTCAATGCTTAGCGATCGCAAATTCAGGTTGTAGTTTACTGGATTTAGTTGACAACTTCTGATGTTAATAACTAAATGGGTTGTCACGTTTATTCGCTACGTTCCGGATAAGTTTACAGTCCTTT